>JASHQH010000245.1 GCA_030037635.1 Acidobacteriaceae bacterium
GTCGGCGGTAAAGTCCTGGTCCACGCTGAGCGTGTCGCCGAGGGAAACCAGCGCCACCAGGTCAGCCGGCTGCAGCTTGGTTTTCAAGAAGGCCTGCGCCGCGTCCACGGCGCGCTCCAGATCTTCAGGCTGCATCGAGGTCAAGTCGAAGAACATGACGATGAGCCGGTGGTTGCGCAGCTCCTCGGGTTTGGCCACCACCACCGCCTTACTGCCTGCGGGGCCGGCGGCCAGCTCGCTCACCGTGTCTTCTTTGAGCGGCGCAGCCATGTCCACGCTCTCGAAGTCGAAAGTGTCGATGGTCTGCTCTTTGCCGTTCTCGTAGATTTTGAAGTCGCTCTGCTTAAGGCCCTTCACCAGTTCGCCCGTTTTGGCATCGCGCGCCACCACGTTGGTCAACACCAGCTCAGCATGAGCCTTGAGCGTAAATCCGCCTTGCGGCGTCGACGTGACCTGGGACCCCTGCGGGGGATTGGTCGCGGCTGAAGCGTTGGCCGGCTTGCTCGAGTTTTGCGCGGGGAGCGGCGGCAGACCGGCAATGCTGAGTGCCAGGAAGGAAATTGCCGCAGCGATTTTTCGGGTGATGCCGGCCATACAATTTTTCCAGGGCTAAGGCCCCGTTCCTCAATTTCCGTATGCGGTCTCGGCACGACTCAAGCCACCCCAGCGACGAAGACCTGTCGCTGGGGACCCCGGCAGGTCGTGCCCTTTCAAAAACGTTATCCGTTCAGCAAGTTCTAACTCCGCTAGCTCGCCAACCCCGCTAACTCCGCTGGGTCTCAAAACCTGAATCTCGCCATGAATACGAACGACCGCATCTGGCCGTTGTTCGGAGTGGAGGTGACCTGGCCAAAGTTGGGCAGGTTGACGGTGGTGCCTACGCCAGAGAACTGCACAGTGTTAAAGACGTTGCTAATGGTCGCGCGTATCTCCATGCTGCGTGTCTCGCCCATGTCGATGGTTTTGGAAAGCGCCATATTGTTCTGGACCGTGCCCGGTCCTTCGATGGAGTTGCGCGGCGCGGCGCCAAAGGCCCCGCACGGAAACGCCGGGTTGACGGTTGGCGCCTCGTAAGCCGCGGGATTGAACCACTCGTGCTGCGAGCCACCGCCCGCGGTTGGAGAGATTCCGGTAAGATTCGGCCGGAAGGTGCCACCCGTACCGCAGGCCGTGGTGAGGACCGAAGCCGTGTAGCTGGGGCTAAGCCAGCCGCCCGTGGCAAAGGTGAACGAACCCGAGACTGAAAACCCGTCGAGGATATGATTGGGCACGCCCGACGTGGCCCACATGCGGCCCTCGCCGAACGGGAGCTCGTAAAGATAGGTGCCGCTGACGGAGTGGCGAATGTCGATGCTGGAGTTACCGAGGTCGCCGAGCACGTTTTGCCAGTCCTGAATGCTCGCGCCGCCTCCGCTGTTGAGCGCGCCGGCATCATCGATGATGTGCCCGTACTGGTAGTTGGCGCCTAAGGCGATGCCCTTTTGCAGGCGCTTGTTGACGCGCACGGTGCCCGCATTGAATTTGGAGAACGACACCGCTTCGTAGTAGTCGAAGACCAGGTTGCCGGGATTGGTAAGCGGGCTGGTGGGAATGGCGCGTGGGGCGACGACCGTGGCCTGATGATTGCTGCGCGTTCCGTTGTAACCCAGGTTGAGGACGATGCCCAAAGGCAGGGTTTTCTGCATGTCGAGGTTCCACGCCATGAGATAAGGCATGGGATAGTTGGGGTTGAGCGCGTAGTTGCCCAGCGTGGCTGGCGCCGGAAATCCATTGGCAAGCGTGAAACAGGTGCCAGTAAGGGCGCAGGCAGACGACGGAGTGCCACTGGCCGTCTCTTCCTCGTTGGTCTGTTCGTTGGTAAATGGCGGCTGATGCGCCATGGCGGTGGCAAAGGTGGCGTACTGGCCGACGCTGTAATTCATGCCGTAGCCGGCGCGGACCACCATGCTCTTGACCTTGAGCACGCGCCAGGCCAGCCCCACGCTGGGCCGGAAGGCTTTATGCCAGGGGAAAACGAGCGATGCAGGCAGGCCGTTTTCGCCCGCGGTCTGCTCGGTCTCGCTGGTGAAGGCTTCACTCGGATTGGTCGCCACATCGGCCAAACGATCATATTTCTCAGTGTAGGGCGCAAAGAACTCCCAGCGAACGCCGTAGTTCAGCGTGAGCGAGGCCAATGCCCGCCAATCGTCCATGGCGTACGCGTCGTAGACGTTGTCGCGCAGGTAACTCTTTTGGAGCGAGGAGTTCAAGCTGGTGGATTGGGGCAGGCCGAGCAGAAAGTCGGCGAGCGCCGAGCCGGTGGTCGCGTCCTGGGCCGGATCCTCAGTGAAAAGGCCGGTGAAGGTAAATGCTCCTGTGCCGTTCGAGCCGGCCAGAAAGTTACGCTGCACGCGCCGGTAATCGCCGCCAAAGCGCATGTTGTGCTTGCCGTGAATCCAGCTCAAAACCTCTGAAAGCGAAATCGTCTGCGCGGTGGAGAAACTGGGCTGCTGGTCTGAGAGGCCGTTGAATTCGCTCAATTGAATCGACGGTACGCCGTAATTGAGCGGGACATTGTTGGGAATGTCGATGCCGTCGGCGCCGGCGGGATTGTCGGAGCTGTCGGTGAAAAAGTTCAGGGTGTTGCTGGTGCTGCGGTTCCAGCTGGAATTGAAGATGCTGGTCACGCGATGGTAGCCGACGGTGTAGCCGGCCTGCAGGGAGTAGGAGTTGGAAGCGCTTTTGCCGCCCAGCTCAGGAATGAAATTGACCAGCTCGGAGGCGGTGTGGGCCATGTTGAAGTTGAGATTGATGCTTTGGCGCAGCCCCTGATTCTGCGAGCCGCCGCCGCGACGCCCGCCGCCTCCACCGAAGCCTCCGCGTCCGCCGGGCTGAGTAGCGTTGGCGCCCAGGCTGCGCATGTAGCGCACGCCTCCGTTGGTGGAGTTCGATTGCTCGGTGGTGATGGCGTGATAGTTGTAGCCGTCGACGGTTTCGCCGTTAGGCAATGGTTGAGGAAAATAGGCGAGCAATGCCGCGGCCTGGGGCGAGATTGACTGGTACGCGGCCCCCGACGGGGGAATCACGTTGGGCGTGCCGTTGTAGCTGAACTGCTGGCCGGTCACAGGGTTGTAGATCAGAGGCAATCCCGATGCGGAAAAGTCGCCGTTCCGTTCCGCCAGCGTGGGCACTGTCTCGTTGAACTCTTCGGGTGTGGATCCGCGCGTTCCGGCAAGTGTGAAGAAGACCGTATCCTTGCCGCTGGGCTTGGTCAGGTGGGGAATATACGGGGCGCTCATGAACGTGATCGTGAATTTATTGGACCCGTTGACCGGCTGCGTCTCCGGCAGGCCGGTCAAATCGAACGGTTGCGCATTGAAGTAGGAAGTGGTGTTGTTCCAGGCAATGGCGCCGTGAGGTTGGCCGGGATTGAATCCGCGGAAGTTGCCACGTCCGCCTCCACCGCCAAAACCGCCGCCACGCCCACCAAACCCTCCGCCCGGTCCGCCGCCGAAGCCACCGCCTCCGCCGAATCCCCCGCCGCCAAACGCCCCGCCAAAACCCGCGCCGCCGCCAAATCCGCCGAAAAGTCCACCCTGTCCGCCGAGCGCAGCTTGAGCACCCTGCGTACCCTGCGCGCCTTGCGTACCTTGACCATTCAATCCACCCTGCATCTGGATCGTCTGGGCCGCATCGCGCACCCGATTCATATCCATCCCTGCGAATGCACTCACCTGCCCGGCCTGCCCGGTGATCGCCACCGACTCGTCACTGAAGTCGGCGTTTCCCGCGATCGATGGCAAAGCCGCGCCGCTTACGCCCTCGGTGCCGGCTCCGGTATCCGTGTCGGCGGTGAGCGCGTTCATCAGGCTAACGCTTTCGGGCTCATTGCCCGCCATCTGCCGCACGCTTTGCGCTTCGCCGCCCTGGCGCGCGGCCTCACGAGCCTGTTCCTGCTCCTTCTCAGCCTGGCGCGAGGCCAGAATCAACTCGAAATTCACTGCCTGGTCGTGGCTCGAGGCGTTCAGAACCGCCTCCTGCGATCCTTGGGCGAAGGCCGCAAATTGCGTGCGGATGACGTAGCGCCCGTTTTGCGGAATATTCATCGACCATGAGCCATTGACGTCAGTGGTGGTGGAGTAGCGCTTGCCGGTAAGCGTGTTTTGCGCCGTGACGGTGACACCCGGCAGCGGAATGGTGCCGCTCTTCACGGATCCATGCAGCCGTCCGCCGGCGACGGGATGGGCTGCTGCCGGCGATTGGCCGCCGGCCGGCGGCGCCGCGCTCTGGCCCGCGGGCGGCTGATTGGCTGGAGCCTGCGCCCCCGGCACTGGTGCTTGCGCGGCTGGAGACGTATCTGCCGGGGCTTGCGCTGGTTGAGAGGGACTTGTGCTTGCGGGAACGCTCTGCGGCGCGGGCGTGGCGGTTGCGGGCACAGGACCTTGGCCGAAGGCCATCAAACACCCGGCCACAACCATGCCCGCCGCACCTGCACGCCATGTTGCTGCCCGCTGCATTTGCGCCACTCGACCTCGCCTGCCCGTATTCAGTCTGACGGCCCGCGCATCGTCAAGGTTTACGAATTGGCCGGCTACCGGTCAAGGCGAACCGGGGAGGATGTCTGAAGCGCGGCTAACTTTGTGCTTGCAATCCTCGTTGCGGCATGTTAACTCTTGTGCTAATAGTTTTCTGATAGATACTGCACCGCAGAACACCGGTGCGGTTCACACGGGATGGGAACGGGATGAAAATCGGCACGACGATTCGCTCTTACCGGCTGCAAAAGGGACTTTCCCAAGGCGACATTGAAAAGAAAACCGGCCTGCTGCGCTGCTATCTCTCGCGCGTGGAAAACGGACATACCGTGCCTTCGCTCGACACGCTGGCCAAGATCGCCCACGCCCTCGACCTGCCGATTGCGCAGTTCTTTGCCAGCGACACGCTGGCGCGCCAGATGAATACGCAAAATCTCTCCGACGACGAGCTGCGATTCCTGACGCAAATCCGCCGCTATTCGTCGAACCTGAATGAGAGCGACCGCAAACTGCTGCTGGCCATGGTGAAGAAGTTCGCCGCCACCGCGACGCGCTGACGCTGCCGGGTCTCAGCTCTGCGGCGGCGGGATATGGGCCACGTAGAACCCGAAAAGCACAAGCAGGATAACGGTGGCCGCTATGGCCAGTCGCAACCGCAAGGTAAAGACGCTGCGCGGCGAGCCGATGCGCGGCACCAGTGGAGCGGCAAACAGCAGTCCGCAAATGCAGCCGCCGATGTGCGCAGAATTATCGATTTCAACCCCCGTAAACCCGCTACCGAAGTTGACCGCGAGGCCCAGCACGAGGTTGATGGCGGCGAAGTAAATGACGGATTTGCGCAAGCGCTTGAGCTCGAATTGGGGAATGGGCAGGCGGCTGGACTTGAGGAGAACGATGAGGGTGCCGGCAATGCCGAAGACCGCCCCGGAAGCTCCCGCTCCGGCGGGAAACACAATGTTTCCGCCGTCGTGCATGGGCCGCACCCAGTTGTAGCAGGTGGAAAGCAGGTTGCCGGCCGCTCCCGTAAGGATGTAGGCCGCGAACAGGCCGAACGAGCCCATGAGTGGCTCGGCCAGCAAGCCCAGGTTCCACAGGCACCACATGTTGACGGCCAGGTGCAGGATGCCCACATGCACGAACATGGCCGAGACGATGCGTAACCACTGCCCGTCAATCAGCACGCTGCCCGCATTGTCGGCGCCCCAGCGCATGACCTGAGCCACGGTCGGATCCCAAGCGCTCACGCCATTGGCCACCATGGCCAGAAACACCGCGCAGTTGATGCCTACCAGCGTATTCGTCGCCGGAGCGGACATCCATCTGCGCCGCGGCCGGGGCGGCCGAGGCACGTATTGATTGGCCGGAGGAAGGATTTCCGGCTGAGGTGCCGAGGGAGCTGCTCCCATAGTTCCACTCTAAAGCATTTCCTGCTCATTCGCGGGCTCCTGTTGCGGATGGTGCACGAGCGAACCGTCGTGTGCATTTGCGGTCCGTTTCGCACTGCAAAATCCTGCATGGTTGCGCGATGTAGTCTGGAGTCTGGTTGACGAAGCACCCTCCACGGCAGCGTGCGGGCACGGATTCTGAAGGCGGGACCGGAATGGCGAGTTTGGAAAGGAATCGAATTGCGTCGGGTGCGAAGCCAATCCGTCGCGTGTTGCTCAGTGTGACTGACAAATCCGGTTTGGTGGAGTTTGCCGGCACGTTGGCCGGCTTTGGCGCCGAGCTGATTTCGACCGGAGGCACGGCAAAGGCACTGCGTGCGGCAGGGCTTTTGGTCAAAGACATTAGCGATCTGACAGGCTTTCCTGAGATGCTGGACGGCCGCGTGAAGACGTTGCACCCGCGCGTCCATGGAGGCCTGCTTTATATCCGCGGCAACGCCGATCACGAAGCGGCCGTGGCCGCCCAGGGCATCCTGCCCATCGACATGGTGGTGGTGAATCTCTACGCGTTTGAGACAACCGCTGCCAAGCCCGGCGTCACCTTCGGGCATCTGATTGAAAACATCGACATTGGCGGCCCGTCGATGGTCCGTTCCGCAGCCAAGAACTTTGAAGACGTGGCCATCGTGACGCGACCCGCTGACTACGTGACGCTGGCCGAAGAGATGAAAGCCCACGGCGCCGCGCTCACACGCGCCACGCGCTGGCGGCTGGCGAAACAGGCCTTTGCGCTCACGGCAGCTTACGACGGAGCCATTGCCGATACGCTGGAACGGCTGCCGGAAGCGCCCGCGCCCGAGGCCGCTGCATTACTCGACGATTCCGCTCTGCCTCCCACACTGCGCATCAATCTGCCACTCAAGCAAGCACTGCGGTATGGAGAGAATCCGCATCAGCGCGCGGCGCTCTACGCCGGCGGCTTCGGCAAGGGCATTGCGGGAGCCCGCCAACTGCAGGGCAAGGAGCTCAGTTTCAACAACCTTGTCGATCTCGACGCGTGCTGGGAGCTTTCCGCAGAGTTTGAGGAGCCGGCCGTCATCATCGTCAAGCACACCAACCCGTGCGGGGCAGGGACGGGCTCCACAGTGCTTGAGGCGTACCAGAAGGCGCTGGCCAGCGATCCCGTCTCGGCCTTCGGCGGTGTCATCGGCATCAATCGCGAGGTGGACGGAGCAGGGGCCGAAGAAATCGCCAAGTTGTTTGTCGAAGCCATTGCCGCACCCGCGTTTTCGCCGGAAGCGCGCGAGCGCTTTGCTGCAAAAAAGAATCTTCGCCTGGTCGAAGTGCAGGCCGCCGAGCCGCGCCCCGTGGTGAAACAGGTGTCGGGAGGTCTGCTGCTGCAGGATGCAGACACGGGCCGCGTGACGGAATCGGAGCTGAAGGTGGTGACCTGGCGACCGCCCACGGCAGAGGAGCTGCGCAGTTTGCTTTTTGCCTGGCGCATCGCGAAGCACGTGAAATCAAACGCTATTGTCTACGCGCGCGACGGCCAAACGCTGGGCGTGGGCGCGGGGCAGATGAGCCGTGTGGACGCTGCGCGCTTTGGCGCCATGAAGGCGGTGCTGCCGCTGAAGGGCAGCGTGGCCGCTTCCGATGCCTTCTTTCCTTTCCCTGACGGTCTAGAGGCAGTAGCTCAGGCAGGAGCGACGGCAGTCATCCAGCCGGGCGGCTCGGTGCGCGACGATGACGTGATCGCGGCGGCTGATTCACTCGGCCTGGCCATGGTCTTCACGGGGATTCGCCACTTCCGCCACTGATCGCGCACCCTGAAATCGTGTCTTACGCTCCAATGTCACCCAAAAGCGTTAGTCACGCGGCAAAAGGGACGAATTTCCCTCAATTTGGCGCGCACTTGCGACTAATGACAGGTAAAATCGTCTTTAAGAGTAGGCAGATTGGTTCAGCACCACTGCCTGCGCCGCCGATTCGGTTCTTGTGAGCACATTGTGCCGCTTTGCCGGCTGAGAGCATGGGAAACCCCTGCATGATGACAAAGAATCTCCTACCCCTGTCCTTCAGGCCAAAGTTAGCCGCCACCACCCTGTTTCTGGTTCCGGTTGCCATCTGCGCTCAAAGCGCCCCTGCGGCAAACACTCAGCCCGCCCCGGTGAAGACGCAGCAGGCCCAGCCCAGCACGCCGGCGTCACAGCCCGCGGCAGCGTTGAAGGGTGCGCAGGGAACTGTGCTCGGCATTCAGAATGCCGCTCCGGCCGGCGAAGTTGATCGCGCCCTCGCCTACTATCACCTAGCCCTGGCCAGCGTGTACGAGGATGACGCCATCTCAGAAGGGCGCACCGACGAGGTGAACCAGGCCATTGAACAGTACAAGCTGGCGCTCAATTCTGACCCCAATTCAGCAGAATTGATGAACGGGCTTGCCGATCTCTATTTCCGCACCGGCCGCGTCCACGACGCCGAGGTCACGGCGCGCGCTCTGCTTAAGAACACGCCCGACGATATCGACGCTCATAAGTTGCTGGGCCGGATTTATCTTCGCCAGCTGGGCGAGGGCGAAAGCGCAGAGGCGTCCACTTCGCCCTCAGACGAGATTCTGCAGCAGGCCATCACCGAGTTTGAGAAGATTGTCTCCTTGCAGCCGCGGAGCGTTGAAGATCACATGGTGCTGGGGCAACTCTACAGCGTCAAGCACGACCAGGCCAAAGCGGAGGAGCAGTTCAAGATCGCCCAGTCGATCGAGCCTGAATCAGAGGACGTGGTGTTGAACCTGGCACGGCTCTACGCGGAGAGCGGCGACGTGCAGCAAGCCGTGAAAGCCATCGAGGCGGTTCCCGAGGACGGCCGCACGCCCAAGATGGAATTCACGCTGGGCGCGCTCTTCGACCAGTTGAAGCAGCCCAAGGACGCCATCGCCGCTTATCAACGGGCCGTGGATCTGGAGCCCGGCGACATGGACACGATGGATGCCCTGGCCCAGGCCCTGCTCAACAACGACCAGCTTGACGAGGCGCTGAAAGAATACAAGGAGCTTGCCGACGCCAACCCCGATAATGCCGAGGTCCTGGTGCATATCGCCGAGATCGAGCGCCGCCAGCACAAGTATGAAGATGCGCTGGCCACGGTGCGCAAGGCGCTCAAAATCGACTCCAACTCGCTGGAAGCGGGATATAACGAAGGGCTCCTGCTTGACATCCTGGGCCATTTCGACGAGGCCGTGCAAGTCTACAAGGAGATGTTGGATTCCCCTCAGATCTCGCAGCCCGCCAACGGCGACACCCGCCAGATTTCGCATGCCAACGGCGCGTATACCGACGAGGAGAAGAACAATCGCAGCATCTTCCTGGAGCGGCTGGCATCGGTGTATGTCGAACAGAACAAGATCGACGACGCCATTGCCGCATACCAGCAAATGATCGACCTGGGCGGCAGCATTGCATCGCGCGGCTACCAGGGCGAAGTGGACGCCTATCGCGATGCGCACCAGTTTGACAAGTCGCTCGATGTGGCCCGCAAGGCCGTCGCAGCCGATCCTAAGGATCGCGATCTGAAGCTGCTGTTGGCGGGTGAACTCGCCGATGACGGCCATCCCGACGAAGGGCTGGCCATGGCCAAGGGCCTGCTTGACGGCGCCACGCCTGACGAGCAGCGCGGCATCTGGTTTGCCATGGGGCAGATGGACGTGAGGCTGCACCGCTGGAAGGATGCCGAAGATGCGTTCGACAAGGGTGCGCCCTTGGCAACCAAGAAAGAAGATCGCACCTACCTCTTCTTTCTGCGCGGCGAACTGGCCGAGCGGCAAAAGCATTTTGACCAGGCCGAGCAGTCCTTCCGCCAGGCGCTTGATATCGATCCTCAGAACGCGATGACCCTGAATTATCTGGGTTATATGTGGGCCGACAAGGGAATCAAGCTGCCTGAGGCGCTTACCATGATCCGCAAGGCCGTCGACATCGAGCCCAATAACGGCGCTTATCTCGATTCGTTAGGTTGGGTTTACTTCAAGATGGGCGAGTATGAACTCGCCGAAGACAACCTGCGTCAGGCCGTCAATCGCGACCAGACCGATCCCACCGTGCACATGCATCTCGGCGATCTCTACGAGAAGACCAATCGCATCCGCCTGGCCGCGGCGCAGTGGGAGCTCTCACTTGATGAGTTCGCCAAGTCGGCGCCCGCCGACGTTGAGCCGGGCGACCCCGCCAAGGTGCAGAAGAAGCTGGAAAGCGCCCGCATGCGGCTGGCCAGAGAAGAAGGCTCTGAGGGCCAGGTCAAGCCGGAATAAGCGCAGCGACCTCGCGGCGAGGCTCGTACTTTGCCCGTCTAAAATCGGGACATTCGCCCCACGGAGGAATCTTGTCCGCGCGGGACGCCTGACCCGTGGGCCCCTTAGTTTTGCTGGGCACTATTGCGCGTGTGCCGTTGCGTCGGCCAGGTACCCGTCCACATTGCTCTTATCCACCAGCGATGTGCCGGTGTCGATAAATGCCGGATAGGGTGCGAAGGCATCGGTGCTGAAATCCTTGGTCAGCTGCGCCGGCGGATAGTGATAAATCTCGTCCAGCGCCTTCAGCCCCACATAACCCATGGTGAAAGGCTTCTGCACCACCGTCGCTTCGATCACCCCGTCCTTGATCCCCTGCAGCGTGTCGGGATTCACATCCCACGCCACCAGAATGCGGCTGGTATCTTTGGTCCGCTTGATGGCGTCGGCCACCATCTTGCCCGAAGCCGAATCGAGACAGACAAACGCATCGATTTTTTGGGTGCCTGTCTGCGCCAGCAGCTGCTGCGTTCTGTCGAAGGCGACCTGTGGCTCGCCCTTGATATCGATGACATCGACGATCTTGATATTCGGTTGGCCGCTGAATGCGTCCTTGAAGCCCTTCAGCCGCTCTTCCTGGTTGGGCTGGCCGGCAATAGTAAAGAAGACGACATTGCCCTTGTTGTTAAGCTTATCGGCCACTCTCCGGCCGCCCAGACGCCCCGCTTCAAGGTTGTTGGTGCCGATGAAGTAGAGCCTTTTGCTGCCTGAGGCGTCGGAATCCACGGTAATGACGGGAATGCCCGCGTTCACTGCCGCGTCGATTCCCGGTGTCAACACGGCCGCATCGGCGACCGAGATCAGGATGCCGGCCGGCTTGGCCGCCACAGCTTTCTGCAGCTCGGCCAGTTCGCCCTGCGGATCGTAACTGTCAGGTCCCTCCACTTTCGGTGTTACCTGGTACTGCGCCGCCGCCTTCTTGAAGCCGGCCACGGCGGTTTGCCAATAGTTGGTCGACATGTTGCTCGCTACCAGGTAATACACCTCATTGAGCGAGTGCCTTGCTCCGCACCCTGGAATCAACAACGCTGCCAACACCGCAAGCGCCAGCGCAACTCCCTTTATTGGTTTCATGC
The DNA here is from genome assembly GCA_030037635.1 of Acidobacteriaceae bacterium. GTDB lineage: Bacteria > Acidobacteriota > Terriglobia > Terriglobales > Acidobacteriaceae > Telmatobacter. Next base: position 11,315 of record JASHQH010000245.1, read on the forward strand.
TTCCCTCCCATTGCGGCCTGAAGATCCGCCCGTCCGCGCGCCTGCCATTATCGCGCCGCCAGCGGACCCTAGAAAAATTCCGCAGGATAGTACTCCCAGATATAAGCTTTTGTCCATCCGATCACACGCACGCATTCTTTTCGAAGGCCTGAATCACGGCATGATGTGATGTGCGCCACTGAAGCCGGCTTTTCGCCCGCGAGCGTCCCTTTTTGCGGTATAACCAGACGAGACGCATCTTTCGCACCCAAACCATGCACACGACATCGATGAAAATGCAGAGGACCGAGTACATAGGCCGGCTTCCCGCGGCGATTGCCGTGACCGGAAGCCCCGACAGCGAGCTTGCACGCAGGGTCTACCCTGAGCCGCCTCATCCTTACCGCACTCCGTTTTCGCGGGACGCGGCGCGGGTTCTGCATGCGCGCGCCTTTCGCCGCCTGGCCGGCAAGACCCAGGTCTTCATGCGTCTGCCGGCCGAAGGCCTGTCAGACCACTTCCGCAGCCGGCTCACGCATACGCTGGAGGTGGCGCAGATTGCGCGCACCGTGGCCGGCGCACTGGGACTGAACGTGAAACTGGTGGAGACCCTCGCTCTGGCGCACGATATCGGTCATCCGCCCTTCGGCCACGCCGGCGAAAAGGCTCTCGACTCAGCCCTGCGCGCTCACCAGCTCCGCTTTGATCACAATCTACACGCGCTGCGCATCGTCACCTGGTTTGAAGAACGTTATCCAGCCTTTCGCGGGCTCAATCTCACGCTCGCAGTGCGCGAGGGTATTGTCAAACACTCCCGCGATTACTCAGTCGGCGACTATCCCGAGCTGGCCGAGTACTCCCTCGCGCTTTTCCCGCCTCTTGAAGCCCAGTTGATCGACGTGGCCGACGAAATTGGCTACCTGACCGCCGACCTGGATGACGGAATCGACTCCGGCATTCTCGAGCTCGATCAGGTGCGCGAAGCGTTGCCCCCGTTCCGCAGCATTCACGACGACGTGGCGGCAGCCTATCCCGAAGCCAAACCCAAACTAGTTGTCTATGAAGCGCTGCGGCGGATGCTCAATGGGCTCGTAACCGACTTGATTGAAGAAATCGGCGCGCGCGTCATCGTGCTGGGCGCGACCACGCTGGACGAGATCCGCCGCGCCCCGAGAAGGCTCGTTGGTCTTGGCCCGGAAATGGAAGAGGCCCGCCGCGGCATCAAGGATTTCCTCTACGCGAACTTCTACAACTCTCCTGAGCAGCAGCAGGTGCACGCGCACGCGGAGGAAGTAATCGGCGGAATCTTTCAATACCTGATGGCTGAACCTGCGCTGATGCCGGAGGACCACCAGGCACAAGTTTCCACCGAGGGGCTGGCTCGCACCGTGGCCGATTACATCGCGGGTATGACGGATAGCTACATCGTGCAATTGTGGGAGCGAATCGGGACGCGGTGATCTACTGCACCGATCCCTGCGGACGCAGGCGGCGTAACTCCAGCGCGCACTGGACCGCATTTTGGGCAGCAAGCCGCAGATTATCGGCGGCAGCCCAGAGCCAGAGGCGCGAGGCAAATCTGGAATTCCGGCCCATCGGCTCCGGCCGCAAGCGCAGAAGAACGTCATTTTGACCGGTGGCGGCCAGGTTCGACGGGGAATCGGTATCGTCGGCAATCAGCTCGACATGCTCCCCGCTTAACGCCTCTTCCAGCGCCATGGTCTCCACTGGCCGTTCCAACTCTACAGCGATGGAAAAAGCTAAGCCATGGAAGACCGGAGCGTGGATCACCTGCACCGCGAGGGCGGGCCCGCGACCCGCGGTCAGCGCCTCATATTGACGGCGAATCCGCGCCTCCACCGCGGGCAGGCTCACCGCGGAACTTTCTCCCATTCCGCACAGCAGGTTATACGCGGCCTGCGCGTCGTAGACCGCGCGCGGCAACGATTGGAAGCTCAAGAGGCTCACCGTCTGCTGGTGCAATTCGTCCATGGCGACGCGGCCAAACTCACTGGCCGGCTCCAGGACCGTGGCGGCTGCAAAGCGCACCGGAGCGGCGTGCTGCAGCCGGTCCATGAGCAGCGCAAGGGCAATGACTGCAGGATGCGCAGGCACAACGGCGGGCGTGAACAAATCTACGGCGGCGGCTTCCGTTCCCAGCCACGGCGCGCGCACCAGCACGCCGGGTTCCTGATCGAGCGCGCCCGAAAGATCCAGCACCGTTGACCCGGCGCGGAGCGCCTGCCGCCAGTACCGACGCGTAAGCTCCTCCGTGCCGCTGAAAAAGGTGAAGTCGGCACGATCAAAAGCTTCGGCGCTGATGGCCTGGATGAAAGTGACTTCATCGCCCACCTGATCGAGCTGGCCCTGCGCTTCTTCCTCGTCGAGCAAGGCGAAGTTGGCCGAAGCCAGAGGCGAGTCGGAAAGCACATCCTTCAACTCACGGCCCAGCAGGCTCGAAGCGCCGGCGATGGCAATCTTGTACACAGGCGTCCTTGATCAGAGCGAATGAATGCGCTTCACGCGCGAAAGGGCCCGATGGAGATTCTACCTTGCTGACGCTGGTCGCACCGCTCCGGCCTAATCGGTGAACCGGTGGCCCAGCGATTCCGGCTCATTGGGAGTGCTGGAGATGGCTCCGGCTCCCGGTCTCCGTCTCCGCCGCCGCGACCATCCATACGCGGCGCGGGCCCATATTCCTGAAAACATGTAAATCAAGGCGGCAGTAAAGAGAGCCACTTGCGAGAAAAAAACCGCAGCGCATACCAGGACGGCAAGCGGCAACAGCAACTGAAAAGGATGGCGGCGCGAGAAGTTGATTTCCTTGGCCGACCAGAAGCGCCACGCGCTTACCATCAGGAACCCGCACAACCCAACCAGGACCAGCCAGAGAATCGCGACCCACCACGCTTCCACGGGATAGGCGTTGAAGAAATGCACCGTAGCGGCCAGCAGGCCTGCTGCCGCGGGAATGGGCATGCCTACAAAATACTTGCGGTCGGGGCGTCCCGGGTTGCGCGGCTGAGCATCCGGGCTGATGTTGAAGCGCGCCAGCCGCGAGGCGCCGCCAAGAAGAAAAAGAAAACAGATAAAGGCTCCGGCATCGATCAGATCCTGCCGCAGAGGCGGATGGATCGAATCGGGCAGGAAATGAAAGCCCCACACAAAAGCCAGCAAGCTGGGCGCCAGCCCGAAGGTCACCAGGTCGGCCAGCGAATCCAACTCCCGGCCAAAGTCGGTTGAGGTGTTGGTCAAGCGCGCGATGCGGCCGTCGAGCCCATCGAAGGGAATGGCTAGAAGAATGGCGATCGCCGCCCAGTCCAGGTGCGTTGCCGCGTTTCCGGTGTCGGCGATAGCTCTGACGGTTTCAGTAATGGCAAAGTAGCCTGCCCCCATGCTACCCGCCGTGAAGAGAGAAGGCAGAAGGTACATGCCCCGGCGCAATCGCGCACGCCGCTTGGCCTTTGTCTGGGCAGGATCCGTGTGGTTCATGCCCGTCCTCCTAAGGAAACGGCATGGATTTCGGCCGGCGAGCCCTCTTTCGTGGCGTGAACCACCGCCAGCACGCTGGCGCCGCCTTTCACCCGCTGGCCCACCTTCACACGCAGTTCCGCTCGGGCGGGGAGCAGCACATCCACCCTGGAACCGAACTTGATCAACCCCACGCGCTGGCCGCGATCCACGCTTTGTCCCTCCTTGCAGCGAAAGACAATGCGCCGCGCAAGCAGCCCGGCGATCTGCTTGAAAGTGACTTCGAACCCCGCATCGGCGCCTTGGCCGCGTACCGTTACAAGGTTTTGCTCGTTGCGCTCCGCCGACGCCGGATTCATGGCATTCAGGAATTTGCCCTTCTGATACTCCACGTGCGTGAGAACCCCGCCGATCGGCGAACGGTTCACATGCACGTCAAAAACACTCAGGAAGATGCTAATGCGTTGGCGAGCGCCTTCGGGCGTAGTGATCGAAGCTGTTTCTGTCACCAGCCCGTCGCCAGGAGATACGACGAGGCCCTCGCCGGCAGGGATGGCGCGGCCGGGATCCCGGAAGAACCACAGGAAAAAGGCCGCCAGAACCATGGGGGCGGCTGCCAGTATCCAATTGCCTGTGAGCCACTTAAGCACGGCGGACACCCCTACCAGGCTCAACCCGTAAATGTAACCGTCGCGCACCATGATTCCCAACGATTATACGTTTAATCGGGGTCCGTACTGAGGGATTGGATTTTCAATGGAGACACAACAGACACTTGCCATCTCATCGGTGGAGCGATGAGCGATGGAGCCGGTCAACGTGCGAGCCCGGGCTTACGCCACGGCCGGGGCGCGGCGTTCCAGCGCAAAGATCAGGTCCTTGGCATGCAGCTTCAGCTTCTTCAGCCGTATTTCCTCAAGCTGTTCGTCCTCAGTGAGGTAAGGCTTCTGAAGCAATTCTTCCAGACGCTGAGCGTAGCGGCGATGTTCGGCGTGCAGGCGATCGATCTCTTCGCCCAGCGTTGAGCCCTGTATTTCGTCCATCAAGCACCCCCTTTGTGCGGCGGCTGGAATCCAGATACACGGACGCCGCCGGATTTCTTAGAACATTTACATATATCGCTGAGCCGGGTCGATGGGCAAGCAGGAAAAATGCCGGGGGTAATACAAGCTGTGAATATCAGTAATCCTAGGCGATACAAGCCTCAGCCGGATTTGTCTCGGCGCAAGTGGAACGCAGTCCTCAGGCAGCCCAGCCGGTCTTGTCGTGCGCAGCTGTCCGGCTCAGGCCAGTCTGAGCTTCATCTGCAATGCATCTTCAATGGGATCAGCGTAGTAGCGGCTCCGCAAGCCGGCCCGAACAAACCCCAGGCTGCGGTAAAAGGCGATGGCCGCGTGATTTGAGACGCGAACCTCCAGGCGGACGACACTAGCGTTCTGCGCCCGCAGCTCAGTGGCCAGCGCATCAAAAAGCCGGCGCCCCGTTCCTTGCCGCCAGTGCTCAGGCGCCACCGCAACCGTCTCCAGCTCGGCCTGGGGCGGCAATAAACTGGCAATCGCGAAGCCAAAGATACCGGCCAGCGGGCCATCGTCTGCCACCAGCGCTACGCGCCTCACGTTCGACCCAGAATCCAGTGCCATCCGATAGGCCGGCTCCGGCCAGTGTGGCGCCTCGGGCACCTTCGCGGCCAGCTCCATCACCTGGCCGAGATCCGCGGCCGTCATGCGCCGAATGCGCGTGCTTGCAGGGTCGAGATTCACGGGCGCATACCGGCAGTCTGGGCAACGAGATCGATCCCGAAGATTTCTGCATCGGAGCGGCGCAGGTAATGCCCATCCAGCAGCGCCAGGTCAACGGCAGCGCCAGCCACCAGCCACAATTCGCCCAGCCGGAGAGCATCGCTCGCGAGAGGTGCGGGCACCCGAACCAATTGGGTGTTGGGCCATGCCGACTCGAGGACGGCCGCCGCCCCGTCGTCGCACACGGCCACGCGGACCGGCGCCGGATCGATTGCAGCCAGCTCGCGAGGACCGGCGAGAAGCTCGATGGGGTTGGAACCGCGGCGCTCAAGCCGCAAGTACACCTCGCCGCGATGGGCATCGAGAGCTGAGGAAGGCGCTCCCGCTTTGCGCGAAAGCACCTCGAGCCGCGAAACCGCGACGACCGGAATTCCTGCGCCCTCAGCCAGGCCTTTCGCGGCGCTGACACCGACGCGCACGCCCGTAAAACTGCCGGGCCCGTTCACCACCACAAGGCCACCCAGATCGCGAAGTGCGGTGCCAGCCGATTGCAGCAGCCCGGCAACGGCCGAAACCAGCGTCGCCGAATACGTGCGGCCGGCCAGTTCGATCTCGCCGAGAATCTCAAGGTCGCGCCCCGGCAGCCTTCCCAGCGCCACAGATCCCGAAGGGCCGCAAGTATCGATGGCGAGAATCCACGTTGATTCCGTCATGGGCCTTCCTCACACCGTGGCCAGCGCCTGGTCGAGGTCGGCAATCAGGTCTTCCTTGTCCTCGATGCCGACCGACAGACGGATGCGGCCCTCGTTAATGCCCATCTTCCGCCGCACTTCTTCGCTCACCGAGCCATGCGTGGTGGTGGCCGAATGCGAGGCCAGCGACTCCACGCCGCCCAGCGACTCGGCATTCAGGAAGATCCTGAGGGCTGTCAGGAACCGGGCCGCCTCATCGCGCGATTTCAGCTCGAAGCTCATCATCGACCCGAAGCCCTGTTGCTGTTTCACGGCCAGGTGGTATTGCGCATGGCTCTTCAGTCCCGGATAGGCCAGTTTGCTTACCTTGGGATGCGTGGACAAGAACTCCGCCACGGCGCGGCCGTTTTCCTCGTGCTGGCGGATGCGAACGGGAAGCGTCTTGATGCCGCGCAGCACCAGGAAGCACTCGAACGGTGACATGACAGCGCCTGCCGCCTTCTGCACGAACAGGAAGCGCTCCTTGTGCTCGGGCTTCGACCCGATGAGTACGCCGCCTAGACCGTCGGAGTGGCCGTTCAGATACTTGGTCGTGGAATGCATCACGATGTCAGCGCCGAGTTCCAGCGGCCGTTGCAGCGCCGGCGATAGAAATGTGTTGTCGCAGCTTACCTCGATGCCGCGTGCGTGCGCGATCTTGCACACCGCAGCAATGTCGGTGAGCACCATGAGGGGATTGCTGGGCGTTTCGATGTGCACCAGCTTAGTGTTCGGCTTGAGGGCCTTTTCGACGGCTGCGAGGTCGCTGGTGTCGACATATTCAATCACGATGCCGTAGCCGCTAACAATTTGATCAAAAAGCCGCACCGTGCCCGCATACACGTCGCGCGAGCACACGATGTGATCGCCGGCGCGGAGCATCGCCACCAGCCCGGCAATGGCGGCCATGCCAGTGGTGAACGCGTGGCCGCTGGCGCCGCCTTCGAGCGTGGCCAGCGCTGCCTCCAGCCGGTCGCGCGTGGGATTGCCAGCGCGGGAGTAATCCCAGCCGCGGTCGGCGCCAATGCCGGTGAGTTCAAAGGTCGAAGAGAGGTAGACAGGCACGTTTACTGCGCCCGTCAGCGGGTCAGGGTGCTGCCCGGCATGAACGGCAAGGGTCGAGTACTTGTACTGGGACATGATCTTAGCTTCTAGCTTCTGGCTCCTAGCTTTTAGCTTATCGCGCGCCTTCCACCCCCCCTCCCCCACCGCCGGATATTTCGGGCAAGTTGGTCAAATACAAAGCGGTTTGCCACGACGGATCTCAGGTAGGTTCAGCATTTTCACGATCATAGATCCCAGGATCGTGAAAAGGCGGCACTTACCAGCGACTCGGACCGAATCGCAGGAAAAGGGGGCCGATTTCGCCCTTTTTTTGAGCTTGTGAGTTCAGGATAGCGAGGTCCCCGGAAACAATCTGCAAAATGGATCCGGTGCAAGCCATTGAAAAATAGATGTTTATGAAATATTTTTCGGCGAAGGGGCTTGACGGGGAGTGAATAGTGCTGATCCGCGAAGTCAGGTGCCAACATGAAGCTCTATACGAGTCTTTGCTCGTGCAAACGGCCAGATCTTGAACGGGCGGCGGACCTCATCGAACCCCGGTGAGTCAACCTTGAGATAGTGCTTCGAGCCTGGATTCGCTCGAGTGAATGAGAATTGGCCGCTCGCGTCCGTCTTCGTGGAGGCGAGGACGCGTGCGTACGTCGGATCGCAATCCTCGACCACGGCACCTGGAACCGGAGAACCACTCGGATCCGTGACCACGCCTGCGAGATGACGAATGCTTTGGGACTTGTATTCGATCACCTCGTTCCCTTGAGCGCTGGCACGATCGGCCAACACGAGGAGGAATAGGGCAGGGACTGCGCGAAGACCGAATTGTTGCAACGCCCGGCACACCCTCACCCATGCCTCCCAAAGACGGTCATCCTGAGCGAAGGTCGTCCGCCAAAGCGGACGGCCGAAGTCGAAGGACCTGCATTTAACGCTCCGCCCCAACTAACCGCTCCGGTGTATACCACGCTTCGCTCAGATCGACCAACGCAGGATTCATTTTCCTGATCAGCGCCAGCTTCTTCGCGCGAGTCCATCCTTTCAATTGCTTCTCACGCGCGATCGCGCTGCTTGCGTAGGCGTAGCGCCCGAACCAGACGAGGCGGTTGCAGTTGTACGTTGCCGAAAAGCCCTCGTAGAGCTTGTTCCTGTGCTCAGAAACTCACTTATCGAGGTCGTTCGTCATTCCGATGTAAAGAGTGAGGCTACGGCTGGCGACGATGTAGGTGTAGAAATAGCGATCGCGCATTGGATTCATCAGGAAAACCAGACATTATGGGCTGGGTAAGACGGAAAAGCAAATGCGGGTCCTTCGACTCGTCCGCCTGCGCGGACTTCGCTCAGGATCACCAGTGGGGTATTAAGCGAAGTTCCAGCAGGAGCAAGATCCAGTTCGCTCCCACTACTTCTGCAGCTCTGCCTGTTTCACCGTGCGCACCACGGGGAAGTAGCCGGTGCGTGTCCGCACGGTCAGCTTGCCCAGACCCTTGGCTTCGGCTGTCACCTCGACCTTGCGAAAGCCGGGCACCGTGGTGGGCTTGGTGGAGCGGTAGCCGAGAGTGTACTGGCTGCGAATGTCGCGCGCCACTTCGGCGGCAATCTGGTCCACTTCTTCGATGGACTTGGGGAAGAACGCCATCCCGCCGGTCTCCTCGGAAAGCATCTCGAGAGCGCGCCGCGCGTGGCGCACCTCGGCGCGGCTCATCTCGTCGCCGAACAGCAGGCCGATGGTATAAATCTCAGGCCCCGAAAGCTGCTGCACGCGATGGATGGTCTGCTCAAGGTTCAGGCTGGAGGCGTTGTCGTCGCCATCCGTGATGACCACCAGCACCTGCTTGGGGCGCTTGGCGTCGGCTACCAGCTTGTCGGCCGAAGCCACCACGGCATCGTAGAGTGCGGTCGCCCCACGCGACTCAATGTGCGACAACCCTTCGCGCAGCTTCTTGGGGTCGGAGGTGAAATCGGCGTCAATAAATGCCTCGTCGGAGAAATTGACCACGAACGCTTCATCCTGCGGGTTCGAAGCCAGAATCAGGTCCAGCGCGCTCTTGTTTACCGACGGCCGCTTGCGGTACATCGATCCAGAGTTGTCAATCACCAGTCCAATGGAAACGGGAAGATCGGTGTGCTGGAAGCTGAGCAGGGTTTGCTTCACGCCGTCTTCAAACACCGTGAAATCGTCTTTGGTCAGGTTTTCAACCAGCTGCGTACCGTTCAGAACGGTGGCGTTGAGCACCACCTCTTCGACGTCGGTGTGCAGCAGGTAGCCTTCGCCCTCCTTGCGTATGACACCGCCAGGCGCGGAAGGCGGGGTGACGTCGGGTGAGCGGACCGGATCGGTATCCTGAGTGAGCGAGGGCGCCGGCTTGGCTTGCGTGCCGGCAGCAGGTGCAGGCGAAGGAGCGGCCTGGGCCTGCAGCAGAAGCGCAGACGCGGCCAGCAACAAAGCAATGAGCGCGTTATTGCAACGGTGCATAGTACCCGGTGCGAGCATAGACCGTCAGCGGAGGCAATCCCGGAGGAGGGTTCACCTTCACTTTCACTTTACGCCACTTCCCGTCCCGGGCCAGATCCTTGGGCTTGTAGCCGATCACATACTGGTTGCGCAGTTCGGTGGAGATTTTCTCGGCAATGTCGCTCATTTCGTCCACGTCGTCGACGCGGAAGAGCCGTCCGCCGGTGGCGGAACTCACATCGTCGAGCAGTTGCGGCCCGGTGCGCTCCTCGGGCGTGGGCGCGTAGGGATCGAAGATCCCGATCGAATAGATCTCTACGTCGGCTTCGCGGACCTCCGCCCGCACTTCGCCCTCCGTGTAACGGGAGCGGTTGTCGCCGCCGTCGGAAACGACGAGCAGCGCCTTGCGCTCGTGGTGGGCGTCCTTCATCTTGGCCAGTCCGTAGTAGATGGCGTCGAGCAGAGCGGTGCGATGGCCGGCATGCACGGTAGCCAGGCGCGCCTGGATATCTTCGACCGAGCTGGTGAAGTCCTCAATCAGCTCCGGCCGATCGTTGAAGCCGATCACGAAAAACTCGTCCTGGGGATTGGCGGTCTTGATGAATTGCAGAATCGCTTCGCGTGCCCGGACCAGCTTGGAAGTCATCGATCCCGAAAGGTCAAAGATGATGCCGATGGAAACCGGGGCGTCTTCGCAGGCGAAGCTGGCAATCGACTGCTCGCCGTTGTTCTCGTAAATTTGAAAATCCTCTCTTTCCAGCCCGGTCACGAGGCGGTTAAGCGGGTCGGTTACGGTGACCGGCACCAGCACCATGTCGACATTCATGCGAATGATGGAGCCGGGATGGACACGCAGAGACGAGGCGCCGGTTTCAGGGGCGGCCTCTGCGCCGTTGGGCTCGCTTGTGGGAGTGGAGGAGGTTGAAGGCGGCTGCACGTGCACTTTGTTTAGGGGATCTTCCTGGGCGTAGGCTCGCGCCAGGCAAAACAGTACTGCCAGTGCACAAATCGCGATGCAGCGGACGAGGAACGCACCCTTGCTCTTCCGGCAATCCAGAAGCGGGCTTCCCGGAGATGCCGGCCTGCCGTCCCCGGCTTGACGAGCGCACTCGTGGGGAACCGTCTTCATGCGACACCAGATGGATTGAACGCGATAGTACCACGCTTGATGGGCTGCCTGCGCGGGCGTTTTCTCGCCTCCTTTCCCGCATCCCGATATCTCGGGGATCGGACCCTGCCGCAACGCGAAAGCCGCGCTGCTCCAGCGTGGGATACAATCGAGCCTGAAAGCCCCGATCCCACCGTCCCGGACAGCATGACGGGGCCATAACTTCCACCCTTTCAAGGGGGGAGCAAGACTTTCTTCATGGCCCATATTTATCCCTTCCGCGCCTGGCGCTACAATCCCTCCTCAGTCCGTCTCGAAGACGTAGTCACGCAGCCTTACGACAAGATCACGCCGGCCATGCAGCAGGCCTATTACCAGCGCAGCCCCTTCAATCTGGTACGCATCATCCTGGGACTGCCTGAGCTATTTGACGCTGAGGGGGGCGAAAACGTCTATACGCGGGCGGCCCGGGAGTTCCGCGCCTGGCGCGCGCAAGGCATCCTGATCCAGGAAAATGAGCCGTGCGTCTTTGCCTACGCGCAGCGCTTCCAGCCGCCTGGTTCGGAAACGGTAAAGGAACGGCGTGGCTTTATCGCCCTCGGCAAGCTTCACGACTATGCGGACCAGGTTGTTTTCCGGCACGAACAGACTCTCTCGAAGCCCAAAAGCGACCGCCTGAACCTGCTCCGGGCCACGCGGGCGCACTTCGGGCAGATTTTCATGCTTTACTCCGATCCTGGCGGCAGCGTGGAGAAGATTCTCTACGAGGACAATGGTCCGGCCGATGCCGAAGTGACCGACGAGTACGAGGTTCTGCACCGGATTTGGCGCGTCAACCGGCCGGCCACCCTTCGCCTGCTCACCACGGCCATGGCCGACAAGAAGCTGATTATTGCCGACGGCCATCACCGCTATGAAACCGCGCTTCACTACGCGAAGGAGCACGGTCGATCGGCGCACACCAAGCCGGAACTGAGCTCTTCAGGCATGCCCCAGCCGCCCTACGCCGAGGCGGCGGCCATGATGACGTTCGTGAACATGGATTCAGAGGGCCTGGTGATTCTGCCCACGCACCGCGTGGTGCATAGCCTGGCCGGCTTTGATGCGGCGAAGTTCCTGGCTGGCGCGGAAAAGTACTTTACCGTGGAAAAACTGGCAGACGCCGCTGCCGGCAGCCCGATGCAGACGCTTGCTGCGCAAACGGGGACAGCTTTCGTCGCCGTCACGCGCGGTGGCGATTTTCTGTTGCGCGCCAAACCCGATGCCATGGCCGCAGCCCTGGCCGGTTTGCCCGAGCGCCAGCGCCGGCTCGACCTTACCCAATTGCACGCCGTGGTTCTCGACCGGTTGCTCGGCCTCGACGCCGAAAAGGTCCGCGAGCAGAGCAACCTCCGCTATCTGCGTGACGCCCAGGAGGCGGTGGACCAGGTGCGCAAGGGCGAGGCCGAGGCCGCCTTCCTCACCAATCCAGTGACCATGGAACAGTTGAAGGAAGTGGCCTTCGCCGGCGAAGTGATGCCGCAAAAGTCCACCGATTTTTACCCCAAATTGCTCAGCGGCCTGGCAATTTATTCGCTGGAGTGAGCGCATGCTCAGCGGGATTCCCATTTCGCGGCTCATTCCGCCTGCTTACACGTATCCGCTTCTTCGGTCTATGGATGCGATGCGGGTTGGCGCCGGCATCGCCTTTCTGGCTCTTTCAGCCGCTGTATTGCCCTCGACTCTCGATGCCCAGGCTCCGCCCGCTCCCGCGGCGCGTTTCCTGGTAGTGATCGATGCCGCGCATGGCGGAGAAGACTTGGGCGGCCGCTTCGGCAATCAGCCGGAAAAGGCCTACACGCTGTCGTTGAGCGTCAGGCTGCGCTCGCTGCTCACGGCGCGCGGATTTGGCGTGGTCACCACCCGTGAATCCGACGCTACCGTCAATGCCGACCGCCGCATCGAGATCGCCAATCGCGCCAATGCTCAAGCCTGCATCAGCGTGCACGCAGCGGAAAGCGGCACTGGCGTGCACCTGTTTGTCTCCTCCCTGCCGCCCGCTGAAGCTGCCCGCTTCCACCCGTGGCAAACCGCGCAGTCGGCGTTCGTGATGCGGAGCAATGCGCTTGCCGGCGAGCTCAACGCGGCGCTCAAAAACTCCGGCATCACGGTCACGCTTGGCCGCACGGCTTTGCCCATGATCGACAGTCTCATGTGTCCGGCGGTTGCTGTGGAGGTTGCCCCAGAACAGCCGGCGAATCCCGATGAAGGCGCGCAGGATGCGGCGGGCATTGACGATCCGAGTTATCAGGCCCACGTTGCCGAGGCTTTGGCGGCCGCGCTGGTGGAGTGGCGGGCGGACGGCATGGGAGGCCGGCGGCCATGATTCCCCGCTACCAGACCATCCTTTTCATCCTCCTGCTGGCAGCCTCGGCAGTGATGGGGGTGGTCCTGTGGCAGTTGCGGGAACACGCGCACAAGCGGTTGTTGCGAGGCCAGGACTCTGCGCCCACGCAGGCGCCGACGGTTACACCGGCCGAGCAGGCCACGCTCCTGATCGCCAATGACGCGGACGACTCGCTCTCCACGCAGATTCTCTCCCTGCCGCTGCCGCAAAATCCTGAAGCCCGTGCGCGCGCTCTGCTGGGCAAATTGTTCGATCTTTACGCCGCCTCGGGCTCTACCCATCCCGTGCCCGGCGGCGCCGCCTCGGTCGCCCAGGTATTTCTCGTCCCCCTTCCCGATGCCGGCGGGAAAAAGATCACGGGCGGAGCCGAGCTTGCGGTGGTCAACTTCACCGGCGCATTTGCCTCCAGCCACCCTTCGGGAATCGAAACCGAGTCGCTCACCATACTCTCCGTTTGCGACACGCTCAATGCCAATCTGCCGCGCGTCACCCAGGTGCGATTCCTGGTCGACGGCCAACCGCGCGCAACATTAGCCGGACATTCCGATTTGACGCGCACGTATCAGGCCAGCAACACGGTTCTGGAAAGCGGCGATGGAGGAGCAGCCGGAGGCAAACGCCCTTGACACAGATCCTGACGCGGAGACAAAAAATCCTCGGCTGGATTTCGCTGCTGGCCTTCTCTCTCGCCTTGCGCATCGGCCTCGCCGTCGGCTCGCCCAACATTTTCTTCCCTGACGAGATCTTCCAAACCCTCGAGCCCGCGCACAGGCTCATCTATGGCTACGGCGTGATCTCCTGGGAGTGGCGGCTGGGCATTCGCTCCTGGGTCTTTCCTACTTTCCTCGCCGGCGTTATGCGCATCACGTCCTGGATGGGCGCTTCGTCGAAAGGGTACTTGCTGGGAACCGTGATCGTGCTCTCGCTGCTTTCGCTCGTGGCCGTCTGGTTCGCTTATGTGTGGGCGCGGCGCGCCAGCGGAACGCCTGCGGCCGTGATTGCGGCCCTGGTGTGTTCGTTCTACTTCGGGCTGGTGTACTTCGCTCCTAAGGCGCTCAACGAAGTCGTGGCCGCGCATGTGATGCTTCCCGGCCTGTATCTCGGCGTATTTGGCCAGAGCCTGGGTGAGCGCAAGCGCCTCTTCCTGGCGGGGCTGCTTTGCGGGCTGGCCGCCTGCCTGCGCATCCAGCTTTTGCCCGCCATTGTCTACGCGCTCGTGTACTTTTGTTATCCGCGCTGGCGCCAGCGCATCCCTGCCGTTGCCGTCGGCGCCGCGCTGCCGGTGCTCCTGTTTGGCGCGGTCGACTGGATGACGTGGTCGTATCCCTGGCAATCGTTTTTCCGCTACTTCCAGGTGAATGCCATTCGCGGGCCGGGCACGCAACTTATGTTGCGCCAGCCGTGGTACTGGTATGTGCTGATTCTTGTGGTCCTGATCGGCCCGGCCGTTCTGCTGCTTTTTCATGGCGCCCGCCGCAGTCCGTTTCTCGCCATCTTCTGCGTGATCATCGTGGTTTCACACAGTTTTATCCCGCACAAGGAAATCCGGTTCATTTATCCCATCCTCACGCCGGCTCTCACCCTGGCCGCGATGGGGATGGTTGATTTACTCGCCGAGCTCAAGCCGGGCATGAAGTTCCTCGCCAATCCGAAATGGGTGCTGGGCATCAGCATCGGCTTCTTTCTGGTCTCTTCGGGCTTCCTCACGGCGCGATGTGCAGACTGGTGCAAGACGCGATGGGGCATCGGCGCCTTCGATCGCCTGAGAGGAGAAGACACCCTTTGCGGAGTGGGCATTTACCACGATATCTGGTGGGAATCGGGTGGCTACACGCATCTGCATCGAGACGTCCCCATCATCCAGGTAAATAGCGCCGCGCAGCTCGCCGAGGACGCTCCTGCCGTCAACGCGTTGATTGCGCCGAGAGAGACCACCGGCATCCCGTCTGACTTCAAAAAAGCGCAATGCTGGCAGGGAGTCTGCCTTCTGGAGCGCCCGGGAACATGCACGGCGCCCAAACCCGGCGAAGAATTGAATGCCTACCTGAAAAGCGTCGGACAGTAAGCAGGTTCACCAAAGTTCAGTTGCCGCGGCCGGCGCCTTCAGCGGATGGGCGGAGAAAGGACACGCTCGGGCCTGCGCCCAGCTTCGGATCGTCGCGTTTGTCCGTGTTGCGGTCGAGCGATCCGCCCGATCACACTTCTCCGACTGCGATGCTGCGCACGTGGATGACCTTAGCCTGCGGGTCGAGCTGTCCGGTCACCTTGACGGCTTCACCTTCGAATGGCCCGACACGCTGGGAGTCATCCAGGCCGTATATGGCGCCCGATGAGTCGCGCAAAGCATAGGTGTCGCCATTTCTGACCACGGTGCCCGTAAAGAATTCCGCATTGGCCTGGTCCTGTGCGGCCTGCTGTTGCGGCTGTGCCACATCCTGTGCATGGCCTGCTGGGGGACTGACGAACGGCCTTCCCCAAGCCAGAGCAAAGGCGAATGCCAGCGCGGCAACGACCGACATATAGATAAAATCGCGCTTTAGGGGATACATAAGAGTTACCTCCGGCATGGCATTTGCCCAGAACCTCTCGCCGGTTCGAGTCCTGGCACTGGGAGGCCAGCAAATGGAGGTCCAAATTATGAATCGTTGAAAACAAATAGGATAGTGGCGAAGCGCGGACATCGCGAGTAAGAATTTCCCGGCGAAGATCAGGTAAAAACTGCAGATATAGGTAAAAAACGGCGCGAATTCGCGGCGGCAACGGCCCTCCCGGGCAAAAACCCGCCGCGGCGCACGCCGAGGGTCGATAACGCCGGTGGTCAGTGTGTGACGGCGGGCCGTGCGCGTTTAGCCAGCGCCCACTTGAGCTCGTCGAGCCCCGCGCCGGTGACTGCGGAGACGGCATGGAACTCGAGCTTGCGGCGGCGGGCATAAGCGGCGAGTTTTTTGAGCTTGGCGGGGTTGGCAATGTCGATTTTGGTGGCCACGACGATCACGGGCTTCTTGGCGAGGGGATGGTCGGCGCCATCGGCGAAGCTGGCCAGTTCGTTGCTGATGACGCGGAAGTCTTCGATGGGATCGGGCCGGCCTGAGGAGTCGGAGACGTCGACAAGATGGGCCAGGACGCGCGTGCGCTCGATGTGGCGGAGGAACTGCGTGCCCAGGCCGGCGCCCAGGTGCGCGCCCTCGATGAGGCCGGGGACGTCGGCCACAACAAAGGATTCCTGGTCCGGCTCCTCGCCAACGGTAACCACGCCGAGATTGGGTTCGAGGGTGGTGAACGGGTAGTCGGCGATTTTGGGGCGCGCGGCCGAGATGCGGGAGATGAGCGTGGATTTGCCCGCGTTGGGGAAGCCAACCAGGCCAACATCGGCGAGAAGCTTCAGTTCCAGCCGATAGCTGCGCTCCTCGCCGGGGCGGCCCAATTCGTGCTCGCGCGGGGCCTGGTGAGTGCTGGTGGCGAAGTGCTGATTGCCCCGGCCGCCGCGGCCCCCGCGCGCGATGACGATGTGCTCGTCGGGCTCGCGGAAATCGTGGACCAGCTCACCGGACTCGGCGTCGTAGAGCGCGGTGCCGACAGGGACCTGGAGGGTGATGGAACGGCCATCCTGCCCGGTGCAGTTGGAGCCCATGCCGTGCTCGCCGCGCTGCGCCTTGTGCTCAGGGTTGAAGCGGAAGTGGATGAGCGTATTGTGGCGCTGACTCGATTCCATCAGCACGTCGCCCCCACGTCCGCCGTCGCCGCCCGAGGGACCGCCGCGGGGAACGAATTTTTCGCGGCGGAAGGCCATGCAGCCATTGCCGCCGTCGCCGGCTTTCACGCGAATTTTAGCTTCGTCAATGAACATGGAAAAGACAGGGACCGAGGGACTGAGGGACGGAGATCAAAGATTAAAAGCGGACACTCGAGCGTGTGCGCAGCGCCTGCCCCGTTATTTCAGTTTAGCGGACCTCAGCGAGCCGGCTGGGGCGGAGGCGTGGCGCTGGCGCCTGCCGTATGCGCGGAGATCTGCTGCTTGTTTCAACGGCCGGTCGTTCCCGTTCCAAAGAACATGGGCATGTGATGCCGAATACACGGCAACGTCCCGAGCGAGGTTAGAATCGCTGCCAACTTCGTTTGAGATAAACGCGGGACGGCGCGGAGGCGATGCTACGCGTGCTGGTCTGCGTCCTGTCAGCCTGAAAAAGAGCCGACAGTGTCGTTTGTGTTTCCCAGGATCTGCCGAAGCCGAGTGCGCAGATGGCAAAGGCAAGGCGGAGCCGGATGTGGCATTTGTGGTGGGCGGCGTTCTGCCTGGGCGCCGGGACCTCGACGCTTGCCCAATCAGCCCCGGACCAGCATCTGACGCCGGGCGCTCTTCAAGTTGAGGCCCCTCCGACCGGTTCACTGGCAGGCCGCCTCACAGATCTCGATTCCGCGCCGTTGGCCGGCATCATGGTTGTGCTGCGCAATGAGTCGACGGGCGCACAGGTGCGGGCCACGACCGCGAAGAACGGTGCCTTCCGGTTTGCCTCGCTCCAGGCCGGCGCCTACACGCTGGAGGCGGACGCGCCGAAGCTCGGCCACGGCAGCCTGGATGGAATTCAAGTGACCGCTGGCGCGGAAGCGCGCGTGCAGGCCGCCATCCGATTTGAGCCGCCCGCGCCGGCGGTGGTTGAGGCTGCTGCACCGAGTCAGATTGCAAAGCCGCCCACTGCAACGCTGATGCCGCTCCCGGCGAGGGCGCCGGCGCCTGCGGCAAACGCAGCCAGCGCAGCGATCGCCCCGACAATCTCCGCGCCCGACCCGGCGCGCGCCGCATCGGCATCGCCGCCAGCGCAACGGGCCGGTCCGGAGAGCGCGAGGCCGAGCCCGCCTTCTCTCGCCATGCAACCTGCGCTCCCGGGAGGATCTCCGCTGGCTTTGGCGGCGCGTACGGCGCTGAGCACCTCAAGCGCGGTATTGAGCGCGTCGATTGAGACGGGGACGGTGCGGCGCATGCCGCTGAACGCGGCCGTTGTTCCGGCCATTAACCCGGCGCAGGCGCAGCCGATGGCGGCGGCGCAGCACTTGCCCACCGCCAACTTGCCGGTGGCCGATTTGCCAGCTCAACCGGAGGTTCGGCAGAAGCCTGCGAGCTTCGCTTTGAGCACACCGCGGCGCGCAACGCTGGAAACGCAATCCGCCACCCTGGAGTTGGCCCTGGCGGTTACCCCGGCGCGAACATTTCCGCTCACGGCCAGCCCTGCCCCGGCGCTCGCCGGCGGCGCGGCGGCTCCCGCACTCTTGCAGGCGGCGATCCAGAATGCGGCGCCTCAGACACCTGTAGCCACTGCCATGCAGCGCATCGATCCGGTTGCACCGGCGGTGACAACGGCCATCCCTTCGAGAGAATTGCAGGCGCTGCCCGCAAGCGGACGGCGCTGGGAGGAGTTTCTGCCGGAGACTCCGGCTACCAGTGCGTCCACGGACGCGTCCCAGGTTTCGGTGCGGAGCGCGGAGGAGTCCGCCGAGGTGACGATAGACGGCGCCAGCACGCGGCTGGCTTTCGGAGTGACCGCAGGGTCTGCTTCCGGTGCGCCGGCATCCGATCCGGCGGGCCAGGACTCTGACCAGAAGAACACCATGAGTTCTTCATGGACTGGCGGGCGCGGCCTGGGCGTGAGCGAGGCTGCCGTGCGCGAGGTGACCACCACTGCCGGCAACGTGGAAGCCGAGGGGCTGCGGACCGCCGGCGGGCGTACGGCCATCCGCACCGAAAGCGGCACCGGCGCCCTTCATGGGCAGGGCTTCCTTTTCGACCGCCAGAACACCTGGGGCGCGCAGAATCCCTATACCAAGTGGCTCGAAAACACCGGCATGGAGGCTGCACCCGCTTACATTGCGTCCCAGCCGGCTTTCAGCTCCATTCCGTTCACCCCGCCCGATCACGAGACGGTTTCAGGGCTGGGCCTGGGCAGCCGTATCCGGCGCGACAAGCTCTTCTGGTTTGGCGCGCTCGACAGCTATCACCGCAACGATCCGGGAATGGCTCAAGCGAAGATTCCCATCAGCACGTATACCGATCCAACCACTGGAACTGCGTACTGTGTTGGTCTGTTTTGCTCGCCGAGCGACGCCCAAGTCCAGTTGCTGAGCGCGCAGCTTGGCGTGAGCGAAAGCCAGGCCTACAGCGACTACTTCGGCATCCCCGGCTCTGCTTCAGGCCTCGCCGGCCTGGAGCAACTGGCCTCTCTTCTCGGCCCCGCGCCGCGCACCGCCGCGCAATGGACGGGTTTTGGCCGGGTCGACTGGCGGGCTGCCGAGCGGCATCGCTTCACGCTCGAAGGCATAGGCGCCGACTGGAGCGCCCCCGGCGGGGGTCTGACACGCGTTTCAGAGAATTACGGGAGCCACAGCTTCGGCTGGAGCCAAGCCAGCCAGGAGTGGATTCTGGCGCGGTGGGAAGCATTCCTGACGCCTAACCTGCTGGCCGTGACGCAGGGCTCGGCGGGGCGCGACATTCTATCGTCGCGGGCTGACACGCCTTCCACCTTCGAGAGCACCTTCCTCCAGGGCGACGGGAACATTTACGGCCGGCTGCCGCAGATCGTAGTGGATTCGAGCGACGGTTTCACCATCGGAAATCCTTCGCGGTTCGGGCAGGGCAGCTACCCTGACGAACGGATGATTCACGCGCAGGAGATGCTCGACTGGGTGCACAGCAAGCTTCTCATCAAGGCGGGGTTGGAGCTCGACCACAACGCCGACGCCACCAGCATGCTGCGCAACCAGACCGGGACCTATTTCTACTCGAAGGTGCAGAACTTTATTTCAGACGCGCTGGCCTTTGAGACCTTCGGGTCCAACCCGTCGGGGCTGCAAAACAACACCATGGCGTGGCACAATTGCGACCCGGCAGGGAAACCCTGGTATGGGTCGACGGGGCAGCTCATGGGGCTGGGAGCGCTTCCCTGCTATTCGTACTTCTCGCAGACCGTGGGACCCGCCAACTGGCGCCTTGACACCGACGACTGGGCCAGTTACGCGACGGCGCAATGGCAGCCGAATAAGATTGCCGTCATTTCGGCCGGGTTGCGCTGGGAACGCGAGCAGTTGCCGCCGCCTATCGCCGCGCTTGCCAATCCGGAGTTGACGGGCTCGACACCGGGCTACTCCGCACCTCCATTTACTGCGAATCTGCCGCGTCTCGGCAACAACTGGGGTCCGCGGGTAAGCCTCGCGATTGGAGATGGGCGGGGCCGTTGGCCGGTGCTGCGACTGGGCTACGGCATGTATTACGGCCGCGTAGAGAACGCGACCGTTGAGACCGCGCTCACACAAACCGGCTCGTTCAACGGAGATTTGAACTTCTTTTTCCGGCCCACCGACGGCCTCAACTCCATCAAAGTGACCAGCGCTGCTCCCTTCTTTCCTGATGTCTTGGAGGGCGCGGCCTCGAGCGTGGTTGCGCCGGGAGCGGTCGGCTTCGCGTCCAACTTCCACAACCCTGAAGTGCACCAGGCTGTCGCCCAGCTCGAGCAGCAACTGCCAGGCCGAGTGGAACTGACAGGCGGCGCGATGCTCAGCCTGGGACGCCGCCTGCCCATCACCATCGACACCAATCTCAGCGTCCCGGCGTCAACGCAGACCATTACCTACAACGTGTGCGACCAGACGCCCTATACGCCTCCGGGAGCCAGCAACAATGGCCAATCCGTCAACACCAACGGCCAGTGCGGAAACCTGGGGCTGGGCCCGATCAAAGCCACGCAGATTACCGTTCCTTTTTACGCGTCGTGGCCCGCGGGGGACTGTGCGGCCGGCACGCTGCTGAATTCTTCCGGCCAGTGCGGACGCCTGAATCCCAATTACCAGCAGATTTCAGAGATCATGAGCCGCGCCAACTCCACCTACGAGGCGGCGATAGTGAGGATCACGCGGGAGGGGCGCCGCGGCCTGAACCTGCACGCGCACTACACCTATGCGCACGCCATGGACTGGAATCCGAACGAGACGACGCTCGCGGCCGGGAGCGACGTCCTCGATCCGAATCCGGCCGACTTCAAATACGAGTACGGAACCAGCGACCTGGACGTGCGCCACTCGGCCGCGGTGATGGCAATCTTTGAACCGCCATGGAAGCTGCGTGATCGGGCCGGACGCCTGGCCAATGGTTGGATGCTGTCGGGAATCGGACAATTCCACAGCGGTTTGCCCTACACCATGCACACCTCGGGCTCGCTTGCCGAGGAGTTCGACGATACGGGAAACAGCATTATGGGCCTCGCACCGGGCATGAACGGCTCCGGTGGCGACAACCGCGTGTACGGCGTGGGCAGTGACGGCGTCACCTATAACATCGGACGCAATACTTTCCGCTACCCCAGCACTTGGAAAGCCGATCTGCGTCTCGGCAAGCGCTTCGAGCTGGGCGAGATGCGGCAGCTTGAGATTCTGGCCGAGAGCTTTAACCTCTTTAACCATTCGAACGTGACGGAGCTGGAGACGACCGGCTATTCCATCGAACCGGGCAGCCCGCCCAACGGGCTGGACACGGCAGGCACACTGCCGACGCTGAACTTCCTGAGCGGTCTTTACGTCAACCCGAAAACCGGGATCCAAAGCTCCGCCTTCGGGCAGCCGCTCAGCATCAACGGCACCAATTTCTATCGCGAGCGGCAGATCGAGCTGGGACTGCGCATGAGATTTTAGGCGGGGTTAGTGCCGGAAGCGGCAAAAAACGCCCCCACATCGGTGATGCTCTGCGTCATGCGGTAGGGCGGCAGCGATTGCAGGAAGATCTGGCCGTAGCGCTGCGTGGTGATGCGCGGATCGAGCAGCACCAGCACACCGCGGTCCTCGAGCGAGCGGATCAGCCGCCCGAATCCCTGCTTGAGCGTGAGCACGGCTTCGGGAACCTGGTAATCGAAAAAAGGGCGCCCTCCGGACTCTTCGATAGCTTTCATGCGCGCCTGCACCACGGGGTCGCTGGGAACAGCGAAGGGCAAACGGTCGATGATCACGCAGCTCAGCGCTTCGCCCTGCACGTCGACGCCCTGCCAGAAGCTGGCTGTGCCGAAGAGCACTGCATTGGGCGTGGATCGGAACTCCTCCAGAAGGGCTTTGCGGGGTGCCGTGCCGTGCAGCAGCAGGGGAAAGTCCAGCACCGGCATCAGGCGATCGTAGAGGGCGCGCATTTGCGCGTAGCTGGTAAACAAGCAAAAAGCGCGGCCGCGCGTGATGCGCAGTACGCGTTCGATGGTGGCAGCGGCCGCGCTTTGAAACTCCTCCGAGCGCGGGTCGGGCATTTGCCGCGGCAGGTAGAGCAGCGCCTGGCGTTCGTAGCGGAAATGCGAGGGCACGACGAGCTCGCGGCTATCGGTAAGGCCGAGGCGGCTGCGCAGGTGCTGGAAACCGCCTTGCACCGTAAGCGTGGCTGAAGTAAGCACCACAGTGGGAATGCGGTCGAAGACCAGTTCGCGCAGCAGTTCCGACACATCGATGGGCGTGGCCTGCAGAAATGTGGTCGTCCCAGCGCCGCGGGTGCGCGGCGCAGCACTGCGTGGAGCAGCCTTTGGGGGGAGATTTGAGCCGGATTTGGAGCCCCCTCCACGCCGCTCCAGCCAGAAAACCATGTTGGAGACGTTGGACTCGAGCATGAACTGGAGGTCGCTGCGCAGGCTCTCGGCGCGAGCGCTGAGTCCCGGCGCCTCATCCGCGTCGGTAAGGCGCTCAAGCTCCGATTCAAGCAGCTTCAGCGTGGTGGTCACGGCTAGATAGAGGTCGCCGGAGGATTCGAGGAATTCCTGGCGCTCAACGAAGGGATGGCGGCCGTCGCCGGCGACGGGCAGCGCAGCAAAAAACAGCCGTGCCCGCTCGCGAAGCTGAAGCGCGAGCGCGGGCAGTTGCGACGACCCTGCCTTGCCGCGCAGCAGCACATCGGTATCGCGTGCTAAGTCCTCGACACGGGCATTGGAAAGTGACCGGCCGAAGTATTGCGAGGCGGCTTCTTCCAGCTCGTGCGCCTCGTCGAAGATGACGGCGGCGGCATCGGGAAGGATGCCGGCGTCGGGAGCGGCGCCCGCCATCTCGCGGACGGCGGCATCGGCGAAAAACAGGTGGTGGTTGACGATGATGAGGTCGGCTTCCTGCGCGCGCCGCCGCATCTCGGTGATGAAGCAGCGGCGATAGTCGGGGCAGGTTGATCCCAGGCAGGCTTCGGAGCGCGCGTCGAGCTTGTGCCACAGCGCGCTGGTCTCGGGCAACGCGGAAAGCTCGGCGCGATCGCCAGTCTCGGTGATGCGCTCCCACTGGGCGATCTGCTGGTACTCGTCGATCTCGTCCAATCCCGACAAAACGGGCTGGTCGCGCAGCGCGTAAAGTTTGCGGCGGCACAAGTAGTTGGCGCGGCCCTTCATGTAGCAGACGCGGAGTTCGCCGAGGAGGCTTTCGAGAAAAGGCACGTCGCGAAAGTAGAGCTGGTCCTGAAGGGCCTTGGTGCCGGTGGAGACGATAACGCGCTGGCCAGTGCGCAGCGCGGGCAACAGGTAGGCGAGCGTCTTGCCGGTGCCGGTGCCGGCTTCGACGATGAGATGACGGCGCTCGGCAAGTGCGCGTTCCACCGCCTTGGCCATCTCGTACTGCCCGGGGCGATGCTCGTAGGGCAGAGGCGAGCGAGCCAGGATGCCGCCCGGCGCGAAGAATTCGTGCAAGGTTGGGAGGGCCCGGGCTGAGGTGTCGGTGGAGGGCATGGAAAGCGCTGTTTCCATGATAAGGACAGGGGGCAAGGGAACAAGAAAGCAGGGACCAGGGAGCCAGGAGGTGAGGGACTATGTGGGAACCGGAGCGGGGCGTGATGGCGGGCGAGCTAGCCGAGGTCAGTGTCCTTGCCGGAAGCCCGCGGTGTGATATTCGTCGGCGGGCAGGACCTCGCTGTGGCGCGAATCGAGCCATTGGTCGATGAGGAGCACCGCGTCGGGATCGGAAGCGGCTTCTTCGTCGATGCTCTGCGCGGTTTTGAGCAGCCGCTTGCGGGCTTCGGCGGCGCGCTCAGCGGCCGTGGCGCGCTGGTTGCCTGCCGCGTAGGCACTCAAAGGATGTTGGCCGATCGCCGCGGGATGAACGTGCATGGCTCGCCTCCGGCGAGGCGTGACGCAATTTGAATGCCCGATTGGCGGGGCCGAGGTAAGGAAACTCTCAGGCGGCCAGAGAGGCGGTCAAGATTGACCCATCCGCAGTGACAAAAGATACTGAGGCAGGACTGAGCCGCTATTCCATGAGGATTCTGGCTCGCGATTCCAGGAGAGACACCTTGCCGACGCGCCGCAAATCGGTTGCACCGACGCCAGCGGGACGCCCGCCTGACCGCGGTGAACCGCTGATTGCCATTGTGGGGCGGCCCAACGTGGGCAAGAGCACGCTGTTCAACCGGCTTACGGGCCGGCGGCGTTCGATTGTGGGCGACGAGCCGGGGATCACGCGCGATCGGATCTACGGCGAATGCGATTGGGCGGGGCGGCGGTTCCGCGCGGTGGATACCGGCGGAATTGTGCCGGACGATCGCGGCCTGATAGCGGCAGAGATTTTTGCGCAGGCGCGGGTGGCATTGGAAGAGGCTGACGTGCTGGTGATGGTGGTAGATGCGAGAACGGAGATGGCCAAGCCCGACTACGATCTGGCCCGGCTGCTCGAACGCCTGAAGAAGCCGCTCTTCCTGGCCGTGAACAAGGTGGAAGGCGAGGCATTGGCGGCGGAGGCAGAGAATTTTCGGCGGCTGGGGATTCGTGAGGTGTTTGCCATCAGCTCGGAGCACGGGCGGGGCGTGGCCGAGCTGCTGGACGCGATTGCGGAGAAGACAGGGAACAGGGATCAGGGATCAGGGAATAGCAAACAGCGAGTCAGCGGGTTAGCGAGTCAGCAAGTCGGCGCCGAGGCTGCGTCGGAAGAGATCGAGGAAGCGATCGAGGACGAGATTGAGGAAGGCGGACCGCTGGTTCCCGGTGGAAAGCCGGCGCGAGCGCAGAAACGAATGCGCACACATGGGGAGTTTGAACAGCGCGAAACGTCGGTGGCGATTATCGGGCGGCCCAATGTTGGCAAGAGCACGCTGCTCAACGCCCTTACGGGAACGAGGCGGGCCATCGTTTCACCGGTTGCGGGGACGACGCGCGACGCGGTCGACGAAGTGGTGGAATTCGAGGGCCAGACGCTGCGCTTTGTAGACACCGCGGGGATTCGCCGCAAGGGCAAGACCAGGCTGATGGCGGAAAAGCTGAGCGTGGTGATGGCGCGGAAGCATCTTGAGGCTGCGGACGTAGCGCTGCTGGTGATCGACGCCACCGAAGGCGTGACGGCGAGCGACGCGACCATTGGCGGATATGCGCACGAGAGCGGGCGCAGTGTGATCATCATCGTGAACAAGTGGGACGCGGTGACGACGGGACGCAAAGACGGGAAACAGCCGGCGGACCGTGCGATCTTCGAGCGGCAACTGCGCGCCACGCTCAAGTATCTGGACTACGCGCCGGTGATTTTTCTTTCCGCGCTCGAAGGAACGGGGCCGGAGCGCAAAGGCATGGCGCGCGCGCTGCGCGAAGTAGTGACGGTGGCTAAAGAGCGGCGCAAGCGCGTGTCGACCGGCGCGATGAACCGGTTCCTGGAGCGGATCGACTTTCAGCGCGCGCCGGTGCCCATGGCGAAGCGCGTGCGCATCTTTTATATGACGCAGGCGGCGGTGGCCCCGCCAACATTCGTGCTGTTTACCGATCGCGGGGTGAAACTGCACTTCGCGTTCGAGCGCTTTTTAGAGAACAAGGTCCGCGCGGCGTTCGGATTCAAGGGAACACCGATCTGGTTCAAGGTGAGGCCGCGGAACGCGGCCACTGGTCGGTGATCAGTGGTCAGCGGTCCGATGGATCCAGCGGAGGGCCCTCGGTAAGCGCAGTAAAATAAAGGCAAGACGACTCGCATTTCCCCGTTCGAGGAAAAGACACATGCAGTATTTGAACCGCGAAGTTCTCGAAAGCCTCTCCGCGGAAAGGTTTCAAAAGGCGCAGCCTTATCCCTATGCCCATATCGATCACACGCTGACGGCCGAAGGATACCAACGGCTGCGCGAGACATTGCCCGCGGTGGAGAACTTCGAGAAGCACGTGGATATGCGGCGCGGGCACGGACAGATGCCGCACAACCGCTTCATGCTGCACTACAAGGCGGGGCTGGAATTGCCTGTGCCGTGGCAGGAGTTCCTGGACGAGCTGCGCAGCGACTACTATCAGCAGTTCCTGCGGCGTCTGCTGGGACGGCGAATGTATATTCCCACATTTTCCTGGCACTACGCGTGGGAGGGCTGCTCGGTGTCGCCGCATTGCGACGCGGCACGCAAGCGGGCCACGCACATCTTTCATTTCAACGATGACAAAGATTGGGATCCGGCGTGGGGCGGCCAGACCCTGATTCTGGCGAGCGACAAGCCGATTCCGACGCACTCGGCGCCGACGTTCGACGAGCTGACGGTGGCGGCAGGGCACGGGCCGGCAGGAAACGGAAGCCTTCTGTTCCAGCGCACGCCGATTTCGTGGCACGGGATGAAGCCGCTGCACTGCCCGCCTGGCAAGCTGCGCAAGATTTTTTCGGTCACCCTGAATATTCCCACGTTCCAGGTGTGGTGGCGGAGGGTGCGCGGGAAAGACCCGGATGGTTTCCGGCTGAAAGCGGCGTGAAGAGACAGGGATTAGGGAATAGAAAGCTTTAGGGAACGGAAAGCTTGCGGATATGCACGCTGGCCTCCGTCTCCGGCACGGTGCCGTCGTTGGCCTGCACTTCGGCCGGTTTGCCCTGGATGAGAATGCGCACCGTGGCCTTGCTGCGCGCGGGAACGAGAACGCGCTGAGTGACCGACGTGAGCGCGTTGCGCACGGTGACGGGAATCTCGGCTGCCGCGTAGCCGGAGTTGGACAAATCGACGGCGACGAGCCAACTGTTTTCGTCAGGTCCGGCGGTGGTGGGGCTTTCGGTCGAATTACCCGCTGGCGGGGCTTTATGAGGCGTGGGGGCAGTTCCGGGAACCGCGGCTGGAGTGACGTAGACGTTGTCGATGGCGATGTCGGGCAGGCCCTTGTCGGAATCGATCCAATCGGAGAAAAACCAGGAAAGATCGTCGCTCGGGTCGGCCTGGTTGAGCAGCTTTTCGAAGGAACCTGGGCCTGAGGCCCCCCGCGGCGACGAGGACCTGTCGCCGGGGACCCCGGGTATCGGGCCGAGACCGAGGGCGGCATCCTGCTGCGGATCGTAGGCGCGTAGAGCAGCCGAGAGCGCGGGATCGCCGGCCAGATCGCGCAGCATCCAGAAAACGTAGGCGGCCTTGGTGCGGTAGTAAGCCGGCGCGATGGCCTGAGCGAGCGGCTGGCCGGGGCTTTCGCCGGGGCTTGATGGCTCAGCCAGCGCGAGCGCGGTGCGGCCCGACTCGAGGGCTTCAAGAGCCTTTTCGCGGCCCGACTGTTTTTCAAGCCACAAAGTTCCCATGAAGTCGGCGACACTCTCGTTGAGCCATGCGCGCGGCGACGACATCCACGCTTGGGTGAGCGCGTGCACGAGGATGCCTTCGAGCTGATCGGGCGGGGCCGCGCGAATGGCGGTAACGAGAAGCGCCCCGGTTTCGAAGGGCGCGTCCTGGGAGTCGGGCAGATCGAGGATGGTGAGCTGTGAGCGCGGTTGCTGTCCGAGCCATCCCTGAAGAAATGGCGTGACCTTGGCGGCCGCATCGGCCCAGGCCTGCCACGCTGGAGACGAAGAACCGTTTTCGGGGGACTGCTGGGCAGCAGGAGGGGCTTCGACGGCAGGATCGTATTCAGAGTCGGGCAACGTGTAGAGCGTGGTGTTCGTTGCCGCGTGGGGAGTGCGCACGGCGAGGAAGAGGCTGGGCGCTTCAAATCCGAGCTCGGGTGCGTCGACCGAAGCCGTGGCGACGCCGGCAATTTCAGGGCCGGGCGTGGTGGGTTCTGTAACGGTAAGGGGCGCGGGACGGCCATTGATGAGAGCCACGGTGGGCGTGTGGTCGCGGGGAAATTCCATGGTGAAGCGCAAGCGGAAGTGCGCGGCAGACATGCGCAGCTTGTGCTCGCCCATCTCGTCGAAGACGCGCGCGCCGTCGCTCAGGATGACTGGAACGGCGGAGGCGGGATACCACACGACGTTGCCGAAGCCGCGCAGGCCGGTGAAGTCGAGGCCGATCGCATCCCAGTCGGAGTGGAGAGCGAGGTCGCTGGGCGTGCCGATGGCGATCAGGCGCTGCGCAGAAGGAGCGATGACGCCGGAGTAGGTGACGTCGAGCTGGAGGGTTGCGCCGGGTGCGAGCGGCTCCTTGAGCGGAACCGCGGCTTCGTGGAGCTGGCCGGTGTGGTCCACGTCGGAGTTGAGCGTAGCGACGGTGAAGGGCACATCGCGGCCCGCAATGCGGATGCG
Organism: Acidobacteriaceae bacterium; assembly: GCA_030037635.1. Taxonomy (GTDB): domain Bacteria; phylum Acidobacteriota; class Terriglobia; order Terriglobales; family Acidobacteriaceae; genus Telmatobacter. The sequence continues at coordinate 39,663 of JASHQH010000245.1, forward strand.
CTCCCAGTTGAGCTGCGAAGAGATTTGCAGCGGAATGTGAGCCAGAGGCGACTTGCCGTCGTTGCGAACGGTAACCAGGGCGCGTGCGGCGAACTGCTGCTCGGCTGTGCGCAGATGCACGTCCATGTCGAAGGCGGTGAAGGCGACGGCCTGGCGCTCGTCGTCGGTAGCCGTAGGCGCGGTGACAGCTTTGCCGGTGCTTTGCCCCGCGGCGGGACCGGCGATGGTAGTGGTCTGGCCCGATTCGTCGGTGGAGCGGGAGAAGATGACGGTGCCGTGGGGTTGTGGCTGCTGGGGCGCGGCGGGAGGGCTTTGCGCAGCGGCGAGAGCGGAAAAAGTGATTGAGGCCAAGGCCGCGAGACTTGTTGTGCGGGCGTGGCGAAAGGCAAATGCAGATCCTTCGACTCCCTCGCGCTTCGCGCTTGGTCGGTCAGGATGACCCCCGAAATTGAATTTGGCAGGAGCCAAGGTCATGAACCGAGGCCTTTCCGTTTTTTCGGTTCGGCGTTTGCGCGTTCCCACCCTTTCGCCGGTTCTTTGGCGACAGGATCGGGCACGGAACGGTTGGCCCGCCGCTGGCGAGCGGCCTCATACAGGACCACGGCCCCAGCGGCCGAGACATTGAGCGAGCTGACGCCGCCGGCCATGGGAATGCGCAGCAGGTGGTCGCAGGTGCGGCGGACGAGATCGTGAAGGCCTGCCCCCTCGCGGCCCAAAACGACGACCAGATCGCCAGTGAAGTCAAACTGGTCGTAGTCCGTCTCGCCCCGTTCGTTGAGACCTGCGATCCACAGATTGTGGCGCTTCAGTTCTTCGAGGGCGCGCACAAGATTGACCACGCGCGCGATGCGCAGGTACTCGGCCGCGCCGGCGCTGGCCTTCACGGCGGCTGCGCTCAAGGGAGCGGCGCGGCGCTCGGTAAGGACTATGCCGTCGGCGCCGGCGCCATCGGCCACGCGCAGCAGAGCGCCGAGATTTTGCGGATCTTCGACGCCATCGAGCGCCAGGATCAGCCGCGCCGCGTTTTGATTCGCGGCGGGCGCGAAAAGGTCTTCGAGGGAAAGAAATGACTGGGGATGAACGAGCGCAACCACGCCCTGGTGCGACTGAGTTTTGGAGGCGAGGGTGAGTTGATCGCGCGTCTGCTCAAGGACGCGAACGCCGGCCTGGCGACATTGGGCTATGATTCGTTCAAGACGCGCGTCGCGGCGTTCGCGTGCCACCAGGACGTGGTCGAAGCGCCGCTTGCCGGCCTTGAGTGCTTCCTCAACCGGGTGCAGGCCGTAGAGAATTTCCATCAATCTCAGTGTACGGCGCGAAACACAAAGGGCGCCGTCAAACGGCGCCCAGGTAGGTGAGTGAAGATCGCGCCGCGCTAAACGAAGTGTCCGGAATCCTGACGGCATTCTTCGAGCTGGCGCTGGAACTCTTCCATCTGCTGCCGGAGCTGCTGCTGAAGCTGCTTCATCTGCTGGTCGTTGAAGTTCTTCTTGAATTCTTCCATCTGCCGGCGCAGCTGCTCCATCTGCTGAGAATCGAACGTGAATGCGTCGGGATTGAAGTTCTTTTTCAGTCCCTCGAATTGCTTCTGGAGCTGCTCCATTTGCTGAGAATCGAACTTGAATGTGCCGGGGCTGAAGTTTTTCTTGAATTCCTCCATATGCTGGCGGAATTGCTCCATCTGTTCAGGGCTCATTTGCAACTGGCCGTCAACTGTGTGGTTCATGGCATCAGCCTGCGCGGCTGCGGCGTCGGCTTGCGCCGCAAGCACCTGAGCGAGATCGGTGTCCATCTCGGGCGCCATGTCGGCCATCATGGGAACGTCGCCATTGGGAAACAGATCGTCAAACTCGACTTCGCTGTGGCGCTTGGAGTCGACTTGCAGCGTGAGGGTCTGCTGCTTCTTGTCGCGCAGAATCGTGACCTGCACGGGCTTGCCCTGGTTGGAGCGCAGAGCGCGGTCCCAGTCAGCCACCGTGGCGATGGAATCAGTTCCCACCTTGAGAATCACGTCGAAGGCCTTAAGTCCGGCTGTTGCCGCCTCGCTCTTCTTGCCGACTTGCTTGACCATGAGACCGCCCTCGACGCCGAGATACTCAGCCATCTGCGAGGTGAGCGGCTCAACCAGTGCACCCACGTTGAGAGTGCTGGTGAAGAGCGACATGTGCCAGCCGCCGGGCGGAGGAGCATCGGCGCCGGCAAGGACGCCCATGGCTGAAGGCGGTGCGGGCGCGATGGGGCCCGGCTGGACGTTGAGAATCTTGTTCCAAACGTCGTGCTCCATTTCTTTACGATCGACAAGCTGTGCGGCGAGCGTCTGGATGTTGCCATCGCGGCTGATTTCGAGGCTGATTTTGCGGCCGGGCGGAATCTCACGCAGCATGCGGCGCAGCGCCTCGGCGCCTTCGACGTTCTGACCGTTGATTGCCAATACGACGTCGTTGACTTTCAGTCCGATTTGGCCGGCGGGTGCGTCGTGATCGATAAGAGTGATGACGGCGCCGCGCACTTCTTTGAGCTTGAGAGCCTGCGCCTTGTCGGCGTCGACATCGGCAACTTCGACACCCAGATAGCCAGCCGCACCAGAGTGTGCCAGCAGGGGGTTGGGATCCTCAAGGAAAGGGATGATTAACTGCGCCTGGGCACGGACAGCGCGCGGCGCCGCGATCAGGCATACAAAGGTGATGGCAAGGGCAAGGTTGAGATGGAATTGAACGTACGGCCTCAAAAGGTGCTTCATGGCTGCTTCTCCCGCGTATTTCGTTTACCGGTCCATCACCCCAGCAAGCCAAAATCGCTTGCCGGGGGCCCCGGTCCACGCTCCTAAAGACGGCGCGGTTGCCGGAAAGATAGGCCGACTATTGCGTTTCCGGAACCCGGCTCAAAACCTGCCGGGAAACATTTCTGATCTGGGCACTCTGATCCGAATTGGAAACCGAATAAAGCACCTGCTGGACGCTGGTGTCGGCGTCTACAGGTTCCAGCAAACCGATGGCAGCAATCCGGACGGCTGGATCGCTGTCGTTCAAGACCGATTGCAGCACGGCATTGCGAACCCGCTCATCGTCGGCGACGTATGGCTCCAACCCCTCAAGCGCCTTCTGGCGCACCTTGGCGCTGCGGTCGCGGCGCAGAGCCACCATGAGGGCTTCGCGGATGCCGGTGGACTGGCAACTGTGGCCGGCGCGGCACTCGGCGGCAAGCAGAGCGACGGAGTCGTCGTGCACGCCCGGCGACGCGGAATTCTCAGTGGCCAGCATCAGCAACTGACGGATGCCGGGATCGTCGAGCGAGCCCGTGACTTGCCGCGGAACGAGCTGGCTGTAGCTGACGTTGACGATCTCACTGTTCGGCTCACGAACGATGCTGGAGATGTTGGCAATATCGGCCAGCCCGGGCATTGCCGCAGCGGTCTCAACCTGCGGGCCCGCCGATGAGGAGGCTTGCGTTGCAGCATGAGCAAAGCGGCCCTGCGCATACTCGTAGCCGCCCAGAACGCCCGCCCCAGCTCCGGCCACCAGCAGAAGCAAAGCTGCTGCGGGAGCAGCCTGCAGACTGGCAAAATTGTTCAGAATGCGCTCGCCCAGTCGCTCATACCAGCGCTTGGGCGGCAGGGTGTCCAGTGCTTCATCCAGACGCAGATGCGCGCGCGCCACCAGATTCGGAGCCGGATCGGCAACGGGGTGCACATCGGCCAGCACCTTGAGTGCCCGCACCTGCTCGCGCTCCCTTTGGCAATCTGCGCAGCCGGCCACGTGCCGCTCCAGCTCGTGCGCCAATTCATCAGGCAGCTCCCCATACGCCGCCATCACCATCCGTTCCTGTGCCAATTCGCAATTCATCGCTACGTCCTTTTGCCCCAAAAGCCGCTAATAGCTGTTCCTATCTCAACTCCGCCAACTGCGCCCGCAGTTTCTTGGTGGCACGGAAGAGCGTATTCTTGGCGGTCTCTTCCGTGGTGTTCAACATCTCGCCGATGGTGCGGAGCCGTAATCCCTGGTAATGCTTCAGCTCGAAAACCATCCGTTCGCGCGGCGTCAGCTTGGTGAGCGCCGCCTGAATTTTTTCGCCCAGCACCTTGCGATCGAGTTCGCGCGCCGGGTTTGAAAAAGATCGATTGTCTGAGATCGAGGCCAGCACATCGATCTCATCGCCGGTACGGTCCACGAAGACCGCGTGGTCCTCGCGGCGGGTCTTGCGCCGGCGCAACTGGTCAAGGCAGAGATTGGTAACGATCCGGTAAATCCACGTATAAAACGAGCACTCGAAGCGGAAGTTACCAATGTACCGGAAGGCTTTCAAAAAAGCCTCCTGGTAAATATCCTCGGCATCGTGCTCCGAACCGGTCAGGTGCAGCGCCAGCCGCAATACCTGATGCTCGTATTGACGCACGAGGACGTCAAAGGCAGCGCGCGAACCGCCCTGGGCCTCGCGGATGAGGTCCATTTCGAGCGCGCGGCTTTGCCCGCGCTCCTGACCGCGGCTCACATCCTCGCGGTTCGCCCCGCCCATTGCTCTCGACGCAGCCATGCCTGAGGAGGATTTTACCCTCCCACTGGCCGGCCGAGCCAAAGCCGCCGCGGCCTGGACCACGTCTATGGGAACGCTGACTGCGTCCGCTGCCATCGCTTCTGGAGCCCCCGGAAGTGAAGCTTCTACGCATTGAAGTAGACGCAGAACAAAGGGTTTGGTCAACAACGCGGGGAGCCAGGGAGCGACCGATCAAGGCAGCAAGGAGCGGGCGCATGGGCCCTCCGGGATATGGCCGTTAGACTTGAAGGTGATGGCTGGCAATCTATTTGAAAACGAAGACGAAT
>JASHQH010000246.1 GCA_030037635.1 Acidobacteriaceae bacterium
CAAGGTGGCGGGAGTGGACCACGTGGGGCTGGGATCGGATTTCGACGGCATCATGGGGCAGTTGCCCGAAGGGATCGATTCGCCGGCCGATCTGCCCAAAATTACCGAAGCGCTGATGGCGCGCGGCTATTCGGCCGAGGACTGCCGCAAGATTCTGGGCGGAAATCTGCTGCGCGTGTTTCGCGAGGTCGAGGCCGTGTCCAAGCAGTTGCAGGCCGAAGAGCGGCCGAAGATCACGGAGAGGCAACCTTTCCAAAAGCAGTGATTAGCGGTCGGTGATCAGTGGTCAGTCGGGGGTTCACGGTTCGCAGTTAGTAGTTTGCAGAAGCGGCGGGGTGGGGGAGTTTAATGGCAGTTTGTGACGATTGTTTCGGCGAATTCCTTCACCCGTTGGTTCACGAATCACAGGAAAAGAACGACCGATTTCGCGAAAAGTACGGTGAATTCGCGCGATGGGACTGGGATCACGAGCGTTCGACTCTCACTTTTTCCGACCCGCAAAAGCCCAAACTCGAAATCGATGTCTCCATCGTGGGCACGACTCAGGGAAGCTCGTGGGAGTGGTCCTGGGCAAACGCAAACATTCCTTCGCATAACAAAGTGGACATGGAGAGGGTGCGCGAGTTTGGCGAAGCGCACGGCTACGACAAACTCGCCACCGCCTTCCTCGAAGCTGACGAATACACGGGCTGGGGAATGACGGCTATCGCTGTGAAAGTTCTCGATGCTCCCGGCTCCTATCGATTTCCGACGGACCAAGGTTTTTGCTACCTCGTGTATCGCAAGATCAACGAGTCCCCAGGCCGCACCTGGCCTTTATACTAGCTGTTATTCGAATCCGCTCCCCGGAGGTCAAAGGATGAAACTGGCTTCGTATATTTTCGCCGCTGCGCTGGCGGCGACATTGTCGACGCTTCCTGTTGCAACCCGCGCCCAGGACGAGAAACCGTCCGGAAGAAATGCGGGTGGGGACCAATCCGGAGGCAGGGGGCAAGAGAGATCCCCCGAGCCCGCTCCTCCGCCGCCTGACTCCACAACGCAGGCCACCATCGATGTGGGCGGGCAGCATATCGCGTATACCGCGATTGCCGGCACCATCACAGTAGGCGCCACAGACACCGAGGATGCGCAGCTCGGTCCCGACGGAAAACCGCTGCCCGGCAGCCAGCTTGCGCTTACGCCGCCGAAAGACCCCTCCGATGCGCCGCCGGTGGCGCACATGTTTTACGTGGCCTATTTCAAAACCGGCGCCAAGGCTGAGGATCGTCCGGTGACGTTCTTCTACAACGGCGGACCGGGCAGCTCCACGATGTGGCTGCACATGGGATCGCTGGGGCCGAAGTATGTTGAGACCGCCGGCGACACGCATCTGCCCGGCGCACCGTACAAGCTGATCGACAATCCTGACTGCCTGCTTGACGTGAGCGACCTAGTGTTTATCGACATGCCGGGGACAGGCTTCGGCCGGCTGGCCGGCAAGAACGCTGAGAATGCGTTCTGGGGCGTGGATCAGGATGCGCAGGCATTCGCGCGATTCATCGCGCGCTTTCTGGTGAAGTACGGGCGCTGGAACTCGCCGAAGTTTCTGTTTGGCGAGAGCTATGGAACCACGCGTTCGGCGGTGCTGGCCAACCTGCTGGAAAACGGCAAGAGCATCGATCTGAACGGCGTGATGCTGCTGGGAGAGATCTTCAACTTTGCGAGCGCCGCGGGCTTGGGCAGGCCGGGCATGGATTTAGCCTATCCGCTGGCGCTGCCCACGTACGCGGCCACGGCTTGGTACCACAAGAAACTGTCGCCGCAGCCGGCGGCGCTCGATCCCTTTCTGAAAGAGGTTGAGGATTTTGCTCTGGGGGAATATATGCACGCGCTGGCTGAAGGCAACGCCTTGAGCGACGCGGACAAGCGATCGGTCGCCGAAAAGCTGCATCAGTACACCGGGCTGCCGGTGGACTATCTGATCAAAGCTAACCTGCGCGTGACCGGCGGTGAGTTTGAGAAAACGTTTGAGGACGATGAAGGCATGACCACGGGGCGCTACGACACGCGCTTCACCGGGCCAACTCTCGATCCGCTCAGTGAGTCGGCAGAATACGACCCGCAAAGCGCGGCGATTTCGTCTGCATACTTTTCGCTGGTGAATCTTTATTTGCGCGACTACCTGAAGTACGGCGCCGGCCAAACGTATATTCCGAGCGCACTGTTTGATGGCCACCGTTGGGATATGAACCGGCAGCCCATGGGCCGCGGTCCGGGCGGTGGGGGTGGTGCAAGCAACGCCGGCGGACTGAATGTGAGCAATGACCTGGCCGAGGCGATGAAAACGAATCCTCACCTGAAAGTGATGGTGAACGACGGCTATTACGACCTGGCCACGCCGTTCTTTGCCGCACATTACGAAGAGGAGCACCTGCCCATTCCGGCGTCGCTGACCAAGAACATCGAATACGACTGGTACGAAGCAGGACACATGGCGTATGTGCGTGACGAATGCCGCAAGCAGCTTCACGACCGCGTGGCCGCATTTATCAAAGGCGCAGATTACGGAGCTCAGTGAGAAAGACAGGAACCGAGCCACCCCAGCGCGCACAAATCGCGCGCCGGGGATCCCGGCAGGGACCAAGGGAACTAGAAAGCAGCGGAGTCAGCGGGGTTGGCGGAGCTAGCGGGGTCAGGATCGTGCGGCGCCAGCCGCTTGGCGTAGATGAAGGCGGCGCGATGGCGCGCGTAATAGTGCTCTTCCCTGCCCCGGCGCGTGTAGCCGCGGCTTTCGTAGAGATGGATGGCGCCAGCGTTTTCCTGATCGACATGCAGCCAGATCGAAGCAGCGCCGGCGGTGCGAGCGGAATCTTCCACGCGGCGCAGCAGCTCGCTGCCAATGCCCTGGCCGCGGCGGCTGGGCGTCACTTCCAGAGTTTCGATGTAGGCGCCATTCGAGTCTTCGGACCACTCCACAATCGCAAATCCCAAAAGCTCGGCGCCCTCTTCGGCGATCCAGGTGGCAGCGCGAAGACTTTGCGTCAATCGGCGCATGTAGGCGCGCGAAAAGCGGAAGGGCGGCTGGAAGCAGAGTTCCTCGACGGCGTAGAGGGCGGGGAAGTCGGCGGGTTGGTAAAGGCGATAAAGCATTGAGCGGGAGGCGAAGGAGCAAGGGAGCGAGTTAGCAAGTCAGCATTCCCGCCCTAGCCGCAAATTCAAAAGCGCCGCGATGGTGGGGCACCCGGCAAGCTGCTCGGAAAAGAACAAAAGCAACCGCAGATCCTTCGATTCGTCCCGGCACGCCGGGACTCGCCCAGGATGACACTCCCAAATTGTACTGACGAATCGCGCCTACACCTTGGCTTCCAGGTCGGTGATCACATCGAAGAAACGCTGGTCGAGGCGGCGATTGGTCGCGATCGCATCCCTGATGGGAATATCCGTGATGTCGATGCCGTGCAGAACGGCAATGCGGCCCCACTTCTTCTGGTGCACCATGTCGATGGCGTGCAGGCCATAGCGCTGGGCGAGCAGCCGGTCGTAGGCCGTGGGCACGCCGCCGCGCTGCGTGTGCCCCAAATTGACTGAGCGCGTTTCGAAGCCGGTTTTTTTCTCGATGAGATCGGCCAAAGCTTCGCCGATACCGGACAAGCGCGCGTGGCCGAAGGAATCGACCTCAGCCGAGCCGGTGACCTGGCCGACCTCAGGCAGATGGCAGCCCTCGGCGACCACCACCACGCCATAGTGCTTGCCGTGATCGTAGTTGTACTTGAGCAGGGCGCAGACGTGGTCGATGTCGATCTCCTTTTCAGGAACCAGCACCACGTGGGCGCCGCCGGCAACCCCTGAGGCGTAAGCGATCCAGCCCGCGTCACGGCCCATGACCTCGATGACGATCACGCGGTTGTGCGAGTCGGCGGTGGTGTGGATGCGGTCCACTGCTTCGGTGGCGATGGAGACGGCGGTGTCGTAACCGAAGGTCTGATCGGTGCCGTTGATATCGTTGTCGATGGTCTTGGGCACGCCCACGGCATTGACGCCGTTCTCGCACAGGAACTGTGTGACCGACTGCGTGTCGTCTCCGCCCAGGGCGATGAGCGCATCAATCTTGTTGGTTTTCAGGACCTCCTGCACCTTGTCGATGCCACCGGGGATTTTCTTCACGTTGGTGCGCGAGGAATGCAGGATGGTGCCGCCCCTGAGCTGAATGCCGTCAGTGTTTTCGAGCGTGAGCGCGATAAAGTTGTTGTCGAGCACGCCGCGCCAGCCGTTCAAAAATCCGATGAACTCGTCGCCGTAGTGATTGATACCTTTTTTCACAGCCGCGTAAATCACCGCGTTCAATCCGGGGCAGTCGCCGCCGCCGGTCAGTAGTGCAACTCGCATCGTGGAGTCTCCTCGTAAGCTTCTATCGGCTGTTCCGACAACGGCCTCAAGCCTGAAAACCAAAGTGCGTGTACGAACTCGGGAAAATCCCCGGAGTTAAGGCCGTAAACAGTGTAACGCGCCGCTGTCAAGGCAACGTGATGCGGCTCACGGCGAGGCAGCAAACAAGGGAACAAGCGAGGGAGCAACGAGGCGCGCCGGCAAAGGTTGAATGTCTTCAGAAATTGCGCATGATCGTTGGCTTTGCAGCTTATCGCTGGGACAGATCCGATAAGGTCTAGCGGAATCCAAGAAAATCGGCCCTTGCTCCCTCGCTCCCTCGTTCCCTCGTTCCGTGGTTCAATAAGGTATGCATGAAAACGGGGCGCCGTTCCTGCTTGCGTTTGTGGGCCTGGTCGTGGTTGTGCTGCTGGTGCTGCTGCAGTTGACGCGATTGGGATACCTGATCCGCAAGACCATCCCCGACCGGCCGCGCCAGCGCATGTTTATCGCCTCGGTCTCGTTCCTCATTACTTTTGTCGGCGTCAGAATTCTGGTGCATCGCATCGCCAATCACGAGGGACGTATGCAGTGGGTGACGGTGCACGGAATGCACATTCACCACCTTGTCTGGGGTATTTTGATCTTGCTGCTGGTCGGTTACGGATGGCTGCTCGACCTGGGCTGGTCCAACTCGCCGGAATCGATCTTCTTCGGACGCCTGATGGCGGTGGGCTACGGCGTGGGCGCGGCGCTCACTCTGGACGAGTTCGCGCTGTGGCTGAGCCTGGAGCCGGATGCGTACTGGTCGCGCCAGGGGCGGCTGAGCATCGATGCGGTGATTATCTTCGGCTCAGTGTTGGCCGTGGGAGCGTGGGGCGCGCCGTTTTTCCGCGCCCTGCAGCGCATGTGGCCCAAGCCGGCAGCCACGCGCCGCGGCGCAGGCCAGATCAGCTCGCCGATTCGCCGCGGGCGGTGGCCTCGCCGGCGTAAAGTTCGGCGATCGCCGCCGCATATCGCGCAGTAAGTACACGGCGCTTGATCTTCATCGACGGCGTCAACTCGCCGGATTCCTGCGTCCACTCGTCGGGCACCACCCGGAAGCGCTTGACGGTCTCAAAACTGGCCAGCGTAGAATTCACTTCGCGGACGATTTCGCCGTAGAGTGAGACCACGCGGGGATCGGCCACCAGCCGGGCATGCGGTTGCCCGCCAACGCCATGGCGGCCGGCCCATTCCTCCAGCGCGGCGAAGTTGGGCGCTATCAACGCGGCAATGAACTTGTGGCGGTCGCCCACCAGCGCCACATTGGCCACCAGCACGTTGTTCTTCAGCTTGTTTTCGATGGGCTGGGGCGCAACCAGCTTGCCGCCAGAAGTCTTCAAAAGCTCTTTCTTGCGATCGGTGATGTAGAGAAACCCATCGGCATCGAAATGGGCAACGTCGCCAGTGCGGAACCATCCCTGGCTGTCGATGCACTCGGCGTTGGCGGCGGGCTTGTGCCAGTAGCCGGCGAAAACTGAAGGGCCGCGCACCAGAAGTTCACCGTCCTCGGCAAGTTTGAGCTCAACATTGGGCAGAGGCGCGCCGACCGAGCCCATGCGGTGGCGCAGGGGCGTGTTGAGCGCGATGACCGGCGAAGTTTCGGTGAGGCCGTATCCTTCCCACAGCGCAATGCCCGCAGCCGCGAACCAGCGTGCCGTGTCGACTCCGAGCGGAGCGCCGCCGGAGACAAAGGTGTCAACGCGCCCGCCGAAGGCTTCGCGCACCTTGGAGTAGATGAGCTTGTTGGCGATCTTCCATGTGATGGCGTCGGGCTGGCGGCCATCGTAGACGGTACCGGCAAAGCGAGAACCCAGATGGATGGCCCATCCCAGCAAGCGCTTCTTGACAGGCGATTCGGCGGCCTTCTGTTCCACGGCCTGACGGATTTTTTCGTAAACGCGGGGTACGCCCACGATCACCGTGGGCCGGATCTCGCGCATGGCCTGCGGAAGCTTGTCGAACTGCGAACAGTAGACGACCTGTGCGCCGGCGTTGTACATCACGTAGTCGAGAGCGCGGGCGGTGACGTGCGAAAGCGGCAGAAACGAGATGCACACGTCAGTGGAATCGAATCCGAAGTCGGCGGCCGCGAAGTTTTGATTGGCAGCGATGTTGCCATGCGTAAGCGCCACGCCCTTGGGCTCGCCGGTGGTGCCGGAGGTGTAAATCAGCGTGGCCAGGTCGCGCGGCTCAACGGAGTGGGCGAGCGCGTCGAAGACGGGATCGTGCGCGGAGCCAGGGGCGTCGGCCCCGGCAAGCAGTTCGCTCAGCGCGATGGCCCCCTGGGGGGCGGGCGAATCCATGATGATGATGCGATCCAGTTGGGTTTGTGCGCGCACCGCGGCCAGTTTCTCGAATTGCTGGAAGGTGGACACGATGGCCATGCGGCAGCCTGCGTCGCGCAGCAGCTCTGCGATCTGTTCACCGGTAAGCGTGGGGTAGATGGGAACATCGGCAGCGCCGATGGCGAGCACCGCAAAATCGGTGATCGCCCACTCCCAGCGGTTCTCGCTGATCAGGGCGATGCGATCGCCTTTTTGGGCGCCGAAGCGCAAAAGCGCCGTGGCCAGAGCGCGCACGCGCTGATACATCTGGTCAGAGGAGATGGGCTGCCATTGGCCGGCTGCATCCTGCCAAAGAACGGCGCGCGGATTGGCGGCTGCGGCCACGCGAAAGAACAGGTCGTTGATGGTCGCAAGGGCGGGTGTCGGTGTCATTCGATGGGCTTTGAAGACGCGGCGGAGCGCAGGACTCTGACCTTGGTGAGTGTACCAAAGGCAGGGACTGAGAAAACAGGGAGCGAGGGAGCAAGGCAGCAAGGGAACGGAGTTGGCGGAGCCGGCGGGGTGAGCGGAGCCGGTTAGCGAGGAGTCCCGCGTGGCCGCAGGGCTCCTCGACGCGGCTTACGGCAGAGCGTAGATGGTTTTGAGCACCTTGTCGGATAGAGACTGCGGCAGCGGCGCGTAGGAGAGAGCCGACGCCTGCTCTTCGCCCGACTTGACGCACCAGCTCAGCATATCCTTGATCACCTTCTCCTTGTTCATGTCAGCAGGATGAGTAGGAATAAGGAGGTAGGTAAAGCTGGAAATAGGGTAGGCATCGGGGCCGGGAGCGTTGGTGATGGAGACGCGGTAATCAGGAGGGATCTTGGCAGTAGCTGCGGCGGCAGTGACGCCCTCGATAGAGCCTTTGACCCAGTTGCCGGAGGCATTCCGGATCGCGGCGAAGTTAATGTGGTTTTGTAAAGCATAGATAAGCTCGACGTAGCCGATGGCGCCGGGAAATTGGCGCACCTGCGCGGCCACGCCATCGTTGCCCTTGCCGCCCACGCCAGTGGGCCAGTTGATGGCGGTTCCGCTACCTGGGCCGCCCGCCCAGTCCTTGCTCACCTTGCTCAGATAGTCGGTAAAGATGAAGGTGGTGCCGCTGCCATCGGAACGATGGACGACGATGATCTTGTCGCCTGGCAGATGAGCGCCGGGATTGTCCTTGGCAATGCGCGGATCGTTCCAGGTGGTGATTTTGGCCAGAAAAATGTCGGCCAGCACATCGGGACTCAGGCGCAGATCGGTTACGCCCTCCACATGGAATACGGGCACAACAGCGCCAAGCACGGTGGGGATGTGCGTGACTTTGACTTTGGCGCCAGCCAGCGCATCATCCTTCATGGGCATGTCGGAGGCGCCAAAATCGACCACGCCGTTGGTCACTTGCTGAATGCCGCCACCGGAACCGATGGGTTGATAGTTGATCTCGACGCCGGGATGCGCGGCGCTGTATTCGGTGAACCACTTGGAGTAGATGGGTGCCGGAAAGGTAGCGCCCGCGCCGGTGATTCTCTGCGCTTGAGCCCCAGCGAGCGCAACGACGAGAAAAAGGCCCACAGTTCCTATCTTTTTCACAGTTCTCTCCCTTGCAGTTTGCCTGCTAGGGGTCATTGTCAAGGGCGAATGTTACGGGCAAGTGAAAAGACAGGGAACAGGGATCAGGAAACAGGGATCGGAAAGGAGGTTGGCGCGGCTGCTGGGGCAGACGCTTGGGGCTTGGGGCTCGACGTTCACTGCGCGACAGGAACCGGCGTCAGAATGTCTTCAGCGGCGTTGGGATCGCCCGCCGCGGGGCCATGCCAAACGCTGCCTCCGTAAGTGGTGATGTAAACCTTCGTCTCGTCCTGCGGATCGACGACAATGCGATGGCCCCACTTGAAGTTGTAGCCGCGAATGCGCACCCAATGCAGGCCGGCGTCGGTCGAGCGCCAGGCGCCGGCATCGAATCCGCAAATATACAACGTGTCCGGCGACTTGGGGTCGATAGTCACGTCGTAGACGTGTTGCGACGCCTGAAAGATGGGCTTCCAGCTCGCTCCGCCATCGGTGGACAGGTAAACGCCGCCGCCGATATCGACATTGGCCCGCTGCTGCCCCCATGCGGCGAGATACATTCGGGCGTTGTCGCGCGGATCAAGCGCCAGCCCGGTTGGTCCGGTCACGTCCTGGGGCAGCCGCATTTTCTGCCAATGTTCGGCGCCGTCGATGGACTTGTAGAGCGCGCCCGATCCGTGCGCTTCGCCGTACGCGCCTTCGTTGCTGCGCGCAACGATCAGATAAAGCGCGCCGTCATTGGCGCGAACCATCCGCCAGGCGAATCGATCCTCAGGCAAAATGCCATCGTTCTTCAGTTGCCAACTCGCTCCGTTGTCAATGGACTTGTAAACGCCGGCACCAAACGCGCAGGCGTAGAGCGTGCGATGGTCAACGGGACTGGCAGGATCGAGCAGGACGAACGTGACGGCAGTGTCGGCCATGCCGCGATCTGAAGGCGTCCAGTGCAGGCCTGCGTCGGTTGAGATGGCTATGCCGCCGCGAAAACTGCTCAACGACGGGTCGTGACGCCACATCTTGGGCCGGGGCAGATCGTGCGTGCCGCTGAACGCGCCCCACATCAGGCCTCTCACTTCAGGATCGAAGGCCAGCCAGTAGGTGGTGTTGCGCCACTTTTCGGGAATTCCGCTCGTCGCAGTCTGCCAGCTGCGGCCGCCGTTCCAGCTCTGGAATGCGCCAATGTCGGTGTAGTCGATAAAGATGTGACGGGGATCGAAGGGATCGAACTGCATGCCGTAGCTGGTGGTCACATCGAGGCCGCGCGTGGTCCAGTTGCCATCGGGCGTGTGGATGGAATCGAGTTGCCACCACGTCACGCCGCCATCGATCGTGCGGTAAGTCTCGAAGAGGTTCGTGGCGTAACAGATGGCGGCATTGCCGGGTGCGACGGCAAGACTGTAGGGTGCGTCGAAGAAAATCGGCGCGCGCTCATTGGTTCCTGCTTCAGCGGCACGCTGCTCGATCCAGGAGCCGAGTAGATTGCGGGCCGGACGCGTGGATTCGCGCAGTACGATTTGCCAGGTTCTGCCCGCGTCCACGGTTTTGGCGATTCCGTTGTAGAGCTGATCGCGGCCGTCGCCGAGCTTCAGGCCGCGAAATCCCACGTACGCAATGCGGCCGTCCTGGCTGCTTGCCGCAACTGCGCCGAAGCGGCCGGACTGCTGGCCAAGCGCGGGCGTCGTTGGCTGCCAGGTGCGGCCGGCGTCGCGCGAGATCAGCAGCTTCCCTTCCCGGGTGGTCGCGTAGATCACCATCGCGCCGGCGTAGCCATCTCCGGCCGCAGCATTGGCGATGACGTCTCCAGATTCACCAATGGGCGCGGCGGCTTCGGACGCGCCACGATAGACTCCGCGAGAACCCACAACGATGCGCTTGCCGCCCGCGTAGGCAAGCAGCAGAATCCGATCGGAATCGAAATCCTGCTCGCGCTGGAACGACATGCCGCCGTCGTGCGAGACGATGAGCGTCGAGCCGCGCGTGATCGGATTGGAAAACGCAACACCGACGACCTTCGCATCGGCGGGATC
Organism: Acidobacteriaceae bacterium; assembly: GCA_030037635.1. Taxonomy (GTDB): domain Bacteria; phylum Acidobacteriota; class Terriglobia; order Terriglobales; family Acidobacteriaceae; genus Telmatobacter. The sequence continues at coordinate 10,298 of JASHQH010000246.1, forward strand.
GACCACAATCTGCGTGATCGACAATCCGGTCACATAGTTCTTGTCGTCTGAGGTCAGGCTGTAATCGCCATGGTCGCCGTTGTCGTGTTCGACCGTATGCGCACCAGGATCGGGGAAGACCATGCTCCAGGTTTGGCCCGCGTTGTCGCTGCGCCACAGCGCCGCGCCGCCCGCATAGACGCGCCGTGAATTGCGCGGATCGAATGCGAAAGCCGTCAGCCCGCTGCGCAGGTTGAACATGCGCCAGGATTGCCCACCGTCGTGGGTAATGTAGGCGCCCGTCATGTCGCTGCGCACGAGAACGAGATTCGGATCGGCAGGGCTGATGGTCGGATTGGCAGTGGTTCCACCGCCGCCGGGTCCGAGGATGGTCCACGCATCCAAGCGCGGCGCCGGACCTGGAACCTGCACTGAAACCGCAAGGGCGATGGCGGACACAAGAAGCACAATCGCTGGATGCTTACCTGGCGCCATAGCCTTATTGTCCCCCGAGCGGGCCAACGCGCAGGATTCCCACTCGGCGCCGCGAACGATCGCTCATCGACGCCGCCTCGTCTTCGGGCTCAGCCTGGAATGGCGCGATTACCGGTGCTCGCCGGGGTGACCGCCGCCTGAGTATCCGGCGCTATGCTCGGTGCCTGGATCGTGATCCGCCTTCGCCGTGTGACCCTTGCCGTCCCGCGCCTCATTCCCGTGGAATTGGCTGAAGGGCTGCTCTCCGCGCCCCGGCAGCGGTCCCTTGTACCCGTGACGCGGGTCATAGCGGTTATCTACGTGTCCCGCAAATCCCTTGGGACCGTGGAACCACGGGCCTGCACCGATGAACACGCCGTTGATGAACCAATCCGGACCGTAATAGCCGTACGGCGCGCAGTTGTAGGGCGCATAGTCGAAGTACCCGTAAGGACACACCGGCTCAGGTCCAATCGTGACGCCGATACTGATTTGTGCCATGACTCTCGAACTGTTTCCACCGAAGAGGGCCAGAACACTCAGCAATGCAATCGATTTGAGTAAACGCATCATTCACCTCTGGAGAAGCGGCATCAGTATAAAAGCCTTGTGTCCCAGGCGTCGAGAGTCCAGCGAATACCGCCGCTCAAACCACGGCCGGCGTTTGCTGCGCGGGTTGAGGCTGCGCCGCATTCTGCGGCGTGGGCGCCAGCGGCAGCGTGAACTGGAAAGCCGCGCCGTTGCCGAGCTCGCTTTCGCACCAGATGCGGCCGCCGTGAGCCTGCACGATGTGCTTGACAATGGCCAGACCCAGGCCCGTCCCGCCGGACTCGCGCGAGCGCGCCTTGTCGACGCGGTAGAAACGCTCGAAGATGCGCTCCAGGTGCTCCGACGAGATGCCGGGGCCAAAGTCCTGAATGGTGAACTGGACTTCAGAGTCCAGCAGTCGCGCTCCGGCACGGATGCGCTTGCCGTCTTTGGCGTACTTCAGCGCGTTTTCCATCAGGTTGCCGAAAACCTGGTGCATGGCGTCGGGATCGGCCATCACCAGCGCGTCGGGTGCGCCGCCCGACTGCAGCTTGACGCCGGAATCCACAACAATGCCCCCGATGGAGTCGAGCGCATCCTGAAGAAGAACGCTGGCGCGCACCGGCTGCAGCGAAAGCTTGTAGTCAGGGCTCTCCACGCTGGCCAGGGCAAGCAGATCCTCGGTGAGGCGGTTCATGCGGCTGGCGTTTTTCAGAATCACGCCCAGGAATTCCAGCGTGGTTTCAGCACTGGGGTTGGGATCCTCGATGAGAGTTTCCACATAGCCCTGGATCGACGTGAGCGGGGTGCGCAGTTCGTGGCTCACGTTGGCCACGAATTCGCGCCGCGACTTCTGCGCGGCTTCAATGCTGGTGGCGTCGTGCAGCACCACCAGGGCTCCGCCCGAGGGCAGGGGCGCGGCGCTGATCTCGAAGACGCGGCCCGGCGCCAGCAGGCTGGCGCGGCCTGCGCACAGCTCGTGGCGCTCCAGCGTGCCGCGCACACAGGCCAGCAGCTCAGGATCGCGAACGGAGTGGACCAGCGGGCGGCCGGGAACCAGCTGCGAACCGGCAATCCGTTGCATCACGGCGTTCGACCAGCGGACAAAACCGGCGGGTGTGATGGCGACCACCGCCTCCTGCATGGAATCGAGCATCACAGCCAGCTCGCGGCGGCTGCTTTCCAGCTCGGCAAAGTTCTCGCCCAGCCGCTCGGCGGTCTGGTTCAGAGCGGCTTCCATGGTGGAAAGCTCGTCGCTGCCGGTGGCGTCGAGCCGCGCCGCCAGATCGCCGGCGGCGATGCGGCGCGCAAAGGTGACCACGCGCCGGAAGCGCGCCGAGATGCGGCTGGCGAGTACGGCGGCGATGGGCACAGCCAAGGCCAGCGCAATGAGGCCCGACCAGAGAGTTTCGCGGTCAAGCACACGCAGCATGCCATCCGGCGTGTGCTCCACAAAACGGTGAAAGACGAATTCGATGACCACCGTCTGGAACACCAGCAGGAGAACGAAAACCCCGAGCAGCTTGGTGAAGACTTTGGGAGTCATGAAAAGCAGCTCTCAGCTTTTAGCTATTAGCTCTTGGCTTCTGACAGCCTGAATTCGGCTCGCGCCCATACCGGCCTGGTTCAGGGGAAAGCAGCGGGAATCGCTCGCTAGAAGCTAACGGCTAAAAGCTAACAGCTCGTTGGTCTTACTCGCCTTTTGGCATTTCAAAACGATAGCCGGCCCCGCGCACCGTCTTCAAATAGCGCGGATTCTCCGGGTCGATCTCAATTTTCTCACGGATGCGGCGCACATACACATCTACGGAGCGGGGCGTGACAAAGCGCGCATCGCCCCAGACCGCGTCCAGAAGGTGGTCACGGCTGAAGACGCGGCCAGGATGGCGCGCCAGGTAGTCGAGCAGGCGGAACTCGGTGGCCGTGGTGGTGGTGAGCGTGCCACGCACCTTCAATTGCATGGCGCCGGCATCGATAATGATCTCTTCAAAGCTGATGACCGAGGGCGACGTGGGCCGTTCGAAGCGCCGCAGAACCGCCTTGACGCGGGCCACCATCTCGCGCGTGGAGAACGGCTTGGTGATGTAATCGTCGGCGCCCAGCTCCAGGCCGAGAACGCGGTCGTTCTCGCC
>JASHQH010000247.1 GCA_030037635.1 Acidobacteriaceae bacterium
CGCCAGGTCGAAACCAAACTTCGCGCGCACGGCGTCCATCAACTTTGGTGCGAAGCGCAGGTACTCCGGCGTCGACCAAACTTCTTCGCGGGGCAGATCGCCATCAGCCGGCTCGTATGGCTTCGTCCCGTGCGGCACCCCATAAGCATCGGCGACGCCAGGCACCGCCGCCTGTACGCGCACCGCCTTGTATCCCAGTTCGATGTGTTTTGCCACTGAGTCCAGGAGTTCGTCGATGCTGTGGCCGTTGGCATGCGCATAAACCGTCACGCCGTCGCGGCAACGTCCGCCGAGCAACTGATAGAGCGGCATGCCGACGCGCTTGGCTTTCAGGTCCCACAGCGCCACGTCGACAGCGGCAATAGCCGCCATCGTCACCGGACCGCGCCGCCAGTAGGCTCCGCGGTAAAAGTACTGCCAGGTGTCTTCGATGCAATCGGAATCACGCCCGATCAAACAGGGAACGACGTGCTCCTTGAGGTACGCCGCTACCGCCAGCTCGCGGCCATTCAACGTGCCGTCGCCGATGCCATAGATGCCATCGGCGGTGGTGATTTTGAGCGTAACAAAATTTCGCGCCGGACAAGTGATGATGACCTTGGCGTCGACAATTCTGGCATCGGTCATGAGCGCGTTCTAGTCCTTCTCGTGTGGCGTTTCACCTGACTTCCCTGCCCCGGCAGGCGTCACTTCAATGTAATCCACCGGCGCGTGTTCCCGCCCGTCGGGTAACCCGGTGAGCAACAGCGTATCGCCACGATGAAGCGCGACATTCTCGATCGTTCGCCGTGTCGACGTATGGCCATTGATGCGATTGTCGGGCAAATTGTCATCGGCCGCCCACGCGTCAATTTCGCGCCCGGCAACCTGCAGAGTAAATTGCGAAACCCCGTCGCGGAAATCGAAGTACTGAACGGCAATGTCGTACCATCCGTCCGGCTTGTCCCAGACCAGCGATGCCGAGCAGGCTGTGCTGCGGTCGCACACAACCGCCTTGCCGCCGGATGCGGTCTCCCATGGCGTCACATCCACCGGCGTGTAGCCGTCGAGTGTCATGTTCTCGGCTTCAAAGCGATCGGAATAATGGCCGACACGGCCGAGATCGTCGGCAATGCCCGACATCTGCGCGAACCATTTTGTGACGGCGTCGCGCCAGACCATGGCGTGCCCCGCCTGGAATTCAAGCCTCTTCAGCACCTCGGCATACGTTGCATCATCAACCTTGCCATGCAGCGACTCCCACGCCGGCACTTGCGCGGCCGCGGCCTGCGCGCCCCAGTAGTGCGAGTTGTAGATGAATTGAATCACGGTTTCGCCGGAATGCAGCCGGTAGGTGTAAGGCACATGATGCATGAACAGGAGGAGATTGTCGGGGCAGGTCTTGAGCGACTCGTACTTCACCGCCAGCGGCGCCGGATATTGCCCGATATATCCGGTTCCAGTCGCGACCGTGCGATCCATGCCCACGCCGTCATGGTCGGCGCGAATCCATTGGCCCCAACCGTTGCGCTCGGCTGACGCCACCCCAGGGCCGAAATGAACTCCGATGATGTCGGTGAGCGTGCCCACGCCGAGCGGACCGGTGTAGCTTTCGTAGATGTGCCAGGAATCCATTTCCAATTTGTTGACCGTAGCGCGGACCGCGCGGTCGTTGCCGAACGTCAGGCGCGTCCACTCATCGCAAATTGCGGCTGCACTCAATTGAGGATCCCAGGCCAGCCTGCCGAAGCTATAAAGGTTGGCGAGCGCCAGCGGATGCCCCAGCCAACGCTCCGTGCCGACATTGGCGACTCCGACAAATCCGCCAAGACTGTGCTGCAACCCCTGGACCGCGGCGCCGCTGATGAGAGTCTTGACCGGAAGCGGCGGGCTGGTGAGCGACGCGCGCATGTCGGTGTCGAGCGACTCCTGCCACATGGGCGCAAGATAAACCAGATGCCGCTGCTGGCCGGTGTACTCCTGCGTGATCTGGAGCTCGATCGCCTCGTTGGTATGGGGCAGCGCGGCGAACAGCGGAGAAACCGGCTCCCGGACCTGAAAATCAATGGGACCATATTTGATCTGGATGACAACGTTGGATTCGAACTTGCCGTCAAGGGCGTGGAAATTGTCGTAGCCGGCCCGGGCCCGGTCCGCCTTCATGTCGCGCCAATCCAGGTGATGGTTGTAGACAAACCCGCGATAGAGCACGAGCCCGCCGTGCGGCTTGAGCGCTCGCGCCAGCACGTTGGCGGCGTCAGCGGGGCTGCGCCCATATTGCGAAGGCCCCGGCTGGCCCTCGGAGTCGGCCTTGATGACCACGCCGCCGAACTCCGGAATGAATTGGTAGATTTCGTCAACCTTGTCGCGCCACCAGGCGGCGACGCGCGGATCGAGCGGATCGAAGGTCGGCAAGCCTCCGATGCTCATGGGGCTGGCCATATCGACGGCGAGTGAGAGCCGGACTCCGTAAGGCCGGAAAACCTCCGCAATGCGCGCAATCTCTTTCAGGTTGTCGGGCAGCAGCAGATGCGGGTCGGCATTGACATTGTTGATGGTGCAGCCGTCGATCCCCACCGAGGCCAGCAGACGCGCGTACGCCGCCGCGCGCGAAAGGTCCGAGCGGACCTTGCCGTTTTCAAAGAATATCGACGGGCCGGCATATCCGCGCTCAATTGTTCCCTTGGGGTTATCCCATTCGTTAGTCCAGCGCACCGCCGCCCACGGTTGCGAACGCTGGTCAAGATTTTCGACGGAGTGCTCCTGGGCAATCTCGCGCAGCAAGGCGAAGGTGCCGTAAAGCACGCCACGCGCATCGCCGCCTTCCACCAGCAGAATGTTTCCGGCGCGGCGCAAACGGAAGGCGTCCGCCCCTGGCGCCCGTTCGCCGGCGAGCGCGGGCCGCCAGGCGCGAACCTCGGCCTCTGTTCCCAGCACGACGAAGCTTTCAGCGGCATTCGAGGTGTTGGGCTGCTCAATTTGAACCACACGCGGCACATGATTCAACATGCCGCGCCATCCCAGCCCCAGTTCGCGCAGCGAGGATTCTTCCAGGACTTCGTGGCCCAGAGACACAATCGTGTCGGGGATTCCCGTCGCGCCAAAGACTGCGGCCGGATCGACCGGCCGGTAAGCGAGCCACGCAGGATCGCCGGCGCCCAGTTCCGCCTGCCCTGCGAGCGATGCAGACGCAGCGAGCAGAAGTAGAGAGGCCAACAGTTTCACGCAGGCAGTGATTGACGGAGTCCGTTGCATCGCATACCGTCCCGTAGCCGAAGGAGCCGTAATCGCGAATCGGCCGCCTTCGGGCCGCAATTCAAATGCAACGCATTTCTCCACCCCGATTCAAGTCAACGGCCGGCCTTGATTGGCTGCGCAATGCGTTGGGTCGATCTAAGTATAAATCGATTTAATCAGCGGCACGCGGGCAGCGCGCATCATGGAATCAGTTCTTCAAATGAATAGCGATTCCGCCCATGTACGACATGACGTCGAGGCCTGGATTCGAGGGGACAACGAATGCATTGGAGAAGTGGTAATCGCCCACGCCGAGGCGCAGATCGACCCTGGAGCTCATCCGTATCTGGACGCCGATTTCGGAGCGCAGGCTGATGTTTTCATAGCTTGCATTGGGCGACTCTGCCTTCTGGGTAAACACCAGAAACCCGCCCTTGGCCATAAGGTAAGGCTGGATGGCTGTGCGGTCGCGCCAGATCATGCGAAATCCTACCGGCGTAATTCCAATCCCCGGCACATGATCCTTGGCGGTCGACCGCGAAACGCCGTAATAGTTCAAATCGGCGGGCTCGTCGAGAAGCACAAAGGGCAAAACCTCCGCAACGTAATCCACTTGCGCCCCCAGCAAACAACCCCAGGAATGGCGATCATATTCCACGCCTGCGCTGAACAGTTTGCTGTCTTCTCCCTGGGCAAAGATCTGGTAATTGCCGAACGAGCCTTGATCTTCAATGACAACCTGGCTCTCCACGGGCCGGTTCTCCCCGCCTCTCTTCGCCTCGGCCCGTTGTTCCGCGTCCACCTTGCAGGGAACCGCGGCTTGCGCGGCGGCAGCAGAACCGGCAAGAACCAAAAGCCAGCTTACGAAAGCGGCTATGCGCTGCCCGCGCGCACTGGGGTTGGAGCGGCCACGTTTGCAGTTACGGATGGTGTGCAAATTATGACTCCCACAAGACATTTGGCAACGCTGCCAAGGCAATGCTTCAAGCCAACGATCAAGAATCACGCAAACAGCCTCTTGTTCAATTCTGAGTCCTGATTGATTCAGAATCGCCAGACAAGACCGGTGGAGATGCGCCCAAAGTTCGTGGGCAGGCCCGGTACGTAAGGCGGCTCTCCATCGGAGTTCCCGTTTATATCCTCTTTGAAATAGGCATACTGATAATCACCTTGCACGCGCAGGGCGAAGTGCGGCGAAAGCCGCGTATCCAGGCCTGCGCCGACAATGGCTGAGAACGACGCCGTATGGCCGTTAGCCTTGTTGGCGCCCCAATCGGCGTTCACGTTGCCTTCGCCCGCCAATGCCTCAACAAACACAGCTTCTCTTCTGAAACCCTTGCCGTATTGCCCGCCGGCCATGATGAAGTATGGGTGTTCGATGGCGCCCAGATTGGTTCCGCGATATTGAAAGGCATTCATTTTGAATCGCAGGTTGTGCCACGGCGGAATGGCGAAGGCGACTTCATACCCGTTGAGCGGCTGCTGAGAACCGTTCACTCCGTTAATGGAGTTGGAAAGGAAGCTGTAGCCACCGAAGAGCTGATAGCGCGAGGAAAAATCGCTTTGCGCCCGGAGGGTAGTCGCGATCAGCAAAAATCCTGCACACCAACACAGACGAGAAAACATTCAGCCTCCGTGACTTGGAGATCTATCGCGATTCCTGAGTTGACGCGTCCCGAAGCCGGCACCCTCAAGTCGACGCGCCCAGCAGGGGTCGTCGACATGGCGCTGAACCGGAAAGGTTGCCTGCTCAGGAATCGCCGTAACGCGATCGATTTACCGGGGCGAGGGGATCTTGCAACTATCCGTGCAGTTTATTGATTTAAGCAAATGCACGCAACTCCCCCGGGCGCCGGGCTCGCCGGCAGACAATTGGGGACGAAACTCCTCACTCCGCGTACCGGCTACGAGTTCACCCCATTGATGAGGAATCCTCCATCGATGACAAGAATCTGGCCATTGACGAACGCTGCCTCATCGGAAGCAAGGTAAATCACCGCGCCGGCAATCTCCGACGGACTGCCAAACCGCCCCATCGGAGTTCGATATAACAGGTCCTTGCCACGCTCGGTGCCGCGAACCAACCCTTCGCTCATTGAGGTGGGGAAGATGCCCGGCGCAATCGCGTTCACGCGCACACCGTCTGATGCCCACTCCAGGGCAAGCGACTTGGTAAGGGCTCCAACGCCGGCTTTGCTGACGCAATAAGCCGCCACTCCGCGGAAGGCGAGGAAGGTGGCCAGTGAAGCCAGATTGATAATCGCGCCGCGCTTCTGTTTCAGCATGGTGGCTCCGAAGATCTGGCAGGCGCGAAATGTACCGTTCAGATTGATATCCAGAAGTTCAGACCAGCGCTCCTCGGGTAACTTGATGGCCGGCTGGTGAAACGTGATGCCCGCGGAGTTGACCAGGATGTCGATGCGCCCAAATTGAGCCAGGACGGCGTCGTGCAGCTTCTGCAGCGACTCGCGGTTGCGTACATCCGACTCGACGCGCATGGTTCTTCTTCCCAGAGATTCGATTTCCGAGGCGGTCCGGTCGACCTCCTGTTTGCGTCGCGATGAAGCCACCACGTCGGCGCCCGCCTCGGCCAATCCCAGCGAAACCGCCTTGCCCAGGCCCGAAGTTCCGCCCACGACCACTGCGCATCTACCGGAAAGCTTGAAAGTGTGCATGGAACAAAGATTACTCAAAGACAGGGAGCGGAGAGTAGCCGATTCGGGACTAGCGGCCGGGAGCCGATATCCCTGTTTCTTTCGCTCCCTTGCTCCCGCCGGTGTGGCTCGCTCCCTCGTTCCCTGTTCCCTGTTGCCTGTTCCCTGCTTTTCTGTCAAGCCCCCACCCGGCCCAACCGCACCCCCTCCCATCCCCCTAACTCATTGATTTCTTGCTCCCTTGCGCCCTCGCTCCCTTGCTCCCTGCCTTTTGCAGATTATTTCCATCCAATCGCTACACTGGAATGTAGTCGTGGCTCTGTTCTGCGCGGAGTGCTTCGAGTTGGAGGGCTGAATCCTGACGCGCGAAACGCGGCTTGCGCCGCGGGCCGCGGAGAGCGCCAAAACCGCTCTTCGGCGCCTGCGCCACGAGCCCCGAAAAACGAATTTGGGGCAAAACAAAAGCGAACCGGCTTCGGAAAAAATTTGAGCGGGTACCCCCCTGGGGTATGGTTTGGAGGATAACTCTTTTATAATCAGTAAATCGGTCTCGGAACGGCCCTTAAATTGCGGCGTTTTTGGCCTCAAATCGGGCACTTTTTACCCCGGAATTTACCCCAAATTCAGCCATTTTTCGGCGAGTCCGAGCCACGACGATGACACCGCAGGAAAGCTGCGCTATAGCATTTTCGGAAACTGTGTAGATCGAAAGTGCCCGCTCAAAAACCTTCCGCCATAAACAACGCGGCAGCCCCCGAAGGAGCTGCCGCGCATTGGAAACGTGGTTCACGCTAGAAGTTGATGATTCCGCCGAACTGCAGGGAGCGAGCGCTCTGCGTTTGCGAGTAAGCTGTGCCGAAGCTGGTGATCAGTCCAAAGGTGCCATAGTTGCCCGATGCGACGTTCGAATTCGAAGGCACCGTCGTGTTCGGATTGTTCAGGAAAGGATGGTTGAACAGGTTGAGCGCATCAAGGCCAACCTGGAACTGGGCCTCGCGCCAGATGTGGAACTTCTTGTAGAGACGCGCATTGACCTGCGAGTTTCCGGGTCCGCGGAACTCATCGCGGCCGGTATTCGGTATCACTGGGGTGACGCCCGACTCCGTCGGGTTCGCGAACGAGGCCGGGTTGAACCACGGCTTGCCGCCGTCGACGTTAGTGGCGCCGAAGGTCCGGTTGTGGCCGCTCTCCTGCTGATACGGCGCAACCAATTGAGCCCAGGTGGCGCCAAAGCCGGGAGCAAACCCACCGATGGTGTTACTGTTCGCGGAGACTGAGAACGGGAAGCCACTGTAGTGGCTGAATTGCCCATTTAACTGCCATCCGCCGATGATGTCGCCTGCAAGACCGTGGTTCAACCACATCTGCCCCGGTCCGAAGGGCAGGCTGTAGATGCCCCACACCTGCAAGTTGTGCTTTTCGTCGTAGCCTGCCGACCCCTTGTTGAAGCTGTAGAAGGTCGGATAATTGAACAACGTGCCTGCCGATCCCGAACCGGCGCCATTGTCCTCGTAGTCGATAGCATGCGAGTAGGTGTAGACCACGCCCAGGGAGGCGTTCCTGCCCGCACTGCGCGTCAACTGCGATTGTAAGGCGTCGTACATGGAGCTGAAGATGGGCAGGTTCATGGTGATGCCGCCCGTGTTGTAGCAGGTCAGGTTCGTCGTCCCGGCGCACCACTGCTCATTGATGATGGTGTTGTCCTGGTAACTGCAGCCTCCAGTCAAACCGGTTGAAGGGTTGTACTGGCCGCTGGGCAGGCAGGGTGAAGAAGAAGTTGGGAAGGCCGCCGCATTCAGATAGCCGACACCGTCTTGCTGGCGAACGAAGTGATCGCCCACGTACCCGACGTTGCCAACAAAGTTCTTCCAGAGTTCCCGTTGTACGAACAGGTTCCAGGTCTCGATGTAGCCGCGGCGGAAGTTCTGCGCCACCGTGTTGGTCGACCCTGAAACGGGCAGCGATGCGAACCCGGTTGAGTAGTTGGGAGCGACCTTGGCAGTTGCAGGAATGCCGTAGGTAAGGTTCATGGGCGCATTGCCATTGGCCGGGTCTACGGCGATGGTGAAGTTTCCGGTCCCGACGAACGAGGGCGCCAGGTCCTCGGGGAACGAGTCGCGCAGGTAGCGCATGCTATCGGGATCGGTGGTGAGGCCGAAGCCGGTACGAATCACCGTCTTGCTGTTCAGCCGGTAGGCGATGCCCAGCCGAGGCACGATCTGTCCCCATCCAGCCCCGATGCCGGCGCTGCGCGGGTTGCCGTTGATGCCGCCTACTTCGACGTTCGCGGATTCGGGCAATCCGGGAATGAGAACGGATGCGCCGGTGTGATCGCGGTACGGCGCCGGATAAATCTCATACCGGATGCCGTAGGTCAGCGTCAGCTTGGGAGTGGCTGTCCACGTATCCTGCGCATAAAGGCCGTCCTCTGACCAGCGCAAAGCGTTGGGATTGTAGATCTGCGAAGGATCGCCAATTGCCTGGCTGCTGCCGTTGTTGGGCAGGCCCAGCAGGAAGTCGGCAAGGGAGTTGTACCCCAGGATGCCGCAGGATTCAGTGGCGGCCGTGGGCGTGATGCCGCAGGTCATGCCGCCCTGGAACGTGAAGCCGCCACGCGGGGTGTTGGGCTGGCCGCCGCTGGTGGGTTGGAAGTGATTGAGGTCGAAGTGATAGTAGGTGTAACCGAACTTGACGGCGTGGTGCCCATGCAGCCAGCTCATATTCACATCGCCCGTGAACTGGTTATCGCGGAATTCGAAGGGATTGGCGCCATCGTCATTGCCGAGACCGGTGAACGTGGAGAGGTAGAATCCCGGGATGCCGTCGTAGTCGAGGCCGTTGCCGTTGGTCCCGGGAATTTTGAGCACGTCCAGCCCGTAATCGCCCACGGCGACGTCAAGCGTCGATTGCGCGTAGGTCTTCAGGCGGGTAAAGCCGAAATCGGCGTCGAGCACCAGGTTGGAAGTGAACACATGGCTCATGCCGAGCCCCGCGTTCTGACCCTGGCCCCCGACATCGCCCGGCTGACCGCCGTCTGCTGTGGGGCCGCCGGCGCAAGCGGTAGCGCCTACGGTTGTGCCGCAAGGTGTGTCGCCCAGAACCTGTGGATCGATGTCGGAGTAAGGCGCGATGCCGTATTTGCCGAAGATTTGCGTGTTCTCGTTGGGAATGTACGTAATCTTCGAGTCGGAGGAGTTGTGAGTGTAGGCGATGGTCGCGGTTGCGTTGTAATCGTTGGCCATGGAGTCCGCCAATATCCCCGCGCTCGGTGTGCTGACCAATTTAGAGATCGCCGCAAGGTTATTCATCATGATGCCGCCGGCCAATGAGACTCTCGAACCCGGGATGGTATTGACGCCGCTGCCGGATTCTCCATATTCAGAGGTGAAACTGGGCCGGCACTGGTATTGCAAATATCCGTCGGTGTATGAATTATTCGGGTTAGGGCAAAGTGTTGGGTTGACCAGGCTCTGCCAGCCCGTAACCTGCGGCTGTGGATCGTAGAGCGTGGAGTAAGGAGCCGCCTCGGAGAAGTTGGCGCCCGTAGTCGTTATCGTGGTGGGGTTCATCACACTGTCCGGAACGGTTTCGGTGGCCGTGGACAGGCTGCGCCGCGTAATGCGGTCGAAGTTGGTGAAGAAGAAGAGCTTCTTCTTGCCGGTGAGGATTTTGGGAATATAGACGGGGCCGCCGATGTTGCCGCCGTACTCCTGATAAATGTTCTTCGGAACCGCTCCGGTGGGATTGAGGGAGCTCTCAAGCGACGCCTGCGTTGCAGTATAGCTGCGGGCATTGATCGACCCGTCCTGGTAATACTCCCAGGCGGTGCCATGGAAATCGTGGCCGCCGCTCTTGGTGGTTACACGGATGGAGGCGCCTCCAGCCATGCCCTGCTCGGCGTTAAAGTCGTCGGTGGTGACGGTGACGCTCTCGATAGCATCCGCCGGGGTCACATAGGCAATGAGATAAGGCAACCAGCCGTAATAATCGATGGCGCCGTCAATGCGCGTGGTGTTGCCGTTGGCCGAGTTGCCGTTTACGTTGGTCATCATGGCGCGCGACGGGTTGCCGCCAATGGAGTTGTTTTCACGCACATCGGCAGCGCCGGGAATCAACGTGTAGAGCGACTCATAATTGCGGCCCTCCGACGAGCTGATGGGCAATTGCGTAATCTCGTTCTGGTTAATGTCGCTATCGACCTCGGCGGTTTCGGTCTGCAGCTCGGGTGCGGCCTCGGTTACGGTAATCTGGGTCGAAACCGATGCCGGTTGCAGCATGACGTCCACGCGCACCTGCTGATTGACTTCAATTTGGATGTTCTTCTGCGTGAAGCCGGCGAAGTTTCCCGCGGCGGCGATGGATAGTGTGTAATTTCCAGGCAGCACGTCGAGAATGTTAAACGTTCCGCTGCCGTTTGCCTTTTCGGTGCGTAGTTCACCCGTTTCCTGGTTGGTGAGGGTTACGGGAACGTTGGGGATCACCGCGCCGGTTTTGTCGGTCACACTCCCCGTGATGGAGCCGTACAGCACTTGCGCGCGCGCGGCCGTGCCCATAACAAACATTGCCAACAGCGCGAGCGTCAAGGACAAGAATCTGACCGCACACGGTTGGAACCGAAAGTAGCTTTTTGGCCTTCCAGACATACCCACCTCCGAGAGTGGTGTTAAGGTTTCTGCGAGCCTTGCCGAACTTGAGGTGCACAGGCAAGGCAAGTGGCCCGTTTACGTTACGCCGACGTAAACAGACGGCTCTTCCCCCTCAGAATCGACCGCCCCAAATACTGCGCAACACAAGGAAGTACACACACTTCCCGACGCACATCGCAGCTCTGCGGTGGTCAATTCTTTGGCGCTCGAAGTATATGAATCAATTTATTCATTTGTCAAGAAAAAAGCGATTTACTTTGGGGTCAAAGCGAGTGACTTCCGGGGTAACCCGCCGGCAGTTCGAAATCCCAGAAGTACCGGGCATCTGGGAATTTACGGGCGTCTGGACCTGCAGGTACGATTTGGCGGCGCGCTTTTATGCGAACGTAGAAATTTATCCCCTGCCGGCTTCCGCGAGTTTATATTAATTTCGAACCATTTACGGCCCGATCGCTGAGGGAGAACTGCCGGGCAGGAGTTCCTTCATCCGGCAAAAACAGTACGCAAATGCGCGAAACCGACAAGCCAATCCGGCTGCGCCGCGCCGTCGCTTCCAGCGAGACGGCGCGCGAGATCAACCGCGACATTCTGCTCCACACCATTCATCTGCATCAACCTGTGAGCCGGGCGGATCTGGCGCGCTTGACGGGCCTGCAGCCCAGCACAGTCTCTGTCATCATCGGTCAGTTGATCGACGAGGGGTGGGTTTTGCCCGGCGAACTGGGACGACTGCCGCGGGGACGCCGGCCTACATTCGTCACACTCAACGATCAGCACGTGACCCTGGCCATCGACCTGCGGCCCGGTAATGCGAACCTGGCTGTGGTTGACATCAACGGCAAGATTCTGGGCCGGGACGTAGCAATATTCGAGGTGCAGGAAGACTCAACCGCCAAGGCGAGAGCGGCCATCAAGCACATTGCCGGAGCAGCACGAGCGTTGAAAATGGCCTACGGCGATCGCCTGTTCCATGGTCTGGGAGTGAGCGTCTCAGGCCGTGTGGATCAGAAGACGCATCGCTTGCTGTTCTCGCCCAATGCACCGTGGACTCAGATCGATCTACATGGAGAACTAGAGAAGGCTCTCGAGATTCCGATCAAGATGGAGAACGCCGCCAATGCCTGCCTCTTCTCAGAACGCTGGTTTGGGAACTTCGGCGACGCGTCGAACATGATTGTGGTTTCGGTTTCTGAGGGCGTAGGAACCGGGCTGCTGGTGGACGGGCGCGTGGTGCGCGGCCGGGACGACATGGCGGGCGAGTTCGGCCACATGCCCATGGAGGAGACGGGACCCGTATGCGGATGCGGAAACGTGGGTTGCTGGGAAGCCTTCGCCTCAAATCGCGCCGGGCTTCGCTACTACCATGAGCTGGCGCCCGACAGGGCAATCGCCACTTTTCAGGAATTGATTGGCCTGGCCCAAGCCGGCGACATGCGAGCCTTGCGTGCCATCGACAAGATGGCGACATATCTGGCGCGCGGCCTCACCATGTTGTCGGCTGGCCTGGCGCCCGAGGTGATCATCGTAGTGGGCGATTGCACCGCGTTGTGGTCTCGCATCCACCCCTTGCTCGAAAGCCAATTGATCGCCAAGTCGTTCACACCCTACAGCCCTCGCGTGGTGGCTGCCGTGGATGGCGACGTGGCTCGATTGCGAGGAGCGGCCGCACTCGTCTTGCATAACGTGCTCTTCAGGCGCGAGGATTTTGCGCCCCGACATCCCCAGGAGGATCAGATTCTGGCTCACGCAGCCGCCGGGGCAAGGTAAAAACTCCGGCAGTATCCCGCGCCATTGTTCAATTCCCTGTCGATTTACCGGCCACGCGGATGACCGCATCAAACGCGGGCTTGGGCTGCCCGGCGCGGCCAAAAAGAAGCGGATAGCTGGTGCGGCCCCGTACCGGCGAGTTATTGAGCCACGAATCGCCGTCGCTTACGCCCCAGAGCGTGACCCGCGAAACCACGTCACGGTGCTTGAGAAAAACACGGAAGAGATCGGCGTAACGCGCAGCAAGCTGTTGCTGGACCGAGTCGGGCAGGCCACCCACGTAGGGATTCAGCGCCTTGTTCTGCTCGATGCGGAGCGTGACGTCGGCAGTCGGCTGGTGGCCGCCGGTAGGCAGCACATTGATATCGAGCTCAGTGATCGCGACCTTGAGCCCCAGCGCCGCGAAAGCTGAAATCGTGGCGTCTTCGGCGTCCGCACTGGGCCAGGTCAGGTTGTCATGATTCTGCAGGCCGATTCCGCCGATAGGCACTCCCTCCGCCTGCAGCTTCCTCACAAGGGCGATCGCTCCCTCGCGCTTTGACTCGTTTTCGAGGTTGTAGTCGTTATAGATGAGCAGCGCCTGGGGATCGGCCTCATGCGCGTACTCGAACGCCTTTTCGATGTAATCCGGCCCAATGATCTTGTACCAGAGCGACTGGCGCATCGAGCCGTCATCGTTCAGGGCTTCGTTCACTACGTCCCAGCTATCGATTTTTCCCTTGTAGCGGCCGACCACCGTATCGATGTGGTCGCGCATGCGCTTGAGCAGAGCGTCGCGGCTGAGAAGATTGCCGTTCGCGTCGCGGAAGATCCAAGCCGGAGCCTGGTTATGCCAGACCAGGGTGTGGCCCACAATAAACATGTGGTGTTTTCTGCCGAAGGCGACGTACTGATCGGCGAGAGCGAAATTGTATTGGTCAGGTTGCGGATGAATCCGCTCCCACTTGAGCACGTTCTCGGGCGAGATGGAATTGAACTGCGCCAAAACGATGGCGTCGCCGCGTGCATCTTGACCGGTGATCTGCGCTTCGTTGATGGCGGCGCCGATGACGAAATCGCCTTTGAAGGCGTCCTTCAACGTCGTCGGCGCGTGAGCCGAAGCGGCTGCGCCGGCCAGGATGAGGCCGAATGAAACTGCGGACAGAGTGCTTTTCCGCGATTTACCCAACATGACTTGCTCCCTCCTGAACCCGCGGCCGATCGCGGCAAATCTAGGCCTTGGCTTGAGGCGCGAAAGCCTTGCGACGGCCGGCGAGTTCGTTGGCGATCTTCTGATTCAGCTCGCGCGTAATCGTATAGAAGATGAGGCAGGCGGCAGTGGCAAAAAAGGCGAAGCCGGCATAAACGCTGGCGGTTAGTAAAATGCCAGTCTGCGCATGGGCCGACTGCACCTGCGACTCGGAAACGAATCCGTAGAGCGAGAGCAGCCCGCCGGCAACGAAACCACCCAGCGCCAGGCCAGCCCACAACGCGAAAACGACGGCGGCGGTGACGGTGCCGCTGGCGCGGCGGCCTGTCTTCCATTCGCCGTAGTCGGCCACATCTCCCATCATGGACCACAGAATTGGACCCGACAATCCGAACGAGAACTGGCGCACTATCTCGACCGCAATAATTGCGACGGTGGCGTGCGGCGAGAGAAAGAGCAGCGCCATGGCAAAGATCCCTGACAGAACCATGCTGACGATAAAGAGCTGGCGCTTGCCCATGCGCCTGGACACGGCGGTGGAACAGGCAACGCCCGCGAGCAGCGAGGCGAGTCCGAAGCCGTTGAACCAGGAGAAGAGGTTGGCGTTGCCGGCAAGATAGCGGAAGTAGGGCAGCATCACGTTGCCGCGGATCACGATGGCCATGAAATAGAACAGCGTGGCCAGAAACAGCGCGACCCAGGGACGGTTATTGAAAAGGTCAGAAAGGTCCTGGCTTAGCGAAGTCTTCTGCTGCGGGTTGGGCTGGATGCGTTCCTTGCTGGCCGCGAAGGAGATGATGAAGAAAACAACGCTCAGGCAGGAGAGCAGGCCCATGGTGAGCTGGTAACCGCGCGCATCGTTGCCGCGTCCCAGCCACGCGACCATCAACACCGCCAGGCTCTGCACGATAAAGCCCGCGCTATTGGCAAAGATCTGGCGGTACGACGCGATGCTGTTGCGCTCATCGGGGTCCGATGTCATGACTGCGTTGAGCGACGCATAGGGCACGTTGTTCATGGTGTAAATCAGCCGGAGAAGGATGTAGGTTGTCCAGGCGTAGACGACCTTGCCGCCCGGGCTCAGGTTCGGCGTGGTGAAAGTGAGAACGCCAAAAACGCCGAACGGCAATGCGGTCCAGAGCAACCACGGACGGAACTTTCCCCATCGCGTGCTGGTTCGATCGGCGATGACGCCCATGACGGGATTAAGGAAGGCCACGCCGAGGCCGACAACCAGAAAGAGTGTTCCCGCCTGGGCCGCGGTAAGGCCGAAGGTGTGCGTGTAGAAGTCGAGCTGCAGCGCCAGCAGGGCCTGGAAGACAAAGTTGGCGGCCATGTCGCCCAGGCCATAACCAAACTTCTCTGCGAATGAAAGTTTTTCGACCATAGCCGCCTTCTTTCGCCGGCATCACCGGCTGCGTCTACTTCGTGACTTGCAGGACCAGGTTCTTGAGGTCCGCATCGCGGGAGGAGTTGCCGATCATTAGCTCAAACTCGCCGGGCTCGACCACGTATTTCATATTGATGTCGTAGAACGAAAGCAGCGCAGGCGTAATGTCGAAGGCCAGGGTCGTGGTTTCGCCCGGCTGCAGGCGCACTTTGCGGAATCCTTTCAGCTCTTTCACGGGCCGGGTGACGGAGCTGACCCGGTCGCGAATATAAAGCTGCACAACCTCGGTTCCCCCACGGGTTCCGGTGTTGGTCACGTCCGCCAGAAGGCGCGTTGAGCCGCTGCGGGGAATCCTTTTTTTGGTGAGGCGCGGATCGCCGATGGCAAAGCTGGTGTAACTGAGCCCGAAACCGAAGGCGTACAGTGGGGAGACGTCGTCCCAGAGGTAGCCGCGCCGCGCCGACGGCTTGTAGTTATAAAACGCGGGCAGATGGCCGGCAGAGCGCGGAATGGTGATGGGCAGCTTGCCGCCTGGATTATAGTCGCCAAAGAGCACATCGGCCACGGCGCGGCCGGTTTCCTGGCCGAGGTAAAAACACTCGTAGATCACGGGCACGTTCTGGCTTAGGTAGTTGATAGAAAGCGGCCGTCCGTTGAACAGGAAAACGATGACCGGCTTGCCCAGCGCCGCCATTGCTTTGACCAATTCCTCCTGACGGCCGATGAGGTCGAGGCTGGTGCGATCGCCCATGTGGTTCAAACCCCAGGCCTCGCGGGAGGTCTGCTCGTTGCCGCCGATGGCCAGAACGATCACATCGGCTTGCTTCGCCACTTCCACGGCTTCGGCGATCTGTTTGCGGTCTTCTTCGGGGTCGCTGGGAATCACCTCGTCCTGATTCCAGTTGCCCCCAATCGTGATCTTGCAGCCTTCGCTATAGAGCACCTTGATGTTCTTGCCGGCTTTCTCGCGAATGCCGTCGAGCACTGTAACTTCATGCTTCGGCCGGCCGCTGTATCCGCCCAGCAAGGTGCGATGGGCGTTGGGACCGATCACCGCGATGGACTTGAGTTTGCGGCGATCGAGCGGAGCAATGCTGTTTTCGTTCTTGAGCATGGTGATGGCTTCGCGAGCGGCGCTCAAAGCCAGCTTGCTGTGCTCGCCGCACCCGACAACTCGCTCGGCCTCGTCGGGATCGACGTAGGGATCGTCGAAGAGGCCCATCTCAAATTTCCAGAAAAGCATGGGCGCCACCAGCTCATCGAGCTCCCGCTCCTTCAGCACCCCTTTGCGCACCAGTTCGACAAGGTACCGATAGCAATCGGGATCGGGCAGCTCGATGTTGACGCCGGCCTTGACCGCCAGCGCGCAGGATTCTTTCTTGTCCGCAGCCACAAAGTGGCCATGGGTGTCGGGCCGGTAGCCAAGCTCCCAGATAGCGAAATAGTCCGAAACAATGAAGCCCTTGAAGCCCCACTCCTTGCGCAGCACATCGCGCAGCAGCCATTTGTTGGCGTGCGAGGGAACGCCGTCGATCTCGTTGTAGGATGCCATGATGCTGATGGCGCCAGCCTCGCGCAGCGCTTCGCAGAAGGTAAACAGGAAAGTCTCGCGCAGCACGCGCAGGGAAACGTTGGCCGGAGCGCAGTTCATTCCCGACTCAGGCTGGCCGTGGCCGACAAAATGCTTCAGCGTGGCAATCAAGTGCCGCTTGTCGCGGAATTTCCGATCGCCCTGAAACCCGCGCACCGCTGCGATGCCCAGCCGCGAAACCAGGAACGGATCTTCGCCATAGGTCTCTTCCACGCGGCCCCAGCGCGGCTCGCGCGCCACATCCACCACCGGCGTAAGAGCCTGATGTGCTCCGCGCAGGCGTGCCTCGGCGGCCGTTGCAGTGAAAATCTGCTCAACCAACTCGGGATTGAACGTGGCGCCCAGAGCGATGGGCTGGGGAAAGCTGGTTCCATCTACGGCGGCGTGACCATGAAGACATTCCTCGTGGAAGATGACGGGGATTCCCAGGCGGTTGTTCTCGAGAAAAAACTTCTGGATGGCGTTGGTCAGCACCGCCATCTCACGGGCGTTCTTGCCCTTGCCGGCGTCGCTCGGCCTGCCCACCTGACCAAGGCCGCGCCGGTCGCGGAAAGCTTTTTTGGCCTTCTGCTCATCGAAGTTGCCCTCAGCGTCGACGAGCGTCGCGGGCTTCTGCTGCCAGATGCACAGCATCTGGGCGGCCTTTTCCTCCAGCCTCATCCTCGACAACAGATCCTTGACCCGCCGCGCCGAAGGAAGACGGGCATTCTTATAGATTGGCAGCTTCGCTTGTCCTTGCTTCCGTTTTGCCATTCGTTCTTTCCTGTCTTCCCGCGTGCTCCGGGACCCCTGCAATCGCAAAAAGGATCCCCATGGCTCCGCACCGCCTCACGGTTGCGAAGCTGAATCCGGCGTTTCATTAACCCCACGCTGCGCTGCAAAGCAGTGTAGCCGCATCATTGTAAAAGGAGCAAGAAGAAAAACGATTTTGCTGGTCCCCGGGCTTCGGCCCGATGGGTCGCATCGGGCTCTGCGGATGGGGTTCTATGCGGCCGGCGCTCGCGTATGGCTACTTGCTGGAGCGCACGGCAATCACTTCTATCTCGACCAGGCCCCATGGCGCAGCGAGAGCAGCCACCTGCATGGCGCTGCGCGCCGGCTTATTGGGCTGGTCGGGCGTGCCAAAGAACTTGTTATAGGACCTCATCATGCCTGCGAAATCCAGTTTTCCTCCGTTGTTCGGATCGCCCGCCATGTACACGTGCATCATGACGACGTCGCCCATGCTCAGCCCCTGATCCTTTAGAAGGGACTGAATCTTGGTCAAAGCGCTCATGGTCTGCGCCTCGGTATCTCCATACACGGCAGAAGTGCCTTTGGCGGGATCGGCGGGTGTGACCGGCGATGCCATCTGGCCGCTCACGTAGAGCGTATCTCCTGCCCAAACCGCCGTGGCAATGGGACTTTGCGTCTGGATGTGTTGAACCTTCTGCTGCGCCCAGGCGAAGGAGCCGGCAACGACCAGAACCGAACTGACGATGAGTTTGCGCGCTGCGGTCATGCTTTTCCTCCCACGCCGAGTGTACCGGAGTTCAAGGAACGGCTCTTCCAGCAGAAGGAAAAACGACTGGCTGAAGTTCGGATATTCCAAGGAATTCCTTGATTCCATGCGTAACCAGGATTTCTGGGACGCGCAATACGCCAGGGCGCGCGAATACAACCAGATGATTTGCGCTCTGCGCCCATGCGCGCCCGAAAAACAACCACTATGTCCCAGTTCACGCTGAATGGAGAGGAGGCCCGCGCCGCAAAATTTGCATCGAACTGAAGAAAGCCGAGGATTGATTGATGCACCTGCGTTGTTCGTATATGTGTGTGCCGTCTGTTGTACGGGCTCTTGGGTATAGCGCTGATAGCTCTGATAAAGAAACACTTGCCGAGGGTCCGGCCACAGGCTTCATTCCAGCGTCAGGGGCCAGTTTTTGCAACTATTTGCCTCTTTCATTCGTCAATCAAAGGACGCGCGCGGCGGGCCCGGTTGTGCCGTAGTTTGACCTCCATTTGCCGCGAACGGGCTTTTGTTTAAGGGCCCAGAACGGTCACGTAATCCTTTTTGGCAGCTCTGCGAGCGCATTTCTCGCGGGAAGGCCAAGCACACCCTGCCATTGATTTTGACTATGAGAAAATGTAGGTATTCAGCCAAGTGTTCTTAACCGACACTGCGAGAAGAAGAAGACGATGGATCAGCCTTTGTCTGTTTCACATTCTGCTCCAGGGCAATCGCCCGCCGATTCCGAAAAAAAGCACCGTCACCTCTGGATATGGGCCGTCATTATCGTGCTCTTTGGGCTTTTGTTCTTTTGGGTGTGGCGGCAGCACGGTGTAAGTGCGTCATCGCCCGCAGGCGCAGGACGTGGAGGAGGGCGCCGCACCGCAATGACTGGACCGGTGCCGGTAACGGTGGCCACCGCCACCAAGGGAAGCATCGGCGTTTATCTCGATGCCATCGGCACGGTGACGCCAACGTATACCGATTCCATCACCGCTGAGGTGACTGGCGTGGTTACGGCGGTCCACTATCGCGAAGGGCAGACGGTCAAAAAGGGGGATCCCCTCATCGATATCGACTCGCGCCCCTACGACGCGCAGCTCGAACAGGCGCAGGGCGCGCTGGACCGCGACCAGAATCTGCTCGCTGAGGCGCAGATGGACCTGAAACGCTATCAGGATGCCTGGGCCAAAAACGCCATCCCGCGGCAGACGCTTGAGGATCAGGAAAAGTTGGTGTTGCAGGACCAGGGAACGGTGAAGAACGACGAGGGCACGGTTGCGTACGACAAAGTGGAAGTGGGTTTCTGCCACATCACCTCGCCGATAAACGGCCGTGTGGGGCTCCGCTTGGTCGATCCCGGCAACCTGGTAACGGCCAACTCCAGTACCACGCTTGTGGTGGTGACGCAGGTGCAGCCCATCACCATCATCTTCACCCTCCCCGAAGACAGCTTGCCCCAGGTCCTGGAACAGATGCGCGGCGGCAAGTCGCTTACGGTCGACGCCTTTGACCGCACCAACACCAAGCAGATTGCAAAAGGAAGACTGCTCACGGTCGATAACCTGATCGATACGCAGACGGGAACCGTTAAACTGCGCGCCGAGTTCAACAACTCCAATGGGGAGCTGTTCCCCGACTTGTTCGTCAACACCCACCTGCTGGTGAAAACGCTCGACAACCAGATTCTGGTTCCGTCTTCCGCGATCCAGCACAACGGCGCCACGGACTTCGTTTATCTCATCCAAGGCGACATCGACAAGGCCGGCGCCAAGGCTGTGATGAAGACTGTGAAGTCCGGGGTTTCGGATCAGGGCAATACGGTTGTGACCGGCCTCAATCCCGGAGACGTGGTGGCCAACAGCAGCTTCCAGAAACTGGTCGACGGATCGTCGGTTTCACGCTCCAAAGTGACCATACCGGCCACGTCCAGCGACACCACCGAGGGTGCTCCATGAGCCCATCCCGCCCCTTCATTCTGCGGCCGGTTGCAACTTCACTCTTGATGGCCGCGATCCTGCTGGTGGGCATCGTCGCATTCACGCAGTTGCCGATTTCCGCTTTGCCCGAGGTCGATTACCCGACCATCCAGGTGCTCACCTTCTATCCCGGCGCCAGCCCGGATGTGGTGGCCACCACCATTACTGCACCGCTGGAACGCCAGTTCGGCGAGATGCAGGGGTTGAGCCAGATGACCTCAACCAGCGCGGGCGGCGTTTCAGTCATCGTTCTGCAATTCAGCCTCTCGCTTTCGCTGGACGTGGCCGAAGAGGAGGTGCAGTCGGCCATCAACGGCGGTCAAACCTATCTGCCCTCCGATCTGCCGGTGCCGCCGGTGTACAACAAGACCAATCCTGCTGACGCCCCCATCCTCACCATGGCCATCAGCTCCGACAGCATGCCCCTGTCGGACGTTGAGGATGATGTCGACACGCGGCTGGCGCCGAAACTGTCGCAGCTGAACGGTGTGGGCCTGGTGAGCATCAGCGGCGGCCAAAAGCCGGCGGTGCGCATCCAGGTAAATCCGGTCGCGCTTTCCTCCTACGGCCTGAACATGGAAGACGTGCGCACCGCACTGACGCAGGCCAGTGTGAACTCCGCCAAAGGCAACTTCGACGGGCCGCGCCAGGATTACCAGATCGACGCCAACGATCAAATTTCAACCGCCGACGATTACAGGGACGTGGTGATTGCCTACTCGAACGGCGCGCCGGTGTTCGTCAAAGACGTGGCCAACGTGGTAAACGGCGTAGAGAACACCAAACAGGCCGCCTGGATGGGAGAGTCGAGCGGGCCGTCGGGGCCCACGCTGACACCCGCCGTCATTCTCAACATCCAGCGCCAGCCGGGCGCCAACACCATCACTGTTGTCAATTCCATAGAAAAAGTCTTGCCGCAGCTTGAAGCCAACCTTCCCGCTTCCATCAAGGTGACCACGTTGACCGACATGACCACCAGCATTCGGGCATCGGTGAACGACGCAGTGTTCGAACTGATCCTGGTGCTGGGACTGGTAGTCATGGTGATCTTTCTCTTCCTGCGCAGCCTGCGCGCTACCATCATCCCCAGCGTGGCCATGCCGCTCTCCATCATCGGCACCTTCGCTGCCATGTATTTGCTCGGCTTCTCGCTCGACAACCTGTCGCTGATGTCGCTGATCATCGCCACCGGCTTCGTGGTTGACGACGCCATTGTGATGATCGAGAACATCAGCCGTTTTCTTGAAGAGGGCATGCCGCCTCTCGAAGCCGCCCTCACCGGCGCCGGCCAGATCGGGTTCACCATCGTTTCTCTGACGGTTTCTCTTATTGCCGTGCTCATTCCTCTGTTATTCATGGGCGACGTAGTAGGCCGCTTGTTCCGTGAGTTCGCAGTCACCCTCGCCGTCACCATCGTCATTTCGGCGGTGGTTTCACTCACCTTGACGCCCATGATGTGTTCGCGCATCCTGCGCCACAATCCCGAAGAACAGCAAACCAGCTTTTACCGCGTGTCGGAAAACGCCTTCAACCGCTTGATCGCCTTTTACGGACGCACCCTGCGCGTGGTGCTCCGCTACCAGACCGTCACCTTGATGGTGGCTGCCGCTACCCTGGTTCTCACCGTCTTTCTCTATATCGTCATTCCCAAGGGATTCTTTCCGGTGCAGGATACCGGAGTCATCCAAGGCATTTCTCAGGCGTCGCAATCCATCTCCTTTGCCGCCATGAGCGAGAAACAACAGGAGGCGGCGAAGATCATCCTGGAGGATCCGGCGGTGCAGAGCCTGTCGTCATTCATCGGCGCCGACGGCATCAATACCACACTCAACAGCGGCCGTATCTCCATCAACCTGAAACCCATCAACGAACGCGTGGGCGCCTCGGATGTCATTCGCCGGCTGCAGCGCAGTTTGCAGCAGGTGCAGGGCATGCACCTTTACATGCAGCCGGTGCAGGACATTACCGTCGACGACCGCGTAAGCCGCACCCAGTATCAATACACGCTCGAAGATCCGGATACCGACGAACTCAACGAGTGGACCAATCGCCTTGTCGCGCAATTGAAGAAGATGCCCGAGCTCGAAGACGTGGCCACCGACCAGCAGACCGGCGCCAGGGCGGTGCAACTGGAAATTGACCGGGTCACCGCATCGCGGCTGGGCATTGCGCCCACCACCATCGACAACACCCTCTACGACGCCTACGGGCAGCGCGAGATCAGCACGCTCTACACCCAGCTCAACCAGTATCACGTGGTGCTGGAAACGGCTCCGGAGTGGCAACAGAACCCTGCCCGTTTGGGCGATATGTACATTCAGACGAATGCCTCGTCGGGAGCCAGCGGCGCCGGCGCGGCCACGTCGTATTCCTCGTCCGCCTCGGCCTCAGCCGGCTCCAACGCCACCACGACATCGGTGCGTTACACCCCTTCTTCGCAGGTGCTGACCGCTCCGGCCACGGTACTGGCCGGAACCACCAGCACCGCCGGCGCCTCCTCACCCACTTCAGGCACTGTGGCCGGCACCACGCCCAACGACGTAACGGCCTCAGTGGGCGCTAACGCCGTCCCCCTCAGCGCCTTTACGCAGGCGCACGACACCACCGAGGCGCTCTCGATTAACCACCAGGGACAGTTCCCGTCGGTCACGGTGTCATTCAATCTGGGGTCGGACGCTTCGCTGGGAACGGCCATCACCGACATTAACAAGGTGGTCAAGAATCTGCACTTCCCTGCCAGCCTGCAGTCGGATTTTCAGGGCACCGCGGCATCTTTTGAAAACTCACTCTCCGGCGAAGCGCTGCTCATCCTGGCTGCGCTGGTCACGGTGTATATCGTGCTCGGCGTTCTGTATGAGAGCTTCATCCATCCCGTCACCATTCTTTCCACGCTGCCCTCGGCCGGCGTGGGGGCCTTGCTCGCCCTCATGATCTGCAAACAGGACCTGAGCGTGGTGGGGATCATCGGCATTATTCTGCTCATCGGCATTGTGAAGAAGAACGGCATTCTGATTGTGGACTTTGCCCTGGAGGCCGAGCGCAAGCACGGAATGGATTCGACCGAGGCCATCTACCAGGCCAGCCTGCTCCGCTTCCGGCCCATCATGATGACCACGATGGCCGCGCTGCTTGGCGGTATTCCCCTGGCCGCCGGCACGGGCCTGGGTTCTGAGCTGCGCCGCCCGCTGGGTGTCGCCATGGTCGGCGGCCTTCTGCTCAGCCAGATTTTGACGCTCTATACCACCCCGGTCATCTATATCTTCTTCGACCGGATCGGCCAGCGGTTCACGGGCCGCCGTCTGTCCCTGGCCGGCAGCGGGCCGGGAGCAGGGGGCGAATGAACCTTTCGGCCCCATTCATCGCACGGCCTGTGGCCACCACGTTGCTTACCATCGCGGTGGCCATCGTGGGTGCGGTCGCCTTCGTCGTTTTGCCCGTTGCGCCGCTCCCGCAGGTTGATTTCCCCACCATCAGCGTAAGCGCCAGCTTGCCCGGTGGCAGCGCGGAGATCATGGCGGCCTCGGTAGCCACGCCGCTGGAGCGCCAGTTCAGCCACATCGCCGGCATCACGGAGATGACGTCGTCCAGCCAGTTGGGATCGAGTTCCATCACTCTGCAATTCGATTTGAGCCGCAACATTGACGGGGCGGCTCGTGACGTACAGGCGGCCATCAACGCCGCGCGAACCTATCTTCCGGCCAATCTGCCCACCAATCCTTCCTACCGCAAGGTGAATCCCGCTGATTCACCCATCATGATCATCAGCCTTACCTCCAACAAGTACCCGGTGACGAAGCTTTACGACCTCGCTTCCACCATCCTCGAACAACGGCTCTCGCAAATTAATGGAGTAGGGCAGGTGCAAGTCCAGGGCGGCGGCACGCCCTCGGTGCGGGTCGAGGTCAACCCCACCAAGCTCGAAAGCTTTGGCCTCACCTTGGGCAGCATACAGTCGGTGCTCAGTTTGCAGAACTCTCACGAGCCGAGGGGTCAGTTATCCGACGAGGGCGTCAGCGAAGACATCATCACCAACGACCAGATTTCCGAGGCTGCCGACTACAGGCCGTTGATCATCGGCTATCACAATGGCCAAGCGGTCAAGCTCTCCGATGTGGCCGACGTCGAAGACTCGACGCAGAACATCCGTGCCGCCGGCTACATCGATGGAGCCAAGGGGGTGGTGCTCACCATTTTCCGCCAGCCCGGCGCCAACATTATCGGCACCGTGGAGCGCGTCAAGGCCCAGTTGCCTTTTCTCGAAGCCGTGCTTCCCAAAGGCGTGTCCGCGAGCGTCGTGCTCGACCGCACCACGACCATTCGCGCTTCCGTCTTCACCGTGGAGAAGACGCTGATCGGTTCCATCTGCCTGGTCGTGCTGGTGGTCTTCCTCTTCCTGCGCAGCCCGCGCGCTTCTCTCATCCCCAGTGTCGCCGTGCCCGTTTCTCTCATCGGCACCTTCGCAGCCATGTATCTTTTCGGCTTCACGCTGGACAACCTGTCGCTCATGGCGCTCACCATCGCCACCGGCTTCGTGGTTGACGACGCGATCGTGGTCATGGAGAACATCACCCGGCACATTGAGGG
>JASHQH010000032.1 GCA_030037635.1 Acidobacteriaceae bacterium
TGCAGCCGAAGGCGGCCAGGTGTACATTTACTCCACTGTGGATGGTTCTTCGATCGACAACCAGTATGTCACCGTCACCGGAACCGCCTACGACGTTGCCTACATGGACGCGATAACCGACTCCGACAATACCGTGTACTGATTCCGATGTCCGCTGTGGCTGAGGCTCCGCACGCCGATGTGCTCGCCATCGCGGCTCACCGCGACGACGTGGAGCAGACCTGCGGCGGGACTCTTCTGCGCATGGCGGCGCGCGGGCTGCGCACCGCCATCCTCGATCTCACGCAAGGCGAATCCGGCACCCGCGGCACCGCGCAAGAGCGCGCGCGCGAAGCTGCCGTGGCCCAGGAGATTCTCGGCGTGGGATGGCGCGAAGCGCTCACTCTACCCGATGGCGCAATCGAAAACACGCTCGCGAACCGGCTCGCCATCGCGCGCATTGTGCGCTTGATTCGCCCGCGCGTCGTCATTTTGCCCTATTGGCAGGCGCGCCATCCCGATCATGCCATCGTGGCTACGCTCGGTTACGATGCCTGCTTTCTCGCCGGCCTCAAAAAGTTCGCGCTCGGCTCCGGAATCCGGGGTCCCCAGGAAGCCATCTCCACATCTTGGGGCGGGGAGCCGCATCGGCCCTTCAAGATCGTTTATGCCAGCCTCTACGCCGACGTGCGCCCCAGCTTCATCGTCGACATTACGCCTTTCATCGAGCAGCGGCACTTCGCGCTGATGGCCTACCGCTCGCAATATGCCAATCAATCCGCCGGAAGCGGAATCTTCGTACCGGAAGAGGAGATTCGCGAGCGCACCTTTGCCGAGGCGCGACATTTCGGACTGCTCGCCGGAGTCCGTTATGGCGAACCCTTCGTGCTGAAGGAAGTCGGCCTGGTCGACGACCTCACGCTTCTGCCCGTGCAGTCCATTTAGAATAAAAGCCGGAATTTTCCGGAGTGATTCCATGACGATCGTCAGCCGGCGCCGATTCTTGTCCTCAGCCGCATTTACCATCGCCGCGGCCCGCCTCTCAGCGCAAACCAAAACGGAAATTCAGGCCACGCTCGCTATTCCCGCCACCGCCACAGGCCCTCAGGTCCCTTCGGATTTCGCAGGCCTGTCCTATGAAGTCGAACAGCTCACCGATCCGTCCTTCTTTTCGCCGAACAATGTTGGCCTGGTTCGCGCCTTCAAAGAAATTGCCTCGCATGGCGTGCTACGCACAGGCGGCAATACCAGCGAGTTTGGCTGGTTCAAACCAACGCCCCATACCACCGAACCCGAGCATCCGCACGTTCGCGAAGTGGTGGGCGAACCCAAGGCGCAGTACTACGCCGTGACCGCGGAAGCCGTGCGCAACCTGGCCGGGTTCTTGAAGGCCACCGGCTGGAGCTGCATCTACGGCATCAATATGGGGACCAACACGCCTGAGCGCGCAGCCGATGAAGCTGAATTCGCTGCCAAAACGTTGGGGCCGAGCATCGAGTATTTCCAAATCGGCAACGAAGTGGATTTGTTCAGCCGCCATCTTCGCGATCCGCAAACCTGGTCAGCGAAAACCTACCTCGCCGAGTGGCTCAAGATGGCGAACGCTGTTGCGGCTCGCGTGCCCGGCGCCCAATTCGGCATTCCCGATGTGGCTTCGCAAATCGAATGGCTCACCGAGATCGCTGACGCATGGGGCTCCGTCGAGCATGCGCCACGTATTGCAGCCCTCACGCATCATCACTACTTCGGCGGCCCTGCTACCAATCCTGATGTCAACATTCCCAACCTGCTGAAGGCGGCAACCATGGCCAGGGTACAGGCCACGGCCGACACCGCCAACGCCGCCGCATCGAAAATGGGCGTGCGCGTGCGTATGACCGAGGGCAACACCTGCTATCGCGGCGGAAAGCCTGGAGTCTCCGACGTCTTTGCGGCAGCTCTCTGGGCGGCCGACTACTCGCTTCTACTGGCCAGCAACAGCTATACCGGCGTGAACCTGCACGGCGGCACGGGCATGTCGGTCGCGAATGGGTTGGGCGGCTCTCTGCCTGGCGACCAGATGCTGGCCGCACAAGGCGTAACGCCCGCGCAGATTGCGTCGCATCCGCATCCCTTCTACACCCCGATCGCGACCTTCGGCTCAGAGTACATCCTGGAGCCGGTTGCCTATGGACTGAGGTTTGCAAACTCATTTGCCGGCGCAACGTTTTTCAATGCCGGACTCACGCCACAGCTCCAGGCCGCAGGCGTCAACGCATCGGCCTACGCAGCCAGATTGGCAGATGGAACCACGGCTGTTGTGGTTCTCAACAAAGATGCAGAGAACGATCTGGCGCTGCGCCTAGACTTTGGAAGCGGCAAAACGGCCTCGGTCACGACGGAAACCCTGCGCGCCCCGGCGCTCGACAGCCGCGAGGCTCACATCAGTTCTCGCGCGGGCGCGGGACGCCTCAAAGACGGCAGGATGTCGGCGCTCGTTCCGCATGCTTCGGGTCTTCTCATTCGTGTGAGCTGATCTGCGCTGGTCTTGTGGTTTAATTCGCAACCTTCGGCCGCGCCAGAGGAATGTGGGAGCTTCGCCATGCCGCAAATCTGGAACCCCGAGACCTACAGCCGCGAAGCCTCCTTCGTACCCGAGCTGGGAGCTGGTGTTCTTGAGTGGCTCGCCGCGCAGCCCGGTGAGCGCATTCTCGACCTCGGCTGCGGAGACGGCCAACTGACGGAGCGTCTGATCGCCACCGGAGCTCATGTCACCGGCATCGATGCCTCGCCGCAGATGGTTGCCGCGGCGCGTATGCGCGGCATTCAAGCCTTGGAGGGACCAGCCGAATCGCTGCCCTTCGACGATGCATCTTTCGATGCTGTTTTCTCCAACGCCGTCCTGCACTGGGTGCGAGGCCAGGATGAAATGCTGTCCGAAGTACAACGCGTGCTTCGCCCCGGCGGCCGCTTCGTAGCCGAAATGGGCGGCCATGGCAACATCGCCGCTATCCGCACCGGCTTCGCAGCGGTCCTCGCCCATCTCGGCCGCGCGTCACTCGGTGATCGCGGCAACTACTATCCCACTCCCGAGGCCTACGCGCAACGCCTTCAGCACCACGGCTTCACCGTCGCGCGCATGCTTCACTTCCCTCGCCCCACGCTGCTCGGTGCGAGCGGCATGGCGGGCTGGCTGAACACTTTTTGCCGGGCCGCGCTCGATGCCATGCCCGCGGATCTGCGCGAGACCGCGGTCGAGCAAACGGTTGCGTTGCTGGCTCCGGCCCTGTGCGACAACGAAGGCCGCTGGACGGCCGACTATGTGCGCCTGCGCTTCGCGGCCACAGTCTGACGCGATTCCAAGGTTGGCGCCTCAGCCAGAACCTGACCCTCCGATTTTTCTGCTGGTCAGCAATCTCAGTCCGCCGCCAGGAGCTTGGTTCGGAACAGCAATCCCGCCACTGCCCCGCCGACAAGCGGATACACCAGAAACACCCAAAGTTGCCTCAGCGCGGTGCCTCCTACGAACAGCGCCGGCCCCAGGCTGCGCGCGGGATTGACGCTGACGCCATCGATATTGATGCCGAAGATGTGAATCGCGAGCAGCGTTATGCCAATCGCCAATCCGGCAAATCCCGCCGGCGCCGCCTTCTGGGTCGAGCCCAGGATGACAATCACAAAAATTGTGGTGGCGATGAACTCAAACAGAATGGCGGCGGTGATGCTGTATTGGCCTTGATAGCCTGTGCCCCAACCGTCTTGCGCCAGCCCGTTGGCTGCAATACTGTATCCGGGTGCGCAGCGGGCGATGATCCAAAGCAACCATGCGGCAAGAATCGCGCCCAGAATCTGCCCCACCCAGTAGCCGATCATCTCCATGGTCTTCATGCGTCCGGCCACCCAGACGCCCAGGCTCACCGCGGGATTCACGTGCCCGCCAGAGACGGGGCCAATGCCGTAAATTGCGGCCACTTGCGCCAGGCCGAAGGCAAACGCAATGCCCAGAATGCCGACCTTGTCGCCTGCAACTACCGCCGTTCCACATCCGATGAGCACCAGAATGAAGGTGCCCACAAGTTCCGCGAGGTACTTCTTCATAATCCCTCCTTAGTGATCATGCAAATGGAGCCCGCGCAGGCCATGAGGCGACGAGTATAAGGATGAGAGAACGCGGTCCGCCGCGGAAACCTGCAAAATTGCCCGTGAATCGCGCGCACGCAGTCTCGCAGACCCGCTCCCGCTCCGTCAAGAAAAAACCTCGTATGCGCTCACGGTAGCGCACCCCTCTACGATGCCAAGCTTCGATTCCAGAAAACCTCGGGGTTTTCATCGAGCCTCGGCATTTCCGCAGTTTGACCACTGCCTCGACCTTTCTTGTGCTAAGGTTCAAAGCGTGAGCGCAGGCGCGACGAGTACCGCCGGACCGAAGCGCGCAAGGCCGCGTCTGCTTCCTGGTCTTTCGGTAAAAGATGGCCTGATCCGGCACCCTTTCGACTTGGAATTTGGCGTGCGCACCAGCGGCCTTGTCGCCGGCCGTCATCTTGGCGCGGGCCGCCGCAACGACCGGCATGTGACCGCCTACTACGCAGTGGCGCCTTCGGTCTTTCAGAGCATTCTGGTGCGCTGGCGGCGCTGCCGGCCCCAGGCGCCCATCGACGCTTACACCTTTGTCGATTTGGGCGCGGGCATGGGCCGGGCCATGTTGCTGGCTTCGGCCTATCCATTTCGCGCCGTGGTAGGCGTGGAGCTGCACCCGGCTTTGGCCCGCATCGGCCGCAAGAACCTGGCGTTGTGGCGCGCTGCTGCGCGAACCCGCGTGCCCATGCGCATGCGCTGTTGCGACGCCGTTGAGTTCGTCCTGCCCGCCGGGCCGTGCGTCGCTTTTCTCTTCAACCCATTTGGCGCCCCGGTGCTGCGGCGTTTGCTGCGCTCCTGGAGCCAGCGCCTCGCAAGCCATGCAAGCTGGTTGGATATTCTGTACGTGAACAACGAACAGGAGAACGTTTTGGCGCGCGAGCCTGGTTTTACGCGGCTCTTCCGCGGACAGGTCAGGCGTTCTAACGCCGATCTCGTGACGGATCGCACCATTCTCCGCCACCAGCCTGGCCGCGAATATGCCGCAACGATCTGGGAGGACTGCTCGATTTACCGGTGGAAGGGCAGAGAGTAGGGAGTAGCCAGTAGGGATTAGAACGCTGACAGCTTACGACCGGCCCCTGTTTCTTATTCTCTATTCCCTGCTCCCTGTTCCTTGCATTTATGGAGCCACATCTCATTCTCGGCATTGGCGAGTTGTTGTGGGACGTACTGCCCGAAGGCATGCGGTTGGGTGGCGCGCCAGCCAACTTCGCCGTCATGGCAGGCCGGCTGGGCAATCACGCCGCTATCCTCAGCCGCATTGGCCGCGACGATCTCGGCCGCCAGGCGATCGAGCGTCTGGGTCCGATGCCGGTCGAAATCAGCCACCTCGAAATAGACGCAGCGCACGAAACCGGCCGCGTTACGGTCAGTTTTTCTGACAGCGAGCCGCATTACACCATTCACGAGCCGGCGGCGTGGGATTTTTTGGAACTTTCGGGTGATTGGGTCCAACTGGCGGAACGCGCCGACGCCGTCTGCTTTGGCTCGCTGGCGCAGCGCAGCCAGCAGTCGCGCCAGACCATCCAGGCTCTGGTCGCCCAGTGCGCTACCGACTGCATTCGTATCTTTGACGTCAACCTGCGCGCGCCGCATTACTCCGCCGAGGTGCTTGTGGAGTCGTTGCAGCTTGCGACTGTGGTGAAGATGAACGACGATGAAGCGATCAAGATTCCCCATCTACTAAGGATGAACGCGGAAAAAGCTCCTGATGCCGGAGCCACGCATCCAGGGCCTGTGCCTTCGGGGCGCGGAGGCAGTTTTTTGCTCGCGACCGCGGAGCGCCTGCTGAGTGCGTTTCCCGCGCTCGAACTGGTGGCGATTACCCGAGGCTCCGAGGGCAGTCTACTGGTGACCCGCGAGGAATGGAACGACCATCGCGGCTATTGTGCGCAATTGGCCGACCCCATTGGCGCCGGCGACGCGTTCACCGCGGCTCTGGCGCATTACATGTTGCGCGGCGCTCCTCTGGTAACGCTGAACGAAGCCGGAAACCGCTGGGGTAGTTGGATGGCCTCGCAATCGGGCGCGATGCCTGCCCTGCCCGGCGCCGTACGCGACAAAATCGCCTTGGCGATTGAAAACCCGCCGGCGTGAAAGGCCAGCCAATAATCAACGGGAAGTAGCCGGCAGACGGTAGGGCCGGCGAGCGTTCTATTGGCCGGCTAGCGGCTACAATGGCGGTCAATGAAAACCTCTGCTCTCGTCGTCGCGTTTCTTGCCCCCTTCATTTCTTCATTGGTCCTGCTCGCGCAAGGGCCCTCGCTCACCATTCAAGTGGATCGCCCCGCCGGCAAGGTCAGCCCAACGTTCTACGGCCTCATGACTGAGGAGATCAACTACTCCTACGATGGGGGACTTTATGCCGAGCTGGTACGCGACCGCGCCATCGGCCGCGGTTTCGGTTCGCTCGTGCACTGGCCTATGGTGG
Source organism: Acidobacteriaceae bacterium (assembly GCA_030037635.1). GTDB lineage: Bacteria > Acidobacteriota > Terriglobia > Terriglobales > Acidobacteriaceae > Telmatobacter. The sequence goes on from JASHQH010000032.1 coordinate 6,527, forward strand.
CGCGCGGCAACTCGCAGGTCAGTGTGACTGCCGACGAAACCACCGGCCCCAGCGCCGTGCTGACGCGCAGCCTTAAAGTCAACGTGGCTGCAGCCGGCAAAGACGCGCCCGCCGGCGTCGAAAACGACGGCTATTGGGGAATCGCGGTCCGGCCAAACACGGTTTACAACGGGTCGTTCTACGCCAAGACTGACAGCCCCGGCCTTCAGGTCCACGTCAGCCTTGAAAACGATCGGACCGGCCTGGTCGCGGCCTCAACTGACGTGCCCGGCCTCACCGGCGAATGGACTCGTTACACCTACAGACTTCGCACCGGCGAGGTCGCTGTCTCGTCGAACAACCACCTGATTCTGACCATCGCGCAGCCTGCAACCGTCTGGTTCAACCTCATCTCGCTGTTTCCACCCACCTACCATAATCGTCCCGGCGGCAACCGGGACGACATCATGAATCTGCTAGCCGCCATGCATCCCAAATTCCTGCGCTTTCCCGGCGGCAACTATCTTGAAGGCGACCACATCGCCGAGCGGTTCGACTGGAAGAAGACCATCGGGCCGTGGGTTGACCGTCCTACGCATCAAAGCCCCTGGCGCTACCACTCGTCCGACGGGATGGGTCTGCTCGAATTCCTGGAGTGGTGCGAAGACCTGAAGATGGAGCCGGTGCTGGCCGTCTATGCCGGATACTCGCTCGAGCAAGAGCACGTCGATCCTGGGCCGGCGCTGGATCAGTATGTTCAGGACGCGCTTGATGAGATCGAGTACGCGACCGGCGGCGCCGACACCAAATGGGGCGCGGAACGCGCGAAAGATGGGCATCCCGCTCCGTTTCTGCTGCACTATGTTGAGATCGGCAACGAAGACCAGTTCGACCGGTCCCATTCCTACGACGGCCGCTTCGCGCAGTTCTACCACGCCATCAAGGAGCGATATCCGAATCTGCAGATCATCGCCACCACGCCAGTGAAAAGCGTCACGCCCGATGTGCTCGACGAGCACTTCTACATGCCGGCCGAGCAATCGTTCCGCGAGGCGCACCACTACGACAATGCCGATCGCAGCGGGCCCAAAATTTTTGTCGGCGAGTGGGCCACGCGCGAGGGCGATCCCACGCCCAATCTCGAAGCCGCGTTGGCCGATGCTGCGTGGCTCACCGGCCTTGAGCGCAACAGCGACCTCGTGATTATGGCCAGCTACGCGCCGCTGTTCGTCAATGTGAATCCCGGCGGCATGCAGTGGGCGCCCGATCTCATCGGCTACGATGCGCTCACGAGCTACGGCTCGCCCAGTTATTGGACGCAGGTGATGTTCTCGATGCATCTGGGAACCGCGATCGTGCCGGCCACGCTCTCGAACGCAGGCCCGCGCGTTTTTGCGTCGGCCACACGCGACGACGCGAAGCGCAAGGTCTACGTGAAAGTGGTCAACGCGACGTCAACCGCGCAACCGCTTGCGATTTCTCTGTCGGGCGTCGCGAAACTCGCCCCGCAGGCGGCGCTGACTACGATGAGCGGCAAAACTCCCAACGCTACCAACAGCATCACCAATCCGCGCACCGTTGTGCCGGTCACCCGCAAAGTACCGATCGCCGGCTCAAAGTTTATACAGACTTTCGCGCCGTACTCAGTCAATGTGCTGGAGTTGAGCTACTGAACCCCGGAAATCCAACTGAGAAATTGTTTTTCAACTGCAACTCCCAGGGTGTATAACTCTCTCGCGCGCTCTTCCCCGGCTGGATAATCTCATCCAAAACCTTAAAGCGCGGAGCGCGGGAGACATCTCTATGATCCGCAGCATCTTGGCTGCCCTCGTGGTCCTTGCCCTGTTGCCTGCCGCTGCCCGCCCTGCTAACGACGGAAAGCCAATTCCACCCAAGACCTGGGTCGACAAAGACACCGGACATCGCGTGTGGCGGCTAAGCGACGAGCCCAATTCGGGTGGCTTCTACTTCAACGTGAACGCATACACACCCGACCACAAAACCATGATCTACACGGCACCCGACGGCATCCACGCCATGGACATGGAGACCATGAAGACGCGTCTGCTGGTGCCGAACCCGCCGCGTCCGGCCAACGCGCCTGCCGGGCTCATGGGCTTTTTCCGCTACGGCGTGCACGCGCTGGTGGCCGGCTTCAAAACCAACAGCGTCTTCTACACCCAAACCGATCCGGCGACCAACGTCACCTCGGTCTACAAGGCCGATGTGTACAGCGGCCAGATCCGCAAGCTGGTCGACCTGCCTGCCAGGCGCATGATCGTCTGCGTCAATGCCGACGAGACTCTGGCGGCCGGCACGTACCTGGTGGATGAAGGCGCGCATGACTTCGGCCAGAACTCCACGCGGGCGCCACAAACGCAACCCGGAGCCGGCGGCGCGCCTGACAATCGCGTAGCCAGCCAGGAGCAGGGGCCGCACTACCAGGCACTCGACAAAGGCGAGATGATGGAGCGACGCCTGGCTGCGCATTATCCTCTGGTGCTGTTCACCATCCGTCTCGAGCCCGGCCCAAACGGCGAAAAGCCCGGCGACATCAAGGAAATCCTTCACTCCACCGACTGGGTCAACCACCTGCTGTTTTCGCCCACCGATCCCGAGTTGCTGATGTACTGCCACGAAGGTCCTTGGCAAAAAGTCGATCGTATCTGGACGATCCACACCGACGGCACCCACAACATGCTCATCCACAAGCGCACCATGGCCGATGAGATCGCGGGCCACGAATTCTGGGGACTCGACGGCGAAACCATCTGGTACGACTGGCAGTATCCCAAAGGCGAGGTGTTTTACCTGGCCAGCTACAACCTGAAGACCGGCAGGCGCACCGCGTATCACATGGAGCGCGACGACTGGGGCATCCACTTCAATCTGACCAGGGATCTCGATATCTTCTGCGATGATGGCGGCGATCCCGGCCAAGTGGCGCGCTCGAAGAACGGCGAATGGATCGAGCTGCTGCATCCGCAAATGCTGAACATCACCGCCGACACGCTCAACGCGCCTGACTTCTGGCAACCCGGCGTCTTCCATGCCGAGCACCTGGTGAACATGTCACATCACAACTATCGTGAGGAGCCCAACGTGCGCTTCTCGCCCGACAAGAAGCTGGTTCTCTTTACCAGCAACATGTTCGGACCGAGTTACGTGTTCGGCGTTGAGGTGGCGAAGGCCGATGCGTCGGCAACCGACGTGCAATCCACTCCAGACCTCGCGCGGCAGTTCAATCCTGTTGAACCCTAACCCACGCGGGACGTGCGCTAGATTCGCAATGTCTTTCGGCACGCTCTGAAGGTCCCTCCCGGCTGGCCTCTGGGCACTAAATCGGCCTAGCCTCAGGAACTGCCGAGCGCAGCCCCTCCAGCCGATCCATCAACTGCTTCTGCGCCTGCGTGTGTTCCGGCATTCCGTACAGGTTCCGGGTCTCCTTTGGATCGGTCACGAGGTCATACATCTCGTACTCATGCGGCTCGAGGGTGTACTCGATCAGCTTGTACCGTTCGGTACGGATGCCGCGGCAGGGCGGCACGGTTTCAGGGTTCGGCCACTCAAAA
>JASHQH010000248.1 GCA_030037635.1 Acidobacteriaceae bacterium
CTCTCGCTTCTGGCGCTTATCTATCTCGCCATCGAAATCGAAATCGTATCGCCGTTTGCGCTGGCTTCAGCCGCCTATCTCTGGACCGCCCCCGCTTGGCTTGCCTGGTACGTGTTTGCACGCGCTTTCACGGGCAGACATCCCGCGCCTGCCGTCAGTCGTTGATCTAAGTCATCCTGAGCGGAGTTTGGCGCGCCCTGCGCCAATCGGAGCCGAAGGAATTGTAGTTGCTTTTCTTTTCTGCGCCATCCGGTGAACAGAGCCTTGTACCGGCGCACCGCCTCAGCGATGCCGCAATCCGTCCCCCAAATACACGGGAATTTAGCCTTCGAGGGAGGGTGCTCTCACTTCTGCTTGGAAAATCGATCCGTTCAACGCAGACCGGCCGTGCCGCAGCTTCTCCTACGCTGCGCCGCTCTCTTCCGTCGCCGGTCCGATCTCCAGCGCGTCTCCCGCCTCCGTTCGCGTCGCGCGAACCGTTCCCGCTGGGAGCTCCAGCACGCTATGCGCCGCGAAGCATGCCGACATCCGCCACGGCCCCACGCTGCTGCGCACCTTCTTGATCTGGTTTTTGCGGTCCAGGTAGACGAGATCGATGGCAAATCGCATGAAGAATGTATGTACCGACTCGCACGGAGCAATCCACAATCCCCCGCCGGGAGTCAGGCCATCGCGCCCCAGCAAGCCCTTCCTGCGTGTCGCTCCCGTATGCGCCGGCTCCATCTGTGTGGCCAGAACCGTGCCGCGCGTCACATTGAGAACCTGCAGCGGAGCCTTGAACAACCTGGCTGGCCGCGGTGCAAACCATCGCCGCAGGCCATCCCAGATACTTTGTGAAGGATTCATCCGCTCGCCTCGGTCTTCCGCTCCGCTCGGCGCCAATCCGCTCCATCATCAAGCGCGTTGCAGAGCTTCGCGCTCGTGGCCGCTCTTTGAACACCCTTCCGCTGCAAGGCGGGGAAGGGAAGCCGGCCGGAACGAAGTACGCCTCATTGTTGCGGCGTGGTGGTCGGCGCGGGCGATGTGGAGCTTCCCATGCCGCTGCCACCGTTAATCGGCGTTGACGTCGAGCCGAAACCTCCCGTGGCGCCTTCAATCACCAGCGGCTTCTCGGGTTTCATGCTCTCGATCAGCGTCTCCACCGGAATGGTCGGCGGCGCAGGATTCAAAGTATTATCCGGCGTCTTGGCATCCGGCTGATGCATGGGAATGTTCGAATTGGCCGGCATGAATTGATCGGGCCACTTCAGTTCCGGCAACTTCTCGCCCGCCTGAAGCGGCGCCACCACTTCCGGCGTCACAATCACAATCAACTCTGTGTCGTTCTTGGTCTTCGACTCCGATTGGAACAGTTTGCCCAGAACCGGGATGCTGCCCAGGAATGGGATCTTCTGGAACGTGTCCGAAAGGGTCTTGTCCAGCAGGCCACCAATCATGAAGCTCTGCCCATCCATCAATTCCACTTCGGTATTCACCTTGCGCGACGTAATCCCAGGCACTTCAAATCCCGAAATCTCCACTTCGTCGGTATAATCCAGGGCGCTCACCTCAGGTGCAACCTGCAAACGGATGGTTCCGCGCGGCGTAATGGTCGGGATAAAGTTCAGCCGGATTCCGTATTCCTTGAATTCAATGCTCACCGCGGCCGTGCCGCCCGACGTTCCCGAAACCACAGGATAGGGAAACTCGCCGCCCGCCAAGAAACTGGCCTCCTTGCCGTTGGTCGCCATCACGTTTGGCTCTGCCAGCGTCTGCGCGATTCCCGTCGACTCCATCGCCTCAATGTCGGCGCCCGCACCAAGACCGGGGAAGAAGGCTAGGATGTTCAGCTCATTGCTGAACGACGCGCTTCCCCCGGAACCCGCAACACCCCCTGAACCTGACGAGCTGGAACTTGCCGTCCCGCCGGTTATGGTCGGCGGCGAGAACTGGCCGGTTGTCACTCCTCCTACTGCATTTCCCAGCCCCAGGTTGAACAAATTGATGCCCAGCGATAGAGCCTTGCTGCGATCCACACTCAAAAAGCGCACCTTCAACAGAATCTGCGGATCGGATTTCGGCACTTGCACATTCAGCAGATTCACCACCTTGCCGGCCGTCGACGCAATTTGCACAGCGCGGGTTGAGCTGTTCAGATCATTCACCGTCCCGCGCAGAAAAACGCTGTTGTTGTCGTAACTCACTCTGATGCTTTGACCCGGCAGCTCCGTCCGCAGCTCCCGTCGCACCGAATCCAGGCTGTCGCTGGCCAGTTCAGTGCCGGCCCGCACCGTCACATTGAAAAATTGACGCCCGCCGTTGACATCCCAGATGATCAGGCTCGTTTCTCCTGGTGTCTTGCCGTCAATCATCACTTCCCTGGGACTTACCGCCGTCGCTTCCGCAAAGTCTCCCATTCCCACGGCCACACGCTGGATCGGCTGCGCGCAATCTACAAGTACCGCCTTGCCGACCTCCACCGATAGCTCATTGGAGGAGTCCGCAAACGTAGTCTCTGCTGGCGCAGCGGGAGCCGGTGCAGCTTGGCCCCAGAGCCGGCCGTGGCCCGGCGCCACAAGCAGCGCGCCGCAACATGCGATCGTGATTTGAAACTTCGTTCTCAATGTGGTCCCTCAGCGATGGGAAATTTCTCTTCCGTAGTTTTCTGGCCGTTGCTAACGACGACCGAAAGATACTTCGGCTTCGGCTTGGCTGCGTGTCCATCCCCGTGATGCGTAGGTCCCGGGGCCGGAGCCGCCACGCCAAAAAGGCTGCCCATGGCCGTCGGTGGAACCTTTGCAATCTGCGTATCCAGCGGATTGCGCAGCACCAGTTGAATCTTCAGCGAATTGGCCGCCAGGCTCAGCGTCTCGGCCTGCTCGGGCGTCACCAGCAGGTTCACTACCTGAACGTTCTGCGGTTTGCCCTCCGCGTCCTTTTGAATGTCCGTGCCGGCCGAAAGAACTTGGATGTTTTGAAGAATCGTCTGCGTCTCCGTGCCTTGGTTTCCACCTCCGCCGGGAGGATTGCCCGAAGCCAGAACGTCCACGCGCATCCCGGGAGTAACGAAACCGGCAACGCCCACCACCTCATCCACTCTCACCGCGCAGGCTCTCATGCCATCCGGTATCGTCGGCGCCAATCCGCCGCCCGAACCAAGTCCCGCAAGCCGGCTTTGCAGAATCGGCTCGCCCTGATAGATCTCTGAAATCGCGCCCCTGCCGATCGCGTCATCCGGCTTCAAAATCGCGCCCTTGGGTGCCCCGCCCGCAACCGTGATCGTGGTCAGATCCTCTTTGGTCAGCACCGCGCCCAGGGGAATATCTTTCGCTGCCGCTACGATTTTCGTTGTCGACATGGGTCTCGACGCGGCCACGCGTACACCAACGAGGCGAACGACCAGCCAGGTGCACAATCCGGCGATTGCGAATGCGATAACGAGGATCGTAGCCAATCTTCGATTCATCTCTAACCCAATGGAGCCGGCGTACGCACAAGCTCCGCCTTTCTCCGCTCTCTCGTGCCTGGCGTGTTTTCCAGGCACGGCACCTGCGCTGTCGTGGTTGGCCGTGCAGACGCGTCCCCATCCAGTTATAGCGGCCAGTGCGGTTTCAGTTTAGTCCTTCATCGGCTCCGCACTCGCTCTGCATATAGCGCTAACTCGCGGTGGGGTATCAAAAGAGCTATGAGGCGTTCAATCTGAAACTATCTTTTAAGTAACTAATATCGAGCTAATGTGCAATACAACCCCAGTTGCAGAAACTGGCCCGTCGAGGTAGCCGTTAATTGGGTATAGTGTACCTTGCAATGCACCAGCAGAGAGCACAACTGAAGCGTCGATCGTCGCATTGGGTTAGGCCCAAATCGCATCTCCCCATCAGCCCTGCGCGAAGAATTTCAGAAGCGCAGGCCTGGTTGAACGAGCATGCGAAGGACGTTAACCGCCGGGTTCCTCCCGCGATGGTCCCGTCTCGCGCTGCCACGCTCTTCGTTGACAAAGCCGATCCGGGTCCCTCACCTGCAACTTTTGTGCTATCTATTTTCGTTCACGGCCTGGCCCTCGCTGTGATCTGGTTTTGCGTGGTCTACAAACCACCCTTCGCCAGAGTGTCCAACGATCACCTGACGGTTCGTCAGATCGATCTGCGCACGCCCGAAGAGGAACAGCGTGCTGCCGCTGCGCAGATTCCATATCCCGCCTCGGCTCCCGCTGCTCCCCACCCCGCAAACAATTCCAGGCCGCGCTTGCCCGTCTTGCGGCAGATGACTGAAGCCAAGCCCGGTCCGCAGACCATCCTTCAACCCGAGCTGTTAAACACAACTGCCCTCTCTGAAAAGATTCCGGTGCCCCAGGTCATGATCTGGTCGCCAAGCAAGACGATCGTCAAGAAGGTCGAGCCGCCGCTTCCCCAAAAACCCACCGCCGCTGACGTCAAGCCGGTTGTCAAACCCCCCAACCAGGAAATCAATCTGGCCGATGTCAACGTCTCTGCTGCCATTGAGCCCGCGAAAAAATCGCTCTTCAAGCCCAGCACCACGTCGCCCGTCGCCGTTCACGTACCGCAGGCTGTGCAGGCTCCGCCGGCCTCTGCCTCGCAGTCGACACAGCAGCCCACCCCGGCTGCGATTCTCTCTCTCTCCGATCTCCGCTCCAATGGAACCACAATGCTGCCGCCCGTGAATGAATCCGACACGGCGAATTCACCGGGCGTGCTCACGCCGGGACAACAGAACGCCGCATCGTCCCAAAATGGGGCTGCTCCCGCAGCGCCATCAGCCGCCAACGGCGCTGGCCAGGGCTCAGCCACCAAGGCCGATAATTCCAATTCCGGCCCAGCCGCAGAAGCCGGCAAACCCAATGTGTCTCCATCACCGGCAGGCTCGGGAACTTCCACCGACGCCTCCGCCAGTCCCTCATCCACGCAGATCGCGCTTCCCAAGGATGGCCATTTCGGCGCTGTAATCGTCGGCGAAGCCCTCCAGGAAAAGTTTCCTGAAATCTCCGGCGTGTGGGGCGGCAGGCTCGCCTATACCGCCTATCTCCACGTGGGTCTTGCCAAGAGCTGGATCCTGCAATATTCCCTGCCATCCTCCGCCGACGCGTCCGCTGGCGGCACCATCGCCCGCCTCCAGGCGCCCTGGCCTTATAACATCGTGCGGCCCAATCTCCCGTCCGGTTCCATTGACGCCGACGCTCTCATGATCCACGGATTTGTCAACCAGTCCGGCCGTTTTGAAACCCTCAGCGTCGTGTTCCCCCAGCCCTTTGCCGATACCCAGTTCGTGCTGGCCGCGCTTCAGCAGTGGCAGTTCCGGCCCGCCACACAGGATGGGCAGTCGGCCAAGGTTGAGATTCTGCTCATCATCCCCGAAGACCTCGATTAGAACCCGTCCATTCAAAATCTCCGCCGCTTGCGCAGAAAATCTTTGACCGCACTCACACTCTGCCTTTGCTTTCCCGCTCCCTTGCGTTCTCGTTCCCTGCCTTCTTCCCTCGTTCCCTTGTTCCCCACCTTCTACTGAAACTCCCGGCTCAGGCTCTTCAAGTCGAGGCCGCCGACAAATCTCTCCGCCTCGCTGGAAAGCTGACCGTAGTTCACTGTCTTCGGCGCCGTCGCGTGCAGCTTATCAATGCGAATCATGATTGAAACCGGATGCGGTCCCGA
>JASHQH010000249.1 GCA_030037635.1 Acidobacteriaceae bacterium
AACGCGGTGAGCAGCGCCAGAGAGACGGTGAGCAGATTGGTGTGCCAGGCCAGCCAGAGCGCGCCGAGGGCGATGGCGCCCAGCCCGGCGAGAATGCCCACGCCGAGTGGATAGCGGCGCGAAGCCAGCGGACGATTGGCCGTGCGGGTCATGCGCGCGTCGGTGGTGCGCTCCAAAGCCTGGTTGAGCGCGCCCGCACCGGCTGAAACCAGACCGATGCCGAGCAGAACATCGAGCAGTCCGCGCTGCAGCGTGGCGATGCCCGACTGCATGGATCCGAGATAAAAGCCGCCCCACCCCGTGACCAGAACCAGGCTAACCACCTTGACCTTGAACAGCTCGCGCAGGTCGTGCAGAAGCGTGGCCGTCGCGCCGGGTGAGGGCGCATGGATGCTGTGCGCGCCGGGCGCGGCAAGCGAAGCTTGAACGGCGGCCTGGGAAGCGGGAGTCATGGGGATGAAAGCGGGGCCAGCGGAGTTGGCGGCGATAGCGGTGTTAGCGCGCGCACCAGCGGCCCTGATTCGATCATAGCAAGCGAGGCAGCGGGGCCAGCGGAGTTGGAGGCGTCAGGACTGGCCGGCGCAAATCCACAGACGGTCATCGTGATTTGTTTTGACCGGGTTCCGGCGCGTGGTTTAGGGTGCGGGAGGCGGCGCCCGCCATGCCCCATGGCCAATTCAAGGCGCCCGGAGGTTTCCCATGCGGATGATGATAGTGGCTCAAATGCCCCCTGAGCCATTCAATACCATGGTTCGGAATGGAAGCGCTGGTCCCACGATCAAGAAGATTCTGGACGACCTGAAGCCGGAGGCCGCTTACTTCGTCGAATACGACGGCAAGCGGGGTGGATTTTTTGTCGTTGATGTGGCGAAAGCGTCGGATGTGCCCCGTCTTGCCGAGCCGTTTTTTCTCAAGTTCAATGCCGAGGTGAAGTTCAGAGTCTGCATGCTGCCCCAGGACCTGGCCGAGGCGAATCTCGAAGCGCTGGGCAAGAAGTGGGGATGAGAGAAAACCAACAGAGCTAGCGGGGTCGGCGGAGTTAGCAAAGTCAGGGGTGCCCCCGGTCTCGATCTTGAGACCGGGGATAGCGCGAACCTCAACGGTCTCTCGTCGCTCATTCCGCGAACCACGCCTACAGATGTTGCTTGGCGATGGCTTCAATCTCCGGCTCGGACAGCGCTGAGAGATCGGCGACCTCCGTCGCAATCACCTGCGCGTAGATTGCCGGGTGACGGGTCTTCAGGTACTCCACCAGGAAATCCAGAGCGCTGCTCTTGCCCGTGCCATGCCCGATGAGAATGATTTCCTTTGCGGGCGTCAGCTCCTTTGCGATCTCTTCATAGAAGGAGTCTTCCTCAGGGACGCGCTGGCCTTCATAGTGCGCTTCCTTGCGGTGGATCAGGTGACGATGAAATCCGTGCGGATCGTACGGCTCGAGGGCATCTTCGCGCTCGGGCCGGCTGCCGCCCTGGTCCTGGTAGATGCGCGCCAGGTGATGATCGACGACCACAACCATGCGGCCATCGAGCTCCGGCTTCCAGGGAGCCTCGATCCCCGCTTCGTGCAGAAAGCGCCGCAGACGGGACACTTCATCTACTTCCATGCTGTGGGTGTGCGGGCGTTTGAAGATGGCGCGCTGTGAGCCGACCACAAACTCCACTTCGTTGTGGTCATGCGGCTGGACCTGGCCCAGCCTGCGGATCAGCTCGACCGCTTCGTCCCAGGCCAGATTCCGGGGCAGCTTGCCGGCCAGCAGGTTGGCCAACAGCGTTTTCTCATTGTGTTGAAGATGCACCGTCATGGGTTTCTCGCGTTTGGGGAATGAGCGCAGCGCCGTCACTCAAGTGTGGATAGCTCCACTTCCGCTTTGAGCTGGGAACGCAGGCGCACACCATATGATTCCTGAAAACGCGCGGCGTTGCACAGAAAAATGCGACGGTGAGTGCCGTTGGCGCCAGGAGCGCTGCTCGCGGGTCGTCAGGGACACCCTAGAACAGCACCCGCATCTCGGCGATGAGGTTGTGATTGTAGGTGTGAAAGGTGGAAGTGGCGATCTGCATGCCGCCGTCGAACACCAGGTAAGAGTGCGTGGGTTTCCAATCGGCGCGCCGGCAAACGTAGAACGCGCCGGGCGTGATGAAGTTCTGCATCAGGCCGTCGTGGCTGCCGCCGTGGTAAAAGGTGGCGTTGTTTTCGAGCTCCAGCCAGACGAAGCGCGTGAGGTGGTCCTGCGCGAGCGCGTTCCACGCCATGCTGCGGCCCTGCGTGGCGATCATGCCGGTGGGCAGCGTGGCGCCCAGCGACGACTCCACATCGATGCGCCGCGTGAGGCCTTTGCCGCCCACGAGGGTGGCCGTCCAGGAATCGGTGAGGGCCCCATTTTTGGCGCTGCCGGTAGCGAAGGTGTGCCCGCCGATGGCGGTGAGGATGTAGTTGCCGTGATCGGCATTGCCTGAGAAGAGGCGCAGCTTGACCAGCGTTGAGGTGTCGCCGAACCCGTCGGCAGCCGTGGAGTTGTGCTGGATGTAAGGCGGAGGCAGCACGTCGAATTCGGCGCGATTCCAGGCCACAATGCCGCCGCCGCGCGCATTGCCGTAGCTCACCGTCTCAGTACGCGCGGGCGCGTACTCGTGAGAGAACGAGAAGCGGTAGTACTGCGTGAGGCGCGGATCGGATTGGATCACGGGCGTGGGCCAGGTGGGCTGCAGAGCGGCCGCCTGGCTGTTGTGCGCTGAGAAGCGCTCGAAGAACGACGGTTGCCCAACGGCGGCGCATGAGCAGGCGAAGCCGGCGGCAAGCAGGATCCCAAAACGAAGAATTCGCGCCACGGAACTGCGTTCAATCTACCAGCCCCGGTCGCACTTCGATGGTGACCTTGAGCACCTTTGGTTTCGGCCAACAGGTAACTTGCAGAGCAACGCCGTTCCCCCATCCGTGGGATGTGCCGCCGGGGTTCGATCCCATGTAAAATAGAGAGAACCGGATGACTTATTCCCCTTCAGCGGCTGCTACGCAGGCATCCCGCGCCTCGCGGGAGCCGGAGTTGCGGGCGCCCGGCCCTTCGACCCACATATCTCCGGCCATTCAAGTTCACGGGCTGCGCAAGTCGTACCGGACGGCGCGGGGAACACTGGATCTTTTTGACGATCTGGAGCTCGAAGTTGAAGCGGGCGAACTGGTCGCTATCGTGGGCCAGTCGGGGGCGGGAAAAAGCACACTTTTGCACATCCTTGGTGCGCTTGATGCGCCTTCCGCAGGAACGGTATACTGCGCCTCAACCAACGTGGCCTCACTCACGGCGCGGCAGGCAGCGGCGTTTCGCAATCGCGAGATTGGCTACGTGTGGCAGTTTCATTATTTATTGCCCGAGTTTACCGCGCAGGAGAACGTGGCCATGCCGCTTTTGGCGCGCGGGGTACGCAAAGCCGAGGCCATGCAGACGGCGGGGCAATGGCTGAGGGAAGTGGATTTGGAAGACCGCAGTGAGCATCGGCCCGGCGAGCTATCCGGCGGCGAGCAGCAACGTGTGGCGCTGGCGCGCGCATTGGTTTGCCAGCCACAGCTGCTGTTGGCCGACGAGCCCACCGGCGACCTGGATGGCGTCACCGCGGGACGGGTTTTTGATTTGATCGAACGGCTGCACGCGAGTCACAAGCTGACGTCGCTTCTTGTGACCCACAACATGGAACTGGCTTTGCGCTGCAAACGAACCCTGCGGCTTGGAAGCGGACGGCTGACGGCGGTCACTGCAGCGGCGCTCGGAAGTAACCTAAGCTGAGGTTTCTCAGCGAAATGCATCACTTTTCGTGGTTTTTGAGTCTTATCAAATAACAGCCTGAGGGATTTTCCTCGGCGTTCAGGCTGGAGCAGGTCGGGTGGAAGTCAACCGCAGCAAAACCAGGCGGTTGACGCGGGTTGGGCGGGGACGTGGCCGCTCAGGTGGAAGCGGACCCACACCATCCAAAAGAGCCGTTCGGAGCGAGGGCCATCTATTTTGCGGGACCTCCGGCGGCGAAGCAACGGGAAGGGCGCACGACGTAGGGCCGAAGCCGGAATCGGGGCCCCCAGCGATCACGGGGCGCGGAGAATCGGACGGCGACTGCAGCGGGCGCCTGGATGGGGAGCACATCATGTTCGAACGGTATACGGAGAAGGCACGGCGCGTGATTTTCTTCGCGCGGTATGAGGCCAGCCAGTTCGGCTCGCCTTATATCGAGACCGAGCACCTGCTGCTGGGTCTGTTGCGCGAGGATAAAGCGTTAACCAATCGCTTCCTGCGCTCGCACGCCTCGGTGGAGTCGATCCGGAAGCAAATTGAAGCGCACACCACCATCCGCGAGAAGGTGTCGACCAGCGTCGATCTGCCGCTTTCGAACGAGTGCAAGCGGGTGCTGGCCTACGCCGCGGAAGAGGCCGAGCGCCTGAGCCACAAACATATCGGTACTGAACACCTGCTGCTTGGCCTGTTACGCGAAGAAAAATGCTTTGCCTCGGAAATTTTGCAGGAGCGCGGGCTGAAGCTGGCGCAGATTCGCGACGAGCTGGCGCGCGTGACGCAGGAGAAAGCGCCGCCGCAGCAGCGGCAGCGCGAGTCGAGCCTGTTGGCCGAGTTCAGCCGCGACCTGACCCAGGCGGCCATGGACGGGCAACTTGACCCGCTCGTTGGGCGCGAAGGCGAACTGGAGCGCGCCGTGCAGATCCTGTGCCGGCGCACCAAAAACAACCCCGTGCTCATTGGCGAGCCGGGCGTGGGTAAAACGGCCATCGTGGAGGGACTGGCGCAGCGCATTGCCGACGGTGAAGTGCCCAGCTTCCTTGCCGACAAGCGCGTGCTGGCGCTGGACCTGTCGCTGATCGTGGCCGGCACCAAGTACCGCGGGCAGTTCGAAGAGCGGCTGAAGACCATCATGAAAGAGCTGATGGAGAGCCAGAACGCCATCGTGTTCATCGACGAGCTGCACACGCTGGTGGGCGCCGGATCGGCAGAAGGCTCGCTGGACGCGGCCAACATTCTCAAGCCGGCGCTTTCGCGCGGCGAAATTCAGTGCATCGGCGCCACCACCCCGGCCGAATACCGCAAGTCGATTGAGAAGGATCGGTCGCTGGAGCGGCGCTTCCAGGCCGTGAAGGTTCCCCCGCCCAACGAAGGTGAGGCGGTGAAGATCATCATGGGCATCAAGGACCGCTACGAGAAGTTCCACGCGGTCAGCTACACCGATGCCGCGGTGGAATTCGCCGTGGCGCACTCCAACCGCTACATCCCGGACCGCTTCCTGCCCGACAAGGCCATCGACCTGATCGACGAGGCCGGCGCACGCGTCAAGCTGCGCCAGACCTCGCTGCCCGA
>JASHQH010000033.1 GCA_030037635.1 Acidobacteriaceae bacterium
TTCTGGAGCAGGCCGCCCTTTTCAATGAACACGTGGTCCTTGTCGTTTACCAGAATGTCGGAAATCTTGGGATCCCGCAGCAACGGCTCCAGCGGCCCCAGCCCAAACACCTCGTCCAGCAGGTCGGCGTGAATCTTCTCCTGCTCGTCGAAGTTCAGCGGCACCCGCTGGTCCGACATGATCTCTTTCACCAGCCCCGAAACCGCCTGCCTTGCCTGGCTGGAGTTCACACGCGACAGCTTCTCCAGATCAAGTTTCGAGATCAGCGTCCGATGTATTTCCGCTTTGTAGGTTTCTAAATTCAGTATCTCCACTTGTTACCTTCCATCCATCTCGGGGATTCTTCTTGCTCAAACCTTCATCCGAACAACTTGAAGCCCTTCTTCTTAGCCGGCGTTGCCGCCGCCGCTCCGCTCTCTCCAATCGCGGCCTTGGCCATCTGACGGATCTGCCGCGTAATCGGCGAATCCGCCAGCACCAGCGGCGTCGCGTTGATCTGCATCTTCCGCACTGACGCATAGTCGTTGGGAATCTTCCACTCCACTGAGCGCGTAAGTGCCTTGGCAATTTGTTCCTCGCTCACGCCACCCAGCACTCGCGATTCAAAGCGATTGATCACAACCTCCAGCTTCGGCACCGGGCCGGCAAAGAATTCTCCGATCAGCCGGTTTGAGTTGCGCAGCTCCGGAATGCTTGCCTGCGTCACCAGGTAAACCGTGGTCGCATCCTTGTACGCTGCGGTTGTCATCAGGTCCAGCCTCGATCCCAAATCCACCACCACGTTGTCGAAATCCAGGCGTGCCACATTCACCAGACGGTCAATGGCCTCATATCCGGCCTGGTACTGAACAAATCTTCCTGGCGCTGCCAGTACCGAAACCCCCGAGCTGTGCTTGACAAGAAGTTGCTTCAGGAAGTTGCCATCCAGCCTTTCCGCTCCCCGCAGCGCGTCGATGGTCGAAAACTCAGCCGCGATCCCCAGATTCAAGGCCGCGTCGCCCAGGGGCAGGTCGAGGTCGATCAAAAGTGTCTTCTGGCTCTCCTCCTGTGCCAGCGCCACGGCAAAATTGCAGGCTAGGGTCGTCGCCCCGGCGCCTCCTTTGGCGCCCATGAACGCCAGCAGCCGCCCTTCTGCCTTGGTTGTCGTCCGCCCCAGCGGCCGGCGTGCCGCAGCCCGCACCATGGCATCGGCCAGCATGTCCGGCGCAAACGGAATGGGCAGAAATTCGCGCGCTCCCGCCCGCATGCAACGGACTAGAACTTCGGGGTCAGCGCTTGCCGAATACACCATCACCGTCACCGAGCCGTTTCCGCCGATGCTTTCCAACAGCTCAAGCGCGTACTCCGGATCGCTGTCCAGGTCGATGATGACGACATCGTATTTCTCTTTGAGCATCGCGCCCGCATCTTCCAGGCCTGGCGGATAACTGGCAAACTCGCTCACTTCGCTGTAGCCGCAGCCCTTCAGCGCCGCCACTGCAGCCGATCGTTTCCCTTCATTGGGGCCGATCAGAGCGATGGACAACGGTTGTGAACCAACGGACTCGGGGTACGAATTCACTGCGTGTGGGGAAGGATTAGTGGCCACGGTACGACTGCTCCTTGAGGTGCGGTTTCTATCCTGATCCGGGTTTCCCGGCTCCTTTGAACCAGAATTCGTTTGCTGTAAACTCGACATCTTTCCCACTCCGTCTTTCAGCGTGCAAGGAATGAAATCAATGTCCCGATCGCGATTGCGGGCGCATACGGCATCTTGCGCCGCAGCGGGTTGCTTAACACCGCTTCCCCGCGCTTCTTGGCACTGAAAACCAGATCGCCGGTGTGCTCAAACAACTCCTTGAAAAATCCTCCAAACAGAGCCCAGGCCAGCGCCATCAATCCGCCCACCAACCCGGTCATCACCAGCGCAATCAACAACTGCATGGGGCCGATCCAGGCTCCGATTGCCGCGCACAACTTCACGTCGCCTGCCCCCATTCCACCCATCCAGAAAAGAACTCCGTAGATCAACAAGCCCAATCCCGCCCCCTCCAGGCTCTGCCCCACGCCGTGCCAGCCACGGAACCACGCAGAAACCACGATCCCGGCCACCAGGAACGGAAGCACCAGCCAGTTCGGAATACGCCGGTTATGTACATCCGTGAAGGTGGCCACGCTCAAAACGACAACCGTGGGCCACCAGGCGAACGTGTGCATACTCCTGCTCCTTATCCCCTGGTGTTGGGGGGACTGCCGTGATTCTCAGCAATTGCCCATCCAAATTACAACTCATGTGGATTCAAAGAGATTGGTCGATATCGGCCCCCAGGGTGTACACGCCTGTTTACTTGCCGGGGCCCGAGCTGGCATGAGCCGTATACACTTTTCCCCTCACCCAGCCTCGTTTTGCCCCCGAAAGCTGTCGCCTAACCCCTCTGCAATGAGATTGTTCGGTAACGATGACCAAGGTCGCACCACTCTAGCACCAACGGGGAATAGGCGACCCACCTTCGAATGTCGATCATAAAGGTACATCGCAAAATCATTGAGTACAGCACCGTGAATCAGTAAGTCGGACGATTACACGAGCATGACAAAAATTGGACTGTATTCAGAAGACCGTACTCTGCACCCACTTCTTTCTTCTGCCCTTGGTAAAGATTTCGAGGTTTTGCTCGAATCGGATAGGGAAGGGATGGACGCCCTGGTTGCTGCCCGGGGCTGCGATGTGATGATCCTCGATTTGTACGCTCCCGAGGATTCCCTCCCCGCGCGCATCGACTCCGTCCGCCACCTGATCGCCTCCGATGTTCCCGCCATCCTGATGGCCGAAGACAGCCTTCGTTCCACCGCCTTCGAGCTCGTGCGCTCGGGAGCATTTGGCTACTGTCGCCGCCCCCCGTCGATTCGCGATCTCAAGACCATGCTCACCCGGGCATGTGAAACTTCTGCCCTGAAACAACAACTGTTTAGCGTCCAGCTCCACATTGAAGAACCGGGCCGTTGCGACCGCATCATCGGATCCAGTCTGGGCATGCAGCGCGTCTATCAACTGGTGCGCAGCGTCACCAATCTCAACGCCGCCGTCCTGGTCACTGGCGAAAGCGGCACCGGAAAAGAGCTGATCGCCCGCGCCATCCACAATCTCGGCACCCGCGCCAGCAGGCCCTTTGTCGCAGTCTCCTGTGGCGCCATCCCTGAGACTTTGATTGAAGCCGAGCTCTTCGGCCACGAAAAGGGCGCATTTACCGGCACCGTCGGCGCCCGTGAAGGTTATTTCGAACAGGCTGCCGACGGCACCCTCTTCCTTGATGAGATCGGTGACCTGAGCCTCTTTACCCAGGTCAAGCTGCTGCGCGTTCTGCAGCAAATGGAGTTCAGCCGCCTGGGCTCGAGCAAGCTCATCCCCCTGCGCGCCCGTCTCATCTTCGCCACGCACCAGGATCTGGCCAAGCTCGTGGCCGAGGGCAAGTTCCGGCAGGACCTCTACTACCGCATCAATGTCATGCGTATCGAGTCGCCCCCGCTTCGCGAGCGCCCCGAGGATATTCCGCTCATCGCGCGCCACTTTATGCGCCACTACGCCGGCGTCTTCCAGAAACCCATGGAAGACATCGAGCGTGACGCCCTTGAGGCGCTGCAGAGCAACTCCTGGCCCGGCAACGTACGTGAACTCGAGAACGTGATGCAGCGAGCCATCATTCTCGCTCCCGGCCGTCATGTCCGCGCCGAGGACCTGAGCCTCAAGCCGCAGGATCAGGAGGACGAAGCGATCCCGTTCGACGAGGTCGTCAACATTGCCGATTACAACCCCGCGGGCTCGTTCGAGCGCCAGCTCCGCGATTACAAGATCAAGCTCGCCGTCGCCGCTGTCCGCGAAAACAACGGCAACAAGACTCTTGCTGCCCGCAGCCTCTCCATCTCACGCGCCTACCTCCACCGCCTGCTTCGCCTCGCTGAGGCCGACCCCCTCTATGCCGAGCAGAACGTGCGCGAAACCGCCAGCGCTTGAACCATCGCCAACCTCAAGCTCGCGCCTTTCGCCTTGCCGCCTCCCACTTATAATCGGAATCAACTCAGCAACAGTCCGCATAACGAACTGACCACTGACCGCTGACCACTGTTCGCTGTTCCATGAAGCAGACCCTCACCCGCCTCGCGCTTACGCTGCCCGTCGTCTGGCTGGTGGTTTCGCTCGTGTTTCTGCTCATTCACCTGGTTCCCGGCGACCCCGTCCAGTTGATTCTGGGCGAGAGCGCCTCACCCGCCGACCTCGATGCCTTGCGCCACCAGCTCGGCCTCGATCGGCCCCTTGGCACCCAGTACGTCCATTACTGGGTAGGGGTCCTGCACGGCGATCTGGGCACCTCCATCCGGCTCCACGATACGGTGGCTCACCTGATCGCGCAACGCTATCCCTACACCCTCGCACTCACGCTGGCCGCACTGCTGTTCGGCATTTTGCTGGCGCTGCCCGCAGGCGTTCTGGCCGCGGTGCGCCGCGGCCGATGGGTCGACCATCTGCTCTCCGTGGTCTCGCTCTTCGGGCTCTCCGTGCCCGGAATCGCGCTGGGGCCGGTGCTGATTCTCGTCTTTTCTATCGCCCTCGGCTGGCTGCCCGTTGCCGGCGCCAACTCCGGCGGGTCGACCGCGATCGACTGGCATTACCTGGTGCTCCCCGCCGTCACCATGGGTGCTTCACTGGCCGCCATCCTTACCCGCATGGTGCGCACCGCCATGCTTGAGGAACTGGGGCAGGACTATATCCGCACCGCTCGCGCCAAGGGGTTGAGCGAGAGAGCCGTCTTGTGGCGCCACGCACTACCCAATGCTTTGGTCCCTATCATCACCGTCATCGGCCTGCAATTTGGAGCGCTGCTGGCCGGCGCCATCGTCACGGAGACCATCTTCAGTTGGCCGGGGCTGGGTCGGCTCACCGTGAGCGCCATCTCCAACCGCGACTACGCCCTGGTGCAGGGCTGCCTGCTCTCGATCGGGCTCACCTATGTCCTGGTGAATTTTCTTACTGACGTCGTTTTCCGCTTCGTGAATCCTAGAATGCGCTGAGGCAGAGAACAGGGAAAGACTCCCTCTCAGGGTGTGACTCCTGGGTTTTCGGTGGAGAGGTCCTTCCTCGTTCTGCTGCGCTGGCTGTAGCGTTTAGCTCCGCTCACCCCGCTAACTCCGCATTTACGCAAAATGCAGCGCACCTTCGGCCCACTGCAACGCCTCTTCGTAGCAAAGCAGCAGATCGCTGGTGTTCAGCCCTTGCATTTCCACCACCATGTCGCAGGCCGTCCAATCGCCCCGTTCGTGGCCCTCCAGCCAGCAGAGCAGTGCGCGTTCCGGCACCTTCTTGCCGTCGAGGGCCTTGCGGATTTCGTCCCGCAGCGGGAGCAACTGCACCATCTCGTTCATGGGCAGGCGCAGCATGGCGGGCAACAGGCTCAATAACCCCAGCAGATATTGCTCGGTGTGGCTGAGTTCGCAAAATGGCGCGGCCAGTTCGCAAAAGCGCGCCCGCACAAAGGCCATGCGCAGCAACTCCATGGGCTGGCCGGCGTTCAGCTCGCTGGTGATGGCCAGTGTCGCCAGGCGCCGGAAAGACTGTTCGCCCACCGCGAGCAGAGCTGTCTCCACTGAGCGCACCTCCTGCCGTATCGCACTGACCGGCGAGTTGATCAGTCGCAGCAAGCGGTAGGTGAGCGAAGCATCGCGCTTTACCAGGCGCGCCAGCTCATGCAGGTCGAACTTCTCGTCCTGCAGAAGGCGGAGAATCTCCACGTGCGAAAGCCGGTTGGCAGGGATCTTGTGGTTCTCCAGCAGTATCGGGCGGCAGAAGTGATATCCCTGCATCAGCGTGAATCCCTCCTTCACCGCCTCCCGGTACTCCTCCTGCGTTTCAATCTTCTCTGCCACCAGAGCCACCGTCGCACCGCGCAGCCTGTCTAGTAATCGCAGCCGCTCCTGCCGATTGCTGGCCGCGAAATCCACCTTGATGTAGTCAGCGATTTCCACCAGCGGCTCCATGCCGGGCTTCCACGTAAAATCGTCCAGCGCGATCCGGAATCCCCACGCCTTCAGGTGGCGGCATGCGCCCATCAAAGCAGGAGAGGGGTCGATAGTTTCGAGAATCTCGAGCACGGTCATGCTAGCCGGCAGCACGTGCACAAACTGCCCGGTCAAGGCCTCCTCGGTGCAGTTGATAAAGGCAGGCAAGTTGCCGGTCAGTCTTCCCAGGCCGAAGAGCACCGTATTGTCGATCATGGTGCGCGTGGCCAGGTCGCCGTCGCCGCGGAACATCGCCTCGGGGCCGTCGCGAAAGAGCAGCTCATACCCGTGCACCTTGCCGTGCAGATCCAGGATGGGCTGGCGGGCCACATAGCGCGCCGCCAGCGCGCCTTCCGCCGAGCGCGCCAGGACACAATCCGGCCATCGGGCTGCTACCGCCATGCGCACCTTCCCACGCGTTTATCGGCCGAATGCACAAAAACTTGAGAAAGACAGGGAGCAGGGATGAACGAGCAGGCAACAGAGAACAAGGATTAGGCAGCGTCCGGCGAATCCTCTTTGAACGGCCTTCTAACAGGGGCGCGGCTTAAACAGAGGGAGTAGGGAACAAAGAACGGTAGAAGCGTGGCGAGCCGGGCCCGGCCCTACGGTGATGGCAACTGGCTCTTGACTGTTTTCTATCCCTAATCCCAATTCCCTGATCCCTGTTTCTTCACCCCATAAACATGCCGCCGTTTACGTCCAGCACGTGACCGGTAATATAGGATGCGGCATCCGAAGCCAGAAACTTCACGGCCTGCGCCACGTCCTTGGGCGTACCCCGCCGCCCCAGCGGAATGGTCGCCAGCATGGCCTTGGTCACTTCCTCGCTCAGCACCGCCGTCATCGGCGTCTCAATATATCCCGGCGCCACGGCGTTTACCGTAATGCCCCGCGACGCCACTTCCCGCGCCAGCGATTTCGTAAATCCGATGATTCCCGCCTTCGACGCCGCGTAATTCACCTGCCCCGCCTGTCCCGCGCGCCCCACCACGCTGGCAATGCTCACAATGCGTCCCCAGCGGTTCTTCAGCATCGGGCTCAGCAGCGCCTGCGTCAGCAGAAAGGCCCCCGTCAGGTTGATGCTCAGCACCAGGTTCCAATCCGCGGGCTTCATGCGCAGCATCAGGTTGTCGCGCGTGATGCCGGCGTTGTTCACCAGGATCTCCACCTTGCTGAACTTCTCCAACACTGCTTTCGCGCCTGCCTCAATTGACTCCTCGCTGGCCACGTTGATGGTGAACGCGGTCGCGTCGATCCCCTGCGCTTTTAACTCGCTCACCGTCTCCGCCAGCTTGGCTTCGTTCACGTCGGCCAGCACCAGCACTGCTCCGGCCGCGGCCAACTCCTCGGCAATCGCGCGCCCGATCCCCTGCGCGCCGCCCGTCACCAGCGCAATCCTTCCCTGCAAATCTCCCATCGTTCCCTTGACCTCTCGTGGCGCGATTCTTCGCTCCAGCAGCGCCTTCCCCCGCCGATTATAAACGGGCGGCGCACGCCGCTTTCCATCGGTTCCGTTGAGGAATCGAGCTGCAGCACAATGGAGCTAATAGCTGATTGCAGCTTCTACGACGGCGTTGCCGCCACCGTCACCGGCCGGCCTGCCAGTGCAGGCCGCACCAGCTCCGCGGGCCACACATACACCGCCAGCCGCCGCGAGTAGTGCAGCACCGGCTTGCGGTCGGGCAGCGCCAGGCCCACTGAAGTGGCCAGATCGTTGCGCTCGATCTCGGCCTCCGCTTCTTCCAGCGGCCAGGGCACGTGATGCAAATTGGCGCGGATCGGCTCGCCCCTGCGGTTGGTGCTGAAAACGCACGGCCGCTCCGTCGCGAAATACTCAAACGAGCCCGGTCGCACTTCCACCGTCTTGTGCGTCGGTCCCAGTCCCCGATAGCGCGCTTTGAAGATGACCTCAGGCCGCGAAAGCCGCCGCCGGCTGTAAAACGCAAACTCCCGCTCCGATCGCGGCTCCAGGTGCATCTCTGCCAGGCGATACGGCAGGTGATACACCGCGTGCGCCATGGCCACCGCAAGCAGATTGCTCGAATCAATTGAAAAACAGTAGAAGCCCGGCGTTCCCGTAAACCGGTCCCTTACGTAGGTGCGTAAATTCAGATCAGGAAAGCGGCGCATCCCCGGGATCGGCGGGACGCCGCGGATTTTGAGACGGTCCAGCCAGAATGGCACCGCCCCCAGCCACGCTGACCCCTGATAAGTGTCCGCATCCAGCCACTCCGGCAGCAGCGCCTGAATGGCCTCCGCCGCAATCGGCCAATGCGCTAACAGCAGATCGTTCCAGCGCTGGGTCATTGCCCAGCGGCCCGCCGGCAAAGGCCGCGGTTTGTGCGACGTTCGCACCAAAAACTCCCGCATGGCTACTCCCGTGCGTCCGGGGGCTCTCGCTCTGCTGTGAGCTTAGGCTCAGGCGTCTTCGTCACCCGGGTGGGGGACACCGCTGACCGAACGCGCGGGTGCTCCCTCATGCCGTATTCTGTCCGCGAGACCATCCTTATGTCCAGCGAATCTTTGTCTCATCCCGGCGCACGTAACCAGACTGAAGTCTTCGCCGTCCACGGCGCCGACCCCGAAATCCTCGCCTTCGCCATGGCCAAGTACTCCCGCTCCGCGCTCTCCATGCGCCAGTCCCTGGCCGAAATCAGCTCACAGCGCGCTGAGCAGTTTCTCAACACCTTTTATTTTCAATACGGTCACCGCTCCATCGCCGACCTCGCTCATATCGCCTTCGCCGTCGAGCGCCTCAGCCTCCTGGCCGCCATCGCTCTCGTTGACGAACCGCGTTGGGACGGCCAGGAGCGCTCCACCCGCTACCAGAATTTCCTCGAGTCCGGCTGGTATCTCCCTGATTTTGGTCAAGATCTGGCCTCTGCCCATCTGTATTCCCAAACCATCGACAACCTCTTCACCTCCTACCAGGGAGTCGCCGCCGCCGTCCTCGACCTGCTCCGCTCCCGCGTCCCGCGCCCTGAATCGCTCAAACCCGAGACTTACGAGCGCACTCTGCGCGCCCGCGCCTTCGACGTCGCCCGCTACCTCTTACCCCTGGCCACCAACACATCGCTCGGCCAGATCGTCAGCGCCCGTACTCTCGAAACCCAGGTCTCCCGCCTGCTTTCCCACCCCGCCGCCGAAATCCGCCTGCTGGGCGAAAAGCTCCGCGACGCTGCCACCACCCCCGCCTGGAACATCAACGCGGCCTCTGCCCAGGCCTTTATCGACAAGCTTGCCGCAGCCGGTGGCGAAGCTGCTCCTCTCGCCGCTGAAGCCGCCACGCTCTTCACTCGCGACATCCGCACCGCGCCCACCCTCGTCAAATACGCGCAACCCAACCCCTACCTCGTACAGTCAAGCGCTGAACTCGCACAGGCCGCCGCTGAAATTCTGAAGGACTTGCCCGCCGTACCCTCGCCTCGCGTCGACCTCGTTGAGTGCACCGAAGCCATCGAAGTCGAAATTGCCGCCACGCTTCTCTACTCCGCCAGTCACCGCCCCTATCGCCAGATCCGCGACCTCGTCGCCGGTCTCCCGGGCTCCCAGGTTTTGGAACTCATGGAGCTGGGGCTGAAGCACCGCGGCCGCCACGACGAAGCTCTCCGCGCCTTTCATGTCGGCGCCGCCCTCCGCTTCGACATCCTCATGGACATCGGCGGCTTCCGCGACATGCACCGCCATCGCCGCTGCACCCAGATCATTCAGGGTTTTACCGCGAGCCACGGCTACGAAACCCCCGGCTCCGGCGACCTGCCTGCCGGCCCAGATAACGATTTCGACATCCTCGCCGCCGCCGGTGTGCTCGCTCCCTACCGCGCTGCGGTCGAGTCCGCTCACCACGCCGCTGCCGCCATTGCCGCTTCGCTCGCCCCCGAAGCTGAGCAATCTGCCGCCTACGTTTTGCCCCTCGCCACGCGCATCCGCTCGCTCTTCAAAATGGACTTTGCTGAAGCGCAATACATCATCGAGCTCCGTTCCGCGCCGGCGGGCCACTTCAGTTACCGCCGCATCGCCTGGCAGATGTTTCTCGCGCTCCAGCGCCAGTACCCCTCGCTCGCCCCAGCCATCCGCGTCACCGACTTCACCCAGCCCATCGACCTCTTTCAGCGGTGACGGGCGAAGGCCAACGCCGGAAAGCTTCGAACTGTCACCTTCAAATGGCGCGATCGCATTCTCGGCTTGCCCATGGAAGTTCTTCATGAGTCTCGATCCAAAGAAAGCTGTGGTACAGCGCGCAAGCTTGAATCGCTGCAGCGGCCGGGGCATTTTCCCTACAATTGGGAATGAGGAGACTCCCCGTGCCCCCCTCCGATCCCGCCGATTCCGGCCGCCCTACCGTCAACCGCCGCGCATTCGTCAAAACCGCCGCCGGAGCCGTCGCTGCCCGGCAGTTCCTCACCTCCGCGCTTCGCGCCCAATCCACGCCCCAACACGACGGCATGATCTACCGCCCGCTCGGACGCACCGGCGTGCGCGTCTCGGCCATCGGCTTCGGCGGATTTCACCTCGGCAGGCCCACCCTCGGCGAGCTGGACGGGATTCAGCTCCTGCGCCAGGCCGTTGACCGCGGCATCACGTTCATGGACAACTGCTGGGACTACAACAACGGCGAAAGCGAAGTCCGCATGGGTAAGGCCCTCGCCGGCGGCTACCGCAACAAGGTTTTCCTCATGACCAAAATCGACGGCCGCACCCGCGCCGCCGCCGCGCAGCAGATCGACGAATCACTGCAGCGCCTCGGAACCGATCACGTCGACCTCATGCAGTTCCACGAGGTCATCCGCCTCGAAGATCCCGACCGCATCTTTGCCGAAGGCGGCGCCATGGAGGCCATGCTCGCCGCCCGCCAGGCCGGCAAGGTGCGCTTCATCGGCTTCACCGGCCACAAGGATCCCTATGTTCACCTGCGCATGCTCGACATGGCGCGCAAGCACAACTTCCGCTTCGACACCGTGCAGATGCCGCTCAACGTCATGGACGCGCACTTCCGCAGCTTCGCCCGCGAGGTGCTGCCCGTGCTTACACGCGAAGGCATTGCGCCTCTCGGCATGAAATGCTTCGGCGATCACGACATCCTGAACAGCAACACCGTCAAGCCCATTGAGGCCTTGCACTATTGCCTCAATCTACCCATCGCCGTACAGATCACCGGCATTGACAGCCAGCAGGTTCTCGATCAGGCGTTGGAAGCGGTGCGTACCTTCAGGCCGCTTTCGCAAGCCGAAGTCGCCGGCATCCTCGACCGCACCCGCGCCGCGGCCGAAAATGGCAAATACGAGCTCTACAAGACCACCACTCGCAACGACGGCACCGCGCACAACCCTCAACTTCTGGGCTGAATCCGCGGGCGCCCCACCCTGACCGGGCCGCTGTTTTTCCGGTTAGGGTGGGGGCGCGATCTTGCACAACTCTGAGCTCAAGATGCAACAATAGTTTCGAAAAGCGATGGCCAAATACGACGTCTTCCTCAGCTACTCCCGCGCCGACACCGAACGCGTAGCCCCGCTCCGCGACGAGTTGCGCAAGCTCGGCTATCGCGTCTTCTTCGATACCGAATCCATCGACCCTGGCGAGCAGTGGAAGCGCCGCCTCGAACGCTCCATCCGCGCCTCGCGCACCCTCGTCCTGTGCTGGTCAAAGAACGTCCTCGGCCACGAATTCATCACTTTCGAGTACTCGCGCGCCGAGGCCTTGAACAAGCCCGTGCTTCCCTGGCTGCTCGACACCACGCCTCTGCCGCAGATGCTCGAGATTCAAGGCATCCCCGTCGCCGATCCCGCCCAGGTCGCCGCGCGACTCAAGCCCGCACTGGGTTGGCCCGTTGCACGCCGCCAGAAATTGCAGGTCGCGCTCGCCGCGGTCGCCACCATCGTGATCGGCGTGGCGGTCTGGCGTATCCTGCATCCTCCGCCGCCCCCACCGTGGGAATTCAAGGGTGAAGTCACCGACCGCCTGACCAGCCTGCCCATCGCAGGAGTCGAAGTCGACGTCTATAAGACGCCCGACCAGATCGAGGGAACCACGCAGACCAACGCGCTGGGCAACTTCGTTGTGCTTGTGCCGGCGCCGCAGCCCGCGACTGTCGAGGTGCGCTTTCGCATCGCCGGCTACTGCCCGGAGCAGCCCCTCCAGGTCCCCACCGACAAGCCATGGAATATGGACCTGGCCAAGCCGCCCTGTACCTGATCGCCTGCTCGCGAGTCGCCCCATCGTAACCGGGTTTTTGTTTTTCCGGTTCGCGTAGGGGGAGCACCCCGCTTTCGAACTCCGGCTTCCTGTGGGCGCACCCATCCTTTCGCGCTCTATGCGAAAGGACGTCATCGCCCCCCTCCTCTTAATGCGCGGCTCCCTGCGCCGGTCCCGCGATTCCGTGCTACTCTCTTGGTCAAGCTTCATAGAATCCCCCGAGGTCGCGGTGAGGTTCACGCCACAATCTCTGATCGCTGCCGTTCTTTGTGTAAGCAGCCCTGCCCTGTCCGTGCTCGCACAGAAGCCCCCACCCCAGCAAGTCACAGTGGTCGTGGTCAACGCGCTGCCCCAGCCGCCACAGCCGGTGAAAGCCGTCAGCGTCTCCGTCATGTTTCAGAATGTGACCGCCGGTCGCGGCGTCACCAACTCACAGGGACAGGCGCTCCTGCAAGTCTCCACCGACACCGGTCAACAGGGCGATCCCCACCTTGAAATCCTCAGCGCGGGCGATCTCGTCATCTTCGAACCCGCTGGCGGAGAGCTAAGCGGATTAACTGCCAACATCGCCATCAGGCTGCTCCCCAAGGGCTCGCCCGCTCTGCTCGGACCAGCCCAGATTCAGGCCATGCTGCACCGCGAGTCGCTCGCCATCAACGGCTTGCAAAGGCAGGTCGCTGCCTTGAAGCAGAGCCAGGCGGGTACGCAGCAGAAAGCCGCCGCCCTTGGATCTGCCATTGCCGAGTGGGCGGAGGCCAACGGTTTTACCTCCGTGCAGGTGGACCAGGAGGTGCAGCAGTGGGCCGATGGAATCGAGAAGCAATCCGGTCAGGCCACTGCGGAACAGAAAGCCCTGGCGGAAATGGCCCTCAGTCATTACGGCGCAGCCGCACAACTATTTACCCAGGCAGGCGATGCTGACCGTCAGGCGCTGAACGCCGCGGATGCACAGGAGCAGGCGCTGGAGACACAGGTCAGGGCTCTTCAGGCGGCACAGCAGGCGCTGCTCGACAAGGAGCGGAGCTGGCTCGTTCAGTTGCTCGACCACAGCCAACAGGCCGCAGGCGCAGACCAGTTGGACCTGAAGTACCACGAAGCCACGCAATCACTCGAAAATGCAGTCGCTATCGCCCAGACGGAATACAAGAAACATCCCGATGACAAGGGCTTCCACGAGCTCGTGCTGAAGGCAATTTCCAATGCGGCGACTGCGCGCGGACACGAAGCCGAGGTCGCAGCAGCCGGTCAGAGCGTTCCGCTGCTGGCTAAATGCGCGGCGGATTTTCAGTTGCTCGCGGGTGAATATACAGGACTCGGCGACCGCCAGGGTTGGGCGGACGCGCAAACGAACCTGGGCGCGGCGTTATCCCGTGAGGGCGAACGCACCACGGGCGACAAGATGATGGGTTTATTTGATGAGGCCATCCGGGCCTACCAAGGCGCTCTGGAAGTGCGCACAAAATCTGAATTTCCCAGAGAATGGGCGCAGACCCAGCAGTACCTCTGTAGTGCTCTTTCTAACCAGGGCGAGCGCGCTACAGGCGCCAAGGCACTGGCCTTGCTTGACCAGGCTGTTGCGGCGTGCCGCAGCGCGCTTGAAGTCCGGACCAAGGCCGATCTGCCTCAGTATTGGGCCGGAACGCAAGACAATCTGGGAATTGCTCTATGGGAGGAAGGCAGGCGCGCCACGGGCGACAAGGCGGTGACCTTGTTCGACCAGGCGGTGAAGGCATATCAAAGCGCGATGGAAGTGCAGACGCGATCTGCGTTTCCCTCGCAGTGGTCCCAGGCGCAAAACAACCTTGGCCTTGCATTACGGGACGAAGCAGGAGAGCAAGGTGATGAAAAGGCCATGCCTCTGTTCGAGCAATCCGTAGAGGCCTTTCAGAATGCGCTTCAGGTGCGAACCAAGTCCGCGACCCCGCAGGCTTGGGCGCAGACGGAGAGTAATCTCGGCAGCACGCTCGCGTTCGAGGGAGCGCGCACCACAGGGGACACGAGCAGCGCTTATCTCGCCAGAGCGGTGGAAGCCTACCAGAAAGCGCTTGAGGTCTACACTGAGGGCGATCTACCCCAGGACTGGGCCAGGACGCAGGGCAATTTAGGGAACGCCCTGAGGGAGCAGGGACAAAGTGCCGGCGGAGCGGCAGCGGTTGCGTTGCTCGATCAGGCGGTGCAAGCTTACCAGCGCGCAATGCAGGTCTTCACGCAAGCGAATGTGCCTGAGGCATGGGCTGAGACCGAGAGCAATATTGCAATTTCTCGAAGGGCTGAAGCCGATGACGCGGGAGGAGAAAAGAAAGAAGACTTGCTCGATCAGGCGGTCGAGGCTTATAACGACGCGCTCAAAGTCTATACTCGGGCCGATCTGCCTCAGGATTGGGCAAGCACGCAATTCAACCTCGGCATTGCATTCAGAGACGAGGGCGAGTCCGCGACCGGCGACAAGGCGCTGGCGCTGCTGGATGAAGCGGTGCAGTGCGACCAGAACGCGCTCGGGGTTTTCACCAAAGCCAGTACGCCCCAGTCCTGGGCGCAGACGCAGGAAGATCTGGGGCTTGGGTTGATGGCTGAAGCTGACCGCGTCCCCGCCGAAAAGTCTGCTGCCCTGTTTGATCAGGCGATGCAGGCATACGAGAATGCCAAGGGAGTTCTCACAGAGGCCGACGATCCGGAAGACTGGACCGAGGTCCGCGCCTATCTCATCATGGCTGACCTGGGAGCGGGCCGTTTTGGGTCCTGCATCCAGCAGGCTCACGATATGACCGGCAGCTCGGTGACGTCCTACCAAGGCACGGTTCGAGACACTCTCCAGTTCGCATGCGAGTGGGCTGCGGGAAACATGGGCGCAGCCCTGGCAACAGAAAAAACGCTGCTGACGCACCCTATTACGCATCCCGGCCACCTTTGGGGAGTTGCCTCAACCACGTTCTTCCTCTCCAACTCACCTGCGTTCGCAAAGGGACGTTCTTCGTGGATTGCGCTATTTACCGCGCTGCAGAACAGCGACAGCGCTGGCATGACAGCCGCCCTCCACCAGCTTGAGCCGTTCCTGCGGCAGTAGAAAGGGATGCTCGATGCTCGCCTGCCGCGGCGGAAGCGATTCCATCTTCGCTTCGATTCCCATCCCTCACGTCGCGATGCCCAGCCAACGCCGCTAACCCCGCAAACTCCGCGAACGCCGCTAAACCCGCTGTGCGAAAATCATTCTTTGCAAGCACAGTCCAACTTCCGCCTGCTCGTGGTCCGCATGGGCGCCATGGGCGACATCCTGCACGCGCTCCCCGCCGTCACGGCTCTGCGCGTTGCTCACCCCGGCTGGACGATTGGCTGGGTTGTCGAGCCACGTTGGCTGCCGCTGTTACGAGCAGGGACCGAGGGACCAACGGACCAAGCGAACCATGCGCCGTCATCGGGATGCGGCGATGAGCCCACCCCGCACGGGTCGCTCATGCCGCTCGTCAACCGCGTGCACTTCGCTCCCATGCGCGAGTGGAAGCGCCGCCCGCTCAGCAACACGACCGTCGGCGAGATCAGGTCCCTGCGCCGCGAGTTGCGCGCGGCACAATATCATGTGGCTCTCGATCTCCAGGGTGCATTGCGCTCGGCCGCCATCGCCCGCATGAGCGGCTGCCCGCGCCTGATCGGCGAAGCCAGGCCCCGCGAGTGGCCGGCGCAATGGTTCTTTACTCAGCGCGTAGCCACGCACGGCGCACACGTTATTGAGCAGGATGTGGAGCTTGCCCGTGCCGTCGCGGGCGACGATCTCATCGCCGCCGATCCACTGCTCCCCCTCGATCCCGCCGCCGAAAGCTGGTGCAGCGACTGGCTCGCCACCACATTCCCCGGCGATTTCCGCCCTATTACCCTCATCACTCCCGGAGCCGGCTGGGGCGCCAAGCGCTGGCCGCCCGAGCGTTACGCCCAGGTTGCTCGGGGTCTCGCCGAGCGTGGCCTCCGCATCCTCGTCAATGCCGGTCCCGGCGAACAGTCGCTCGCCGAAACCATCGCCTCCGGCGGCGCTGCAATTCCCGTCAGCGCGACGCTACCGCAGTTGATCGCCCTCACGCGCCGCGTCGCACTGTGCATTGGCGGCGACACGGGCCCGCTTCATCTGGCCAGCGCGCTCGGCCGTCCTGTCGTCGGCATCTACGGCCCCACCGATCCCAGCCGCAACGGTCCCTTCGGCACCCGCGCCCGCGTCCTGCGCAGTCCCGAGAGCCGCCGTGACCACTCGCGCCGCTCCGCGCCTGAAGCCGGCCTGCTCACCATCGCGCCAGACGGCGTGCTCGCGGCCGCCGCCGAACTGCTGGCCGAGGAGCGCACTCTATGATCCCGCACTCCCCTCCTCCAAAACTCCGCCCCACGCAGTGGTGGCAGAGGGTTGCGCGACGCATTCGCGTGCCTCTCGGTTTCGTCCTCGCGGCCGTCTATCTCTACCTCGCCGCCACGCGTCCATCCCACCCCGCCGCCATCGCGTGGAGCCTCGTTCTCGTCCTTTCCGGCCTCGCTTTGCGCGCTGGTGCATCGGGCACAGTGGAAAAGAATCGCGAACTCACCGTCACCGGCCCCTACGCCTACACGCGCAATCCGCTCTATCTCGGATCGATGCTGATGGCGGCTGGCTTTGCGCTCGCGCTTATGAGTTGGCTGGTGGCGCTCCTGCTTGCCGCTGACTTCGCGGCCATCTACATTCCGGTGATCGCCGCCGAGGAGCGCTTCCTGCGCGCCACCTTCCCTCAATTCAATGATTATGGCCGCCACGTGCCCCGGTTCCTGCCCCGGCTCACGCCCTGGAAACCTGAGCACGCGAAGCACTTGTCAGACGTTTCCCAAGCAGTTACCTCCGCGTCGAATGGCGCCTTTTCCCTCGCCCTTTATCGCAAACACCGCGAGTACAATGCAGCATTAGGGGCCGCACTGCTGTACCTGAGCCTGCTTCTTCTGCGCCCGGTGCTCCAGATCATTCTGCACCGGAGCCGGTGAGCAGTTTTCGCGTTCGCAAAGTCCAACCAGAAGAGTCAGGCCATTTCACAAGGAGCCGTGCCAAAAATTGAAGACGCGCAGGAAGGCAGTCACCCTGTTGTGCGGCCTCATGGTTGCGGCCGCGTCACACGCCCAGCAGACGGTCCCACTCGCTCCACCGCGGCCCGGCTTTATCTTTCCGCAGAAACAAACGCTCACCTACACCGTCGACTGGAGAGTTTTTCCCGCCGGCACGGCAGTCATTCATTTTGAAGCGGCCGGCGACCGCGAACGCATCGCTGCCTCGGCCGACACCAGCGGCGCCATCAATCTCCTCTTTCACGTTGCCGACAACTTTCAGTCCGACTTCGACCGCGCCCGCGGCTGCACCTACGACTTCGATAAGCAAACGGTGGAGGGCCGCCGCCAGATCAACTCCACTCTCCGCGTCGACTATCCCGCCTCAAAATCCATCCTCGACGAGAAGAACATGGTCAACGGCCAGAGCAAGCACCTGGAATTGCCCGTCTACGGTTGTCTCACCGATCTGCTCACCGGCGTGTTCTACGCTTCGTCGCAGCCCATGGCGCTGGGACACAACTTCGTGCTGCCCGTGGTCGACGCCATGCACACCGTCCTCGTCACCATGAAGGTAGAAAGCCGCGAAGAAATCAGGACCACGCTGGGAACATTCAACACCCTCCGCGTGCAACCCACCGCCGACGCAGGAGTGGTGAAGAACCGGGGCAACATCTGGGTCTGGTACACCGACGACGAACGCCATCTCCCCGTGCAGATGCGCGCCCGCCTCTTCTGGGGCACCATCACCTTCCGCCTCACCGGCGACGAGAACAAATAGCCACACCCCTTAACGTCGCTGTCATCCTGACCGAGTCCTCGTCAGCGCGGACTCGCTCGAAGGATCTGCGGTTGCCTTAAGAAATTCCGTCCGGCATCAGAATCCACGTCAGGTGTACACTTTCTCTTCGCGCGGAGGCGTCAAAGACTCCGCGCGGTGAGGACTTCCATGCGGAAGATGTCCCATCAGCCTTGGCTGCCCCAGGTCTCGATTTTGAGAACTGGGACAGCACGAACGATCGCATTCTCTCTTGCCGTGCTTATTTTCTCTCCGCTTTGCCCATCGCAATCCGCTACCGCCCGGCGCCCCATGACCTTCGAAGACATGATGGCCATGAAGCGTCTGGGCGAAACCGCCGTCTCGCCTGACGGCAAGTGGCTGGCGTACTCCGTGACGACGGTCAATCTCGCACAAAACACAAAAACGGCGGAGCTCTGGTTGCAGGCCATCGCGGGCGGTGAACCCATCCGGCTGGCCGTCGCCCAGCCCGGCGATTCCGATCCACAATTCTCGCCTGACAGCAAGAGAATTTTGTTCATCAGCGGGCGAGAAGGCGGGCAACAGATTTGGGTTGCGGACTTCGACGCCGCGACCGGCGCCACCGCCAACGCAAAAAAGCTGACCTCGATTGCCACCGAGGCCGGCAGCCCCAAGTGGTCGCCGGACGGGCACTCCGTGCTTTTTATTTCTGGTGTGTATCCCGGCTGTCCGGCAATCACCACGGCAGATTCCGCCACTGGCAATCGCTGCAATGCAGATCGCGATAAGGCGCTGGCCGATAGCAAAGTCAAGGCGCAGATCTGGACCCAGCTCTTGTACCGGCACTGGAACCACTACACGGGAGAAAAGCGCAGCCATCTGTTTCTCGTTTCGGTCGACACCGGCGCCCTGCGCGACCTCAATCCCGGCGACCCGCACGACGTGCCGCCGTTCTCGCTCGAAGATTCAAGCTGCGGCTGCGATTTCTCTCCCGACTCCAAGGAGCTGGCCTTCACCGAGAATCCCGATCCCGTGCCTGCGATTTCTACGAGCGCGCAGATTTATACGCTCGACCTCACCGATCCGGCGGCCAAGCCGGTGAAGATAAGCACATCGGCTGGCGGCAACTTCTCGCCCGCCTACTCGCCCGACGGCAAATATCTGGCGTGGCGCAGCCAGGAGCGCGCCGGCTACGAAAGCGACAAGTTCCGGCTGTTTATATATGACCGGGCGGCCAAGACAAGCAAAGACCTGATGCCGAAGCTCGATTTCTGGGTTGACGAGTTTGCTTGGTTCCCGAATTCGCACGGCCTTTTTCTCACTTATGGGATTAATGGCGCTTCGTCGCTTGAAGCAGTGGGTTTGGACGGGACCGTAAATACTTACAATCCGATGGAAGAAAATGGCGAGGTGGTTCAGGATCACTTCGAGTGGTCTGACATACATCCGCTGCCGAACCGGGAAGCCGTTTTGGCGACTGGAATGACCGTCCGTCGACCGAGTGAGGTGTCTAGGATTGAGAACACAATTGAGCAGGGGTCGTACCCGCCGAAAGACGGCAAACCGGGCGGCTTCATCACGAACTTCATGACGAAATCATCGGAAATCACCCACCTCAACGACGCCCTCCTCGCTCAACTCGACCTGCCCAAGATGGAATCCTTCTGGTTCACCGCCTCCGGCGGTGTCAAAGTCCAGGGCTTCCTCATCCGCCCGCCGGGCTTCGACCCCAACAAAAAATATCCAGTCAAGTTCCTCATTCACGGAGGGCCGCAAGGCGCCTGGGGCGACGACTGGAGCTATCGCTGGAACGCCGAGCTGTTCGCCGCCAACGGCTACGTTGTCGTCATGATCAACTTCCGCGGCTCAACCGGTTACGGCCAGGCCTTTGTCGACGCCATCAACGGCGACTGGGGCGGCAAGCCGTTCACTGATCTGATGCAGGGCCTCGACTACGCCGAACAGCACTACAGCTTCATCGACAAGGACCGCGAGTGTGCGCTCGGCGCCAGCTACGGCGGCTACATGGCCAACTGGGTGCTGGGCCATACCAACCGCTTTAAGTGCATCGTGAGCCACGACGGCATGTTCGACGCCGAGTCGGCCTTCGGATCGACCGAAGAAGACTGGTTCAACATCTGGGAGTTCCGCGGTCATCCCTGGGACTACTACGGCAAGCCCGACAGCGAAGATCCCTTCCGCAAGTGGTCGCCCTCGCTCTACGCCAAAAACTTCCACACGCCCACGTTGGTGATTCACGGCCAGCTCGATTACCGGCTCGACGTGAGCGAA
>JASHQH010000034.1 GCA_030037635.1 Acidobacteriaceae bacterium
CATGGCCTCTCGCGTCTCGAATGGCGGGCGGCCGTGTACAACGACCGGGGCCTGCACGGCGTGCTGCGCCGCTGGGTGTACCGGAACGGGGACTTGTGGAGCTATGCCGAGAGGCCCTTCTATCTGTCGCTGGCGGTCTTCCTCCTGGGCCTGTTCGTGACGGTTCCGAAGGACCGGACGCGAGCCTTGGAGTTGAAACACGGGCGGCATTTGAGCGGCCTTGAGCTGGTCACGGCGGCGGAGTTCAATACCAGGCTGGGCCGGTCGAAGAAGCTGATGCTGTACCTGCCGGATGGGGTCGCGTTCACGAATGAAAACCGGAGCTGGGCGGAGAGGAGGTTCCACAACAAAGAAAGCGGGTGGGTGCGCATCCCGCGCGACCGGGAGGCGATGAGCTTCCTCATCGCGGGCGACTCGGATGCGGGCAAGGGCGAGGCGATCCGGCAGATGCTTACACTGGCGCGCGAGCGCGGAGAAGCAGCCGTCGTGTACGACCCGGCGATGGAATACCTGGCCGAGTTTTATGAGCCGCAGCGGGGCGACGTGCTGCTGAATCCCTTGGATGCGCGCTGCCCTTACTGGAATCCGTGCGACGAAGTGCCGCACGAGGCAGAGGCTTTTTCCTTAGCCGCCTCGTTATTCCCGGATGCGAATCAGGCAGCGCGGAAAATCTTCACGCACTTGTTGAATCTCAAGCCCACGCCGGAGGAGCTGGCGCACTGGATGAGCCGGGGCGAGGAGATCGACAAAAGAGTGCGCGGGATCGAGGGGCAGGCGGTCAACGGAACGCACGCGCCGGGCCAGCGGAGCGCGGCTTTAGGCGCGCTGAAGGCAGCGGCGGATGCGTTCAGGCTGCTGCCCAAAGAGAGTGAAACGGAGCGGCGCTGGAGCACCCTGGAATGGTCGAAGACGCGCAAGGGCTCGGTGTTCGTTACGTCGAAGGTGACTACGCGGGAGCGTCTGCGTCCGCTGCTGAGCCTGTGGCTGGACCTGTTGGCCTTGCGGCTGATAAACGAGGGCGCGAGCACGGGGCGCAAGACCTGGTTCGTGCTGGAAGAGCTGGGGAGCCTGCAACGTCTGCCGCAGTTGACAGCGGCGGTGATGGAGCGCCGGGGCGCGCATCATCCGGTAGTGCTGGGCGTGCCCAATAAGGCGCAGGTCGAAGCGGCGTACGGCCCGGAAACCGATGCGCTGTTGAGTCTACCGGCGACGAAGATTTACCTGAAAAGCAGCGAGCGGAAGACAGCGGAATGGATCTCCAGGACCATCGGTGAGCGGGAGATCGAGCGGTTTCGCAGGAAGCAGGGACCCAAGGACTATTTCCATCCGAAGAACGCGCGAAGCCTGCGCGGAGAGATCACGCGCGAGCCGCTTGTAACGGCGGCTCAAATGGGCGCGCTCGATCCGTTCGATGGGTATCTGCAACATGGAAATCTCATCGTGCGGATGCGCTTCCCGCGTTGGCAGCCGAAGGAACGCGCGGAGCGGTTCGTCGAGCGCAAGCGGGCGCAGAGTGCGCCGCCGACAAAGCCGGCTGCCCAGCCGGTGCCGGCGAGCGTCCAATCACAGCCGAAGGAAGTAGCAGTCGAAGCCGCACCATCGAGAAAGCCTCAGGAGGCCGAGCGGCATCCGTTCTTCGAGTGAAGTGATGATTACTCTGTCCAAACCCATCAGCTCTGGCCAGGCGCAGGCGTACCACAAAGAAGAGTTCGCCAACGCCAGGGAGAACTACTATACGGAAGGCGAGCGTGTGCGCGGCGAGTGGCAGGGCCAACTCGCCGCGCAATGGGGTTTGCAGGGTGAAGTTCAGGAACAGCAGTTCGCGCGGCTGGCCGAGGGCCAGCACCCGGAGACAGGCGAGCAGTTGGTACGGCATCAGACGGCACGGGAGTACGTCAACGCAAATGGCGAGACCGTGCGCACGATGGAGCACCGGGCCGGATGGGATGCGACGTTCAGCGCGCCGAAGAGTGTATCTCTGACCGCGTTGGTTGGCGGCGATGATCGAGTGCGCGAAGCCCACAAGGAGAGCGTGCGCACGGCGCTTGACGAGATGGAGAAGTACGCGCAGGCGCGTATTGGCGGAAACGTCCCGGCGCAGACGACGGGCCAGTGGGCAGTCGCCAAGTTCGAACATGACAGCAGCAGGCCCGTTGATGGATACGCCGCGCCGCAATTGCACACGCACGCAGTGATCTTCAATATGACCGAAACGGCGGAGGGGCAGACCCGCGCACTTCAGCCGCAGGAGCTTTACAAGACGCAGCAGTATGCAACGGCGGTGTACCGCTCGGAGCTTGCGGCGCGGTTGCAGGACCTTGGCTACGAGATCGAGCGCGGCGCGCATGGTCAACCGGAGATCAAGGGTTACACGCGCGAGTATCTGGAGGCGTCGAGTCCACGACGGCAGCAGATCGAAGAACACATGGAGAAGGCGGGCGTGCGCGGGGCTGGCGCCGCGCAGATCGCGGCGCACCAGACGCGCGACACCAAGCAGCCGCTCTCACATGAAGAAGTGCGAGCGCAGCATCAGCGACTCGCCGCCGAACACGGCCAGCAGCCGCAACGCCTTGTCAACGAGGCAGCGCAGCGGCCCGCTGTGGAGTTGAAACCGGAAGAGTCAGGTGTGGCTGCGCACGAGGGCTTGAGCTATGCGCGCGAGCGTGGCATGGAGCGCGAGGCTGTAGCCGATGAAAGAACCCTGATGCGCGATGCCCTCAAGCACACGATGGGCGAGGCGCGGTTGCCGGAGTTGCGCGCTGAGTTCGAGCGGCACGTTACTTCGCACCAACTGATCGAAGTAGAACGTAGGCCGGGTCTGGCAGGCCGAGCGTTTACAACCCGCGAAATGCAAGGCTACGAGCGCGAGCTGATCGAGCGTATGAAGATGGGCCAGGGCAACCGTGAAGTGCTGGCCGATGGCAACGTGCGAGCGCAGACGATGGAGCAGCATCCGCACTTGAGCGTAAGCCAGAGGCGCGTGGTCGAGGATGTGCTGACAAGCCGCGACCGCATGATGGCGCTAGAAGGCGTGGCCGGAGCCGGGAAAACTACTTCGCTTGCCGCTGTCCGCGAAGCCGCCCAGCGCGCGGGCTACGAGGTTGAAGGACTCTCGCCGACATCGAGGGCTGCGCAAAAGCTCGCCGAGGCTG
Organism: Acidobacteriaceae bacterium; assembly: GCA_030037635.1. Classification (GTDB taxonomy): domain Bacteria; phylum Acidobacteriota; class Terriglobia; order Terriglobales; family Acidobacteriaceae; genus Telmatobacter. The sequence goes on from JASHQH010000034.1 coordinate 3,153, forward strand.
GCATCGAGACGCAAACGCTGCAAAGGCATCTTGCGCGCGGCGAGCAGCCGGACGACGGACAGAAGCGGCTCTATGTAGTCGATGAATCGAGCATGGCGAGCACGCGGCAGATGCACACGTTCGTCGAGCGGTTGAGAGAGAATGACCGCGTACTGTTTGTAGGCGACGTG
>JASHQH010000250.1 GCA_030037635.1 Acidobacteriaceae bacterium
GGCCCAGTTCACCGCTGGCTTCAAGTTCACGAGCAAAGCGGCATGCCGCCCGCATTGGCCCCATGGTGTGTGAACTCGAAGGACCAACTCCGATTTTGTAGAGATCGAAAAGACTCGTCGTCACGGAGAAGATTGTAGGCCAGTAGCCAGTGGACAGTGAACAGTGGTCGGGACACCGAGGGAAGTTTCTAGCCCTAATTGTGAGGTTTCAATAGATTGTCCATCTGATCGGGACCTGTAAAGCTGGGTTTGCGAAGACTCAGTCTTGCAGGAGACCAGATGGACTATCACAAGAATGCCCGAACCACGGTGTGGAGTCGAGAGCTGATGGCAAAGAAGGTGATGGAGCAGGGATGCACGTTGGCGGCGGCTGCAGCCGCCGCCAACGTGAGCGCCAAGACGGCGGCCAAGTGGGTAGGGCGCTATCGCCTGCTGGGCGTTGCCGGACTGGCGGACCGCAGCTGCCGTCCGCTCCGCCTGCGCAGGCCCACCCCGCCGGAGCAGGCCGAGCTGGTCGAGTCTCTGCGCCGCCAGCGCTGGACCGGCCTGCGCATTGCCCTGCAGACCGGCCTCAGCCGCGCCACCATCAGTCGCATTCTGCGCCGCCGCAGGCTCAGCCGTATACGCGATCTGGAACCGCGCCCGCCTGCCATGCGCTACGAGCACCAGCGGCCCGGCGATCTGCTGCATCTGGACATCAAGAAGCTCGGCCGCATCGCCAAGCCCGGCCATCGCGTTACCGGAAACCTGTCCGACCGAACGCGACGTGTGGGTTGGGAGTATCTGCACGTCGCCATCGACGATCACTCCCGCATCGCCTTTTCGGCTATCTTCGGCGATGAACGCGCTCGCGCAGCCTGCCGCTTCCTCCTCCAGGCTCTGCGCTACTACCGCGGCTTCGGCGTCCACATCCGCCGGCTGCTCACCGACAACGGCCCGGCTTACCGTTCCCGCGCCTTTAACCGCCTCTGCCGGCGACTCGGCATCAAGCACCGTTACACCAGGCCCTATACTCCACGCACCAACGGAAAGGCCGAACGCTTCATCAAAACCGCTCTCGCCGAATGGGCCTATGCCACCGTTTACCAAAACTCCCAACAGCGAGCTGCCGATCTATCAGCCTGGATCCACCGTTACAACTGGCATAGACCTCACGCCAGCCTCGGAAACAACACACCCATTAGCCGAGCAGGTATCGATCAGAACAATCTGTTGACACTACACAATTAGGGTTTAGAAAAGCGGGGAGCAAGGGAGCACCTGGCGAGGCGGCGAGTCAGATGCGCAGGAAGATTTTTCTGCGGTACATCCAATATAAGAAAAGCCAATAAGTGAGCAGGGTGAGGGCGCCGAGCACCACCGGCTCAACGGCCGAGCCGAAGAGGTTGAGCACACGCATGCCGAGATGGATGCGGAAGCTGCTCTCAACGAAGTCGCCGCAGAGCTCGGCAATGACGTAGGCGGCGATGGAGTTCATGCCCACGACGACCAGCGGGAAGACCAGCTTGCGATGCTGCTTGACATCGACGATCCAGGAGAAAGCGGCGAGAAAGAGAAAGCAGACGCCGCCGGAGAAGAGCGTCCAGGCGGGCGTCCAGACGCGCTTGACGATGGGGCAGATGTCCGTGAAGTGCAGAAGCAGGCCGGCGGCGCAGAGGGCCACGGCCGCGAGGAGAAATCGGCGCAGCGGGAGGTTGGGCGCGGCAGTGCGAAACCAACGGCCGGCGATGAGGCCCAGGATCATAGTGCCGAGCGTGGGAATGAAGCTGAGCGTGAGATAGCCGCCGGCGTTATAGACGAAGGGATGGACGCGGGGAAGGAGATTGAGGAACCAGAGATCGAAGGCTTGGCCGAGATTGCTGTTCTTGTTCCAGTGGGCGGCGAAACCGGTAAGCAAATGACGGTGCCACTCGGCCGGCACACCGACGGCGGCCCAGTCGAAGGCCGGCCCCGGTGCGGGATAGAGCGCCCAAGCCAGCCAGTAGAAGAAAAGGATGGCGGCGAGCGAGATCCACTGCCAGCGCGGACGGACGAAGGCGAGCAGGAAGGCGAAGGTGTAGCCGAGGCCGATCTGGGTAAGCGTGTCTTCAAAGGTGAAATAGGTGATGGGCCCGGCGGTGGAGCGGAGAAAGATGCCGAGGGCGATGAGGACCAGGCTGCGCCAGACGGTGTGGAGAAGCATGCGGCGGAACGGCTCGCCCTTGCGCAGGCGGCTGGCGAGCGAGTAGGGCAGGGAAACGCCGGCGAGAAAGGTAAAGCCGGGCTGGATGGTGTCGTGCAGGCTCATGCCGGCCCACTCGACGTGGGATTGCTCGTAGCCCAGAAAATGCCACACAGGATTGCCGGGGAAGGCGCGCGACACGTGATAGAACTGCATCACTTCGGCCATCATGAGCACCATGACCAGGCCACGATAGGCGTCAACGGCAAGGTTGCGCTGGGGCGGTGGTTCGGCGGCCGGCGCGGGCGCGGCGGCAATCGTCCGGCTGTGCGTGGTGCTTTGTGTCGGCTCTGCGGTCAGGCTCATGTGGGTTTCCTGGTGGCGCTGCGGTGCAGGACTTGAGGCTCCATTGTTGCACTGGGTGAGCGCACAGTCTACTGGAATTGGTGTGTGCGCAGCGCGGGCATGCTTTTGGATTTCCCGATCGCTTGACAGTGCAGAGAGGCCCGCCTATTTTTGTGTGGATGCCGGCCAGGAGCTGTAGAGCGATGCAGGCGATGATGCAGTGGCTGCGAGCGAATTTCATGCGCAGAATGGGTGGGACGGCGTGTGCGGGCGCGATGGCGTTGGTGTGTTGCGCGGGGGCGGGGAACGCGCAGGAGAAGAAGACTCCGCTTGCGCCGCCGGGCGACTCGCTGACCACGCCAGGGCCGTTGGCGCGGAACCTGTCGCCCAAGCTGACACGGCACGACCTGGCCAAGGCCATGAAGCTGGTGGCCGACTGGCAGCTGAGCCGCATGCCCGCCGAGGCGCAGGTGGACTGGACGTGGGCCGCGCTCTACACGGGGTTCATGGCCGTGCCGGAGAAAGTGGCGGGCGACAAGTACAGGCAGGCCATGCTGCAGGTGGGCGAGAAGCTGCGTTGGCAGCCGGGACCGCGGGTGATGCACGCCGACGACCAGGCGGCGGGGCAGACGTATCTCGAGCTTTACATGCTTTATAAGGACGCGAAGATGCTGGACCCGATGCGCGCGCGATTGGACGCGGAAATGGCGGCGCCGGAGTCTCAATACGCCAGCGCGTTGCCGGCGCACTGGGACAAAGCCCGCTATCCAAACATGCCTCTGTGGTGGTGGTGCGATGCGCTCTACATGGCGCCGCCGGTGTATGCGGATATGACGGCGATCACCGGCGACCCAAAGTACATGGCGTTTATGGATCGCGAGTGGGAGATCACCACCGCGCTGCTTTACAACCGCGAGAAGCATCTTTATTTTCGCGATGCCACGTATCTTGACAAGCACGAGAAAAACGGGGAGCCGCTGTTCTGGTCGCGCGGCAACGGCTGGGTGATGGGCGGGATGGTGCGCGTGCTTGAACGGCTGCCGGCGGATTCTCCGCTGCGGGAGAAGTATGTGGCGCTGCTCAAGGGGATGGCGGCGGAGATGATCTCGATCCAGGGCAAGGATGGTTTGTGGCGGCCGGGTCTGCTCGATGCCGATGCGTATCCGCTGCCGGAGATTTCAGGCAGCGCGTTTATTACCTATGCGCTGGCGTACGGAGTGAATGAGGGCATTCTGGATCGCGCGACGTATTGGCCGGCGGTGGAAAAGGCGTGGGCGGGCATGCTGACGCAC
>JASHQH010000251.1 GCA_030037635.1 Acidobacteriaceae bacterium
AACTGTGAACGATGAACTGAGAACTGAGAGAAGAACATGCCGAGTTTGAGTATTCGTCGCAATGATACGGTCAAGGTTCTGACGGGTTCGGACCGGGGCAAAACGGGCCGCGTGCTGCGTGTCTTTCCTGACAACGGCACAGTGCTGGTGGAGCACGTGCGCGTGGTGAAGAAGACGGTTTCGAGCAAGCAGCGCCAGCGCACCAAGGGCGGGATCGCGGAGCAGGAGTCGCCCATCGATGTTTCGAACGTGGTGCTGGTGTGCCCCAACTGCGGGACAGCGCGCGTGGGACACAAAGTGGAAGGCGACATGCGTTTGCGGATTTGCAAGAAGTGCGGGCAGGAGCTGCCCACGAAGAAGTAGAAAGGCAGCTTTTAGCTGTCAGCCGTCGGCTATCAGTTTTTCGTGCTGGGTTGACGGTTGAAGCGGAAGCGAGGCGCGCTGAAGGCTGACAGCTGAGAGCTGTTAGCTCTGGCGAACGGAGTGAGCAACATGGCGGCAAGGTTGAAAGAGAAATACAAAACGGAGATCAAGCAGGCTCTGAAGAAGGAGCTGGGGCTTGAGAATTCGATGGCCGTGCCACGGCTGGAGAAGATCGTGATCAACATGGGTCTGGGCGAGGCCACGCAGAACAACAAGCTGCTTGACCCGCTGGTGGCCGACCTGACGCAGATTGCGGGCCAGAAACCGGTGACCACGAAAGCCAAGAAATCGATTGCGGCTTTCCATGTTCGCACCGGCAACTCGATCGGGGCCATGGTGACGCTGCGGTCAGACAAGGCGTATGAGTTTCTCGACAGGCTGATCTCCATCGCCTTGCCGCGCGTGCGCGATTTTCGGGGGGTTTCGACCAAGAGCTTCGACGGCCGCGGGAATTACACGCTGGGCCTGCGCGATCAGCTGATTTTTCCGGAGATTGACTACGCGAAGGTGGAGAAGCTGAAGGGCATGAACATCACCATTGTGACCACGGCCAAGGACGACAACCAGGCGCGCGCGCTGTTGCGGCACTTCGGGATGCCGTTCCGGCAGGGAGCGTAGCTGGTTTCGAAGGGACTTTATGGCAACGACTGCAAAACGAGTAAAGGATGCGCGGAAGCCGAAGTTCAGCAGCCGCAAGCACAACCGGTGCCAGCTGTGCGGGCGGCCGCGTGGTTTTCTGCGCAAGTTCGGCGTCTGCCGGTTGTGTTTCCGGGGCCTCGCACTCAAAGGCGAGATTCCGGGCGTGAACAAATCGAGCTGGTAGGAAGACAGTTGTCAGTGGACAGTGGTCAGTGGTCAGTCTGTTCGAGTTAGAACTGGCCACTTCAGCAAGACAAAGCAGGAAGGACTGACCGCTGATCACTGAAGACTGAACGCTGGGGCGTAAGCCCCAAACCATTCCCGCTGGTTCCCGCCAAACGAGCGGCGGGCGAACGGGGAATGAAGGAGAAGGAATGAGTCTGACGGATCCAGTAGCAGATTTTCTGGCGCGCATTCGCAATGCGATTCGGGCGCGGCATCAGAAGCTGGATGTTCCAGCTTCGAAGCTGAAGGCCGAGATTGCCCGCATTCTGAAGGAAGAGGGCTACATCTCGAACTACAAGGTGCAGGATGAGAGCGGCAAGCTGGTGCTGCGCGTGTACTTGAAGTACGGCGGCACCGAGGCGGCCATCCGCGACCTGGCGCGCGTTTCCCGTCCCGGCTGCCGTGTTTATGTGGGCCGCGACGAGATCAAGCGGGTGCAGGGCGGGCTGGGCATCTCGATTTTGACCACGCCCAAGGGCGTGATGACGGGCCGGCAGGCGCGGCGCGAGGGAGTGGGCGGCGAGCTGCTGTGCGAGGTCTGGTAAGCCAGGCCAGTTCATCGTTCGCAGTTCACAGTTGGCAGGCCGCTGAAGCTGCCGTAACTGGGAACTGTGAACCAAGGACCACGAACGATCGCCGGATTTTCAGTCCGGCCGGCTGCAGTGGAACGCGAAGCGGAAAGGCTCCAGCGGGACTCGCAAGCCAAGAGAAGGATTTTCAAGCAATGTCGCGCATTGGAAAGAAACCGATCCCGCTGCCGGCGGGCGTGAAGTACAAAGTTGAGGGCAACACCGTGCTGGTGGAGGGCCCCAAGGGGAAGGTTTCGGCATTGATCGCCGAGGGCATCACCGTGAAAGGAGCCGACGGCCAGCTGCAACTGGAGCGCGCCAGCGACGACCGGGCGGCGTTGCACGGGCTCACGCGAGCCCTGGTGAACAATGCCGTGCTAGGGGTCACCAAGGGATGGACGAAAGAGCTGGACATCGTGGGGGTGGGCTACCGCGCCGAGCTGAAGGGCAAGGGCACGGTGGTGTTTACGCTGGGCTATTCGCATCCCATCGAGTTTCCGCTGCCTTCGGGCATCGACGTGGCCATTGATCCCAAGCAGACGCACCTGGTGGTCACAGGGGTCGACCGGCAGAAGGTGGGCCAGGTGGCGGCCGATATGCGCTCGCTGCGCAAACCGGATCCGTACAAGAACAAGGGCGTACGCTACAGCGACGAGCGGCTGAAGAAGAAGGCCGGTAAGACGGGAGCGAAATAAGCAGTGATCGGTTGTCAGTGATCAGTTTGTTCGTGCTGAGTTGGCCGCATTTTGATCACTGAACACTGAATACTGACCACTGGGAAAACCGAACGGGATCGCGGGGCGGTTCCGCTGATAGGTGAGAGCAGACATGATTACGCGGACCAAGAGAAACGAGATTCGCGGGCGCATTCACGCCCGCATCCGGGAGAAGCTTGCCGGGACCGCAGAGCGGCCGCGGCTGAACGTGTATCGCTCGCTCAACCACATCTACGCGCAGGTGGTGGACGACCAGAAGGGCGAAACTCTGGCGTCAGCCTCGTCGCTGGCTCTCAAGCTGAAGAGCGGCGGCAACGTGGCGGC
>JASHQH010000252.1 GCA_030037635.1 Acidobacteriaceae bacterium
GCTGGACCTGGCCACGGCGCAAGCGCTCTTTGCCATGACGCTGGCGGTGACCGTGGCCGGGCAGGACTACCTGATCGAGTCCATTGCCGCCAACGAGGCCTTCGGCCAGGTATATCTCTACCGGCTGCTGATGCGTGAGGCGAGGCAGCAAGCCGTTTAGCAGTTCACAGTTCTTAGTTCACGGCTCGCAGCACGGGCGGAACGATGGACTGTGAACCACGAACTGAGAGCAGTGAACATGCAGAATGCGAAAGATTCGTTTTATATGGCGCTGCGCACGCGGCTGACCACGATCAATCCTGAGCGAACGATCCTGATCCGCGGTGCGGTGCGGCCGGGAATCCTGGTGGAGGAAGCGGAAGCTCCCTTCAGCCAACTTCCGAACGACATTTTTGTGCTGCGCTGGCTGGGCATGGCTGCGGATATGGACCTTGCGTCGACCATGGTAGCCGAGCAATGCGAAGTGATCTACCAGACGTGCGGGACGCAGAACTTTGGAGGGCTGGACCGCGGCCGCGCGTTGAGCGAGATGGACGAAGAATTGCTGGCCATGTTGCAGCCGTTCTACACGCCCAAGCTCAATTACACCGCGACGCCTCCGGCGGCAATGCTCACGCAGGTTTTTTGGGATGAGCCTGCGTTTGGACCGATCGCGATCAATCGCGACCGGCTGAGCCGTAGCGCGAGCGTGGTTGTGTACAGCTATCAGGAGCAAGGGGAGTAAAAGCGGGGAACGGGCAACAGGGAACAGGAAACAGAAGCCAGTTCGCAGTTCGCAGCTCACCGTTCAAAGCGAATCATGCTCGCGGCGATGGCTGTGATCTGCGAACTGAGAAATTTGAACCAACGCAAACAGGATCGTTTTGAGGTTAGTCAATGTCATCGACTTGGTTTTCAGCGCCGGCGCCGGTGGCGCGGCGGGTGCGTGCGTACTTTGCGCCCGTCAACCGCTCCGCGCAGACGCCCGTGCTCTTCGATCCGTCGCAACAAGGCGGATTCAGTCTCGATGCTCCGCCGGCGCCTTGGATCGACCTGGGCTGGATCCAGGATTTCGTGCGCAAGCCGGCAAGCAGGTCGGCACCGCTGCTGACGGGCATTCCCGCCGCACCTCTCGAACAGGTGCGCGAAACCCTTCAGGCTCAAGTGAGCCTGCAGTTTCTAAGCTGGACGAAGCTGACCATGGCGCTGGCGACGGGTTCGCAGCACATGAATGTGCTGGCCGCCGCGAGCGGCGCAGTGCCGGCGGCGGATGGAGCGCAGGCGGCGACGGCGGTGCTTCCGCAGAGCGGATCGACCAGCACATCGATCCTGCTGGCTGCTTCAGACGCGGCCAGGTTCACGGGAGGAGAGATCATCGCGTTGGATGTGGACTATACGGGGCAGACGGGTTTTGTGGGTTGCCCGGTAGCCGGCGCGTATGTGCGACAGCCTCTGACGGATGTGGATTACATCCGGCGCATCACTTTCAACGTGGCGCCGGTAGCGCAAGTTACAGCAGCCGGACTGGCGCTTGCCGAAGCGCTGCCCGGCGGCGCACCGGCGGCGGGCGCAAAGTTGCAGCAAGTGACGGGCTTCGTGGACCGCGAAGGCGGCAGCTTTTACCAGGAGTGGTCAGCGTTGTTTGTGATGCAGGGCAGCCAGGGGGAGCGAATCTTTTTTTACTATCCGCGATTACAGCCGGCGATGGGTGCAGAAGAAACTGTTTCCGCGCTCAACGCAAAGAATCAGAACGGCCAGTCGCGTGTGGGGCTGAAAGGCCAGTTCATGGCCTTGCCGGTGACGGATCCGCTGGACGGAGAGAGGGTGGTCTGTTACCGCAGCTTTATTCCGGCGCCGGATGCGTTGGTGTAGTGGAGTTAGCAGAGTTAGCGGGGTTAGCGGAGTCAGGGAAACGCAATGAAGATCACAATTCAAAACCAGGATTACACGGCGGCGCTCGATGCGGTGCGCCCATTGACGATCGAGCGCAAGATGAATGAGCCCTCGATTTGCCAATTGTGGTTGAGCCTGCCGGCGAACGGGAGCCTGGCGGCGCCATGCCGATTGCAGCCGCTGGAGGTGATGGGCGATGACGGCACCGTGTATTTCACCGGGTACATTGCGGTGACTCCGCTGCCTGAATATGCCGGCCTGGGCCTGGAAGGGCCGCGTTACCGCACGGCGATTCAGGCGGTGAGCGACGAGTGGCTGCTGGATCAACTGCTGATGCCGCCCAGCGCAAGCTCGACCAACATGTCGGCCGCCGAGATTCTGACTTTGCTGATTGCGGAGTCGGGCTCAGACGCGCTTGCCGCACAGAGCCTGGCCGGCACTCACGTGAACAACTTTTCGCCTGCCGTAAACACCAACTGGAGCCAACGCGCCGGACAGGCCGCGGGAATGGCCCGCGCCGCTTATCGCGCGCTCGGCGGCGCACTGACGCTCACGACCGTACCGGGCGCCGTGCACCCCTTAAATGAAAGCGATGGAAGCCTTGACTTGGCCGGCCTTGCTTTCACGGCCAGCGTGAAGCGCGCGCTGGCCAACGATGTGACAGTTTGCGGCGAGAATGAGCCGGTGGCTTATGTCACGGAATATTTCTTGGGCGATGGAGCGACCACGCAGTTTGATCTGGCCTTCGATCCTTACTTTCCGCCCACTTCGCAATCCACGCTCATCAGCGAGCTATTCAACGAAAGCGAGATCAATGAGACGGTTTGGAGCGTGGCTGCCGGACCGGGCTATTTCAGCCTGGGCGCGGGCGGGCTGGCGATGAACGGCGGCAACGGAATCGACGGCGAGACGGTGCTCTCATGGATCGATCCGATCGAGATGGGCGGCACGCTGCTGGTCGAGGCCGTGGGGGTAACGCTGGCGGTCGGCAGCTCGGGACTCCTCGCGGGCTTCTTCAGCGGTCTTGAGATCGCATCCAGTTGCACGGCCGGTTTTCAGGTGACGGCCTCAGGCGAAACGATCACGGTGCAGCCGATCATCGAG
>JASHQH010000035.1 GCA_030037635.1 Acidobacteriaceae bacterium
AAGCTGGCAGCGCCGATCAGGATGGTAACCACGCCGATGGAGGCGAGACCCCACTGGTGGTCGAGCACCACGCCGAGCGGCGCAGCCAGGGCCATGCCGCCGTAAGTGCTGATGCCGTTGAGGCCGATCACCTTGGCCGTGTGCTCCTGCCCGGCGCTGGTGATGCCCCACAGTGTGGCTCCGGTGGAACCGAGGCTTTCGCCGACGCCCAGCAACAAACGGCTGACGATGAGGACGGCAAAACTGAGCCAATGCACCTCGCCGAGAGCCGCTGTGCCGACCAGGAACAAACCACTGATGGTGCAGCAGGCCATGCCCCAAAGTACGGAAACCTTGGCGCCCAAATGGTCAGAGATGCGGCCGGCCCAGGGGCGGCTGACCAGCGTGGCGATGTACTGGATGCTGATGGCCAGACCAGCCAGCACGGCGCTATAACCCATGCGCAGGTGTACGAAAGGCGGGAGAACTGCGAGCGGCAAGCCTATGGAAACATAGCAGATAAATGTAAAGTAGACGTATCCGGCGATGGAGCGCGTGCTTTTTCGGGACCGGAGGCGGACCGGAACGTACGCGGTTGAGGAGGCTGACATATGAAAGAAATGCAGGAATGAAACCGCTCATCTCCAGTATACCGGAGAGCTGATGCGTCGCGTGGGGGAGCGAATTTCCAAGTCTTACGCGACTGACGTGGGCAAACGAGGGAGGCTCTACACTGAGACAGATGGCAGGTTTCGAGATTGAAAACTTCGGCTGCAGAGCGGCGCGAGCTGATGGCGAGGCGATCGCCGGGCGGCTGCGTGCGGTGTTGGAACGCGAGTTCCTGGCCAGCGACGTGGTAGTGGTGAACACGTGCAGCGTGACGGCTGAGGCGGACCGCGCCGCGCGCGCCTTCATCCGCCGCGCGCATCGGCACAATCCGGCGGCCAAGATTGTTGTCACCGGCTGCTATGCGCAGCGCGCGCCCGAGGAACTGGCAGGAATGGCCGGAGTGGCAGCCGTGGTGGGCAACAGCCACAAGGCGCTCGCGGCGGAGATCATTGCCGATGTAGCGCGCGGCGCCAACCGGACGGCAACTTCTGCGACAGCGATGGTTCCGGTGGCATCGCTTCTCTCGGCGGACAAGGCTCCGGTGTGGGCCGACGATGGCTTTGCCCATTCCTTCCTTGAGGATTCCCACCTGGGCGAGTCGTATCCGGTTACGGGCAGGCAAACACGGCCGAATCTGAAGATCCAGGAAGGCTGCGGAAACCGCTGCACGTTTTGCGTCATTCCGTTGACGCGGGGCCCCTCCAAAAGCCTGCCCCACGCAGTGGTCCTGCGCGAGGTGGAAGCCTTCGTGGCCGCGGGAGGGAAGGAGTTGGTGCTTTCGGGGATCAATCTGGGCCGATGGGGGCGGGATGTGGAGAGGCCGGCGTTTGTGGGAGAACGCAGCTGGCCTCCCACCCTTGCCCATCCGCAAAGAACGCGGACGGACAAGGATGGGGCAACGACGCGAATTGTCGAGGATTGCGTACCCGCCGCGCCCGGGAGCCTGGCCGCGCTGGTCCGCACGATTCTGGAGCGCACGGCATTGCCGCAACTGCGGCTGAGCTCCATTGAGCCCATGGATTGGGCGGACGGACTGATTGGCCTGATGAAGGAGTTCGGCGGCCGCAGGCTGGCCCGGCACGCGCACTTGCCACTGCAGTCGGGTTCAGACGCCGTGCTGCGCCGCATGCATCGCCGCTACCGCCCGTGGCACTATGCCGAAAAAGTCGCTGCGCTGGTTGACGCAGCGGGCGCGGATCTGACGCTCGGAGCGGATGTGATGGTAGGCTTTCCAGGCGAAACGGATCAGGAGTTCGAAGAAACGCTCGAGTTTGTCCGCGCCCTGCCCTTTGGCTACCTTCACCTGTTTCCGTTTTCGCCGCGGCCTGGGACCGCGGGGTGGGCGCTGCACGGGGCGTCGCCGGTTGGAGAGGCCAAAGTCAGCGAGCGAATGAGTGCTCTTCGCGCCCTGGCGACCGAAAAGACTCGCGCCCACCGCAGCCGCTTCATCGGCCGCGAGATGAGTGCGATTACGCTGCATACCCCAGCTCAGACGGTTGCCAGTGGCCGAAGCGCTGCACTCACTGAGAACTTTCTGCCGGTCGAACTCGAGGGCCATTTCACTGCCAATCAACTGATGACGGTGCGCGTGACGGGTGTGAACGAACAAGGCGAGCTGGCGGCGCGGTCAGAGGGCAACACGCGCTAATTGTTACCTTTGCACAGGCCGGGCCAGTGCTATACTCAGTGTGCGTTGCTGCCGTTTCGGCTCGCGGAGCGCACGCGTAGGGGCCGTTTTGGCAAAACATTCGGAGGAGCACCATCGCATTCGATAAACGATCGGCCAAGTCCTTCATCCGCATTAACGAGCGGATTCGCGCCCGCGAAATCCGCGTTATCGACGAAAACGGTGTACAACTCGGCATCCTGCAGCCCTTTGAGGCTCTGCGCATTGCGCGTGAGCGTGGCCTCGACCTGGTTGAGGTTTCTCCCAACGCCGTCCCGCCGGTGTGCCGCATCCAGGACTACGGCCGGTATCTCTACGAGAAGGAAAAGAGCGAACGCGCAGCGCGCAAGCGCCAGAAGGTGATCACCATCAAGGAAGTCAAGTTCTCGGTCACCGTGGACGAGCACGACTACCAGACGAAGAAGAACCAGGTGAACCGGTTTTTGACCGACGGCGACAAGGTGAAGGCCAGCCTGCGCTTCCGCGGCCGCCAGATGGCGCATCGCGAGCTTGGCTATGACATTATCAACCGGCTCATCCAGGACATCGGTGACGCAGGGGTGGTGGAGTTCATGCCCAGGATGGAAGGGACGATCCTACATGCCGTTCTGGCGCCGGCGCGCAAGGATACGGCCAGACCCAAGCCGGCGCAGGCTGCACAAGCCTGACGGCCAGAACGCTCCAGCTACATTTCAGCCCAGCGCGGCGAGTACGTGGATCGCAGAAGCAGGCTTGTGCCTGCGACGGCAAAGCTCTACTCATGAGATCTCAATGCGCGCCGGACTTGGGAAATATTTGTTGCAGCCAGGGAAAATGCACGAACGAGGTGAGCACAAGCACGGTGCAGCATAGGCCCAGCAGGGCCATCAAGCCTGGCTCGCGGTAAAGTTTCTCAGGGTTCTGGACGGGGCTATCGAGCTGGAAGGCCATGTTGAAGTAAACGGCCATGAGCAGCGCGATGAAGGGGAAGGCAAAGATCATCTCCATGCGGTAGCGCATGATGAATGCGCCGAAGAAGAGCATGGAAGTGGCGGCGTAGAACAGCACGGAGACGAGCAGCGACTGCTCGGAATAAAAGAGGAAGGAACGGCGGTAGAGCGAGGCGGATTCGTAGCCCATCTGCCGGTATTCGCTGAAGCGCTTGAGGGCCATGAAGTAGCCGCCCAACATCCAGTAAGCGATGAGCAGGGAAGCGGGCGGAAGTACAGCCCCGGTGACGATATACCAGCCTACGCAGAAGCGGATGGGATTGTTGATCGACTCGGAGAGAACGTCGAGATAGGGAACGTCCTTTGTCCGAATGGGCGGAATGTTGTAGAGGCAGCCCATCACCCAGAGCGCCAGAACGCTGAAGAAGAGCTGCTTCGACACTACGAGCGCGAGCAGGAACCCAACGCATGCAACGGCCAGCCATTGCGCCCAAGCAAAGGGAATGTTGATGCTGCCGCGAGCGGCCGGGCGGAGGCGTTTGGTGGGATGGAGACGGTCGAAGGGCGCGTCGAGGAGTTCATTGAGCACGTAATTGCTGCTGGCCACGGCGATTACCGCTAACAAGCCCACCACGACCCGCCACAAAAGCGAGGCATTGGCCGGCTGCCCGGTGAGGCTGGCGGCGATCACAATGCCAGGAAGGACAAAAACCTGCTTCATCGAGTGGTCGAGGCGAAGAAGGTCAAGATGGGCAGAAAGTCGCCCTTTCGCGGCGCTTAGAGGCAAGGAAAGGGTTGTAAGACTCATGGGACATCCTCAGGATCGCGATTCCGGATCCTTATTCGTTGGAACACCGGCTTGGTTTTGGCGCGTGATTTCACCGGCGGGAGCATCGAGGCATGTTGGTTTCAGGACACGCACTCCCAAGGGGGGCAGATGAATCTCGACACCGATACATAGTTGTAAGACGCGTATTTTCGGTTGCGGGGTACCTGGGGGGGTGAGTAATTTTGTCGAATTGGACAAAAGTAACCTTTTCAACAAGCCCCGGGCATCCGATAGTGTAAACTCCAGGTGAATTCGCACGTCTAGTTCAGTAAGATTGACGTTGAATAGTTGTTCCGGGACGCGTTCGGAGAGTTTTTCCGGAGCACTTTAGGGCCCACACTTGCTTCAACCCATTGACGGTATGATGAGGAAACTACTGCTGATTCCCCCGCTTCTCCTGATGCTTGTGGGTGCCGCTTTGCTCTTCGAGCGTCCCGCGTACGCCTACGCCGACCCCGGATCGGGCTTACTGGCTATCCAGGCTGCCGGATCCGCGCTGATTGCTACCGGATGGTATTTGCGGCGCAAGATTTATTCGCTTTTCCATCGCGGGTCAGCCAAAGCACGTTCAGAAGAGGCGAGTGCCCCGGGCGCCGCGGCCGAAAGCCATGAGCCACCGCGCTCATGAACGGTCCGGCCCTGCGCTTCTAAAATGTTGAGATGATGCCAGCAGCGGAAAGTGAGCTGGAACTGACCTTCCGCGACCCCGCCGGCCAACTGCGGCTGAGTGGGAGCCGCGCTTTGCGGCGAATCCGGCCAGCGGCTGTGGCGGAAACCGAGGCATTCCTCGCCAGCCGGCTGCGCGCGGAACTGGAAGGGAGCGGCGATTTGATTGCGAGCCGGGTGGCCCGGCCCGACGATCATGCCATCGTCGCACCCGGCGAGTTCTGGCTGGAACACCCGCGCATTGATCCCATCAGCTATCCGTGGGAGTGGACGACGGCACAATGGCGCGCCGCCGCAGAACTGACGCTGCGGCTAGCGAGCCGGGCGATTGCAGCGGGATGGACGCTGAAGGATGCCACGCCGCTCAACGTTCTTTTCAGCGGCCCGCGGCCTGTTTGGGTGGACGTGCTGTCGTTCGAGCGGCGCGATCCGCGATCCACGGTCTGGCTGGCGTATGGGCAATTCGTGCGCACGTTTCTGCTTCCGCTGGTTGCGGCCAAGCACCTGAGCTGGCCGTTGGAGGCGACTCTGCTGGTGCGCGACGGTTACGAGCCGGCGCAGATTTATGAGGCATTGGGATTCTGGCGGCGGCTCGATCCCGGCCTGCTGGATGTGGTGACGCTGGCGACGCTGGCGGAGCGAAGAGGGGCAAAAGGGGGCAAATCGGGGAAGCCAGGATCGGTGGCCGATGCGGAGCTGGCTGCGCACATTCTGCAAAAACGGATCGCGCGCCTGGGCAAGCAGATCGCGCATGCGGCCACCAGCCCCCATCGCAGCCAATGGAGCGAATATGAGCGGTCAGCCAGCCACTACCGGCCGGGCGACGTCGACCAGAAAAGGAAAATTGTGAAGGACGCGCTGGAGCGTACCCGCCCGGCGCGGGTTCTTGACATCGGCGCCAATACGGGAACCTACTCGCTGATGGCGGCCGAGGCGGGAGCCGAAGTGATGGCGGTGGAGCGGGATGCCGCGGCGCTTGAGGTGCTGTGGCAGGCAGCGAAGCAGCAGAACAAGCCGATCACAGCCCTGGCAGCAAACATCGCGCGTCCCACGCCGGCTGCGGGCTGGCGGAACCGCGAACATTTTTCGCTGCTCGACCGGCTGGCAGGGAGGTTCGATCTGGTGCTGATGCTGGCGGTGATCCATCACCTGATTCTGCGCGAACAGCTTCCCCTGGGACACATTGCGGATTTGTGTGCCGGGCTTACGCGCCGCTGGTTGCTGCTGGAGTGGGTGCCACCTTCAGACCCCATGTATCAGGAATGGCTGCGGGGCCGCGACGATCTTTATGGTCAACTGAGCGAAGACGACCTGAAAAGCGCGTTTGGCGCGCATTTTACCCAGGCCGGCCGCGACCAACTGGAGAACGGACGCGTGCTTCTGCTTTTCGAGCGCATTGCGGGGCGAAGCAGCGCCGCGACGCAAGCCGGGCATCCTGTATCAGAAGTGAGCCGGACATGATCAAACGGCTCGCCCAGGCGTGGGGCTTTGCCTCTATCCTGCTTCTGCCCAACTACATTGACCTGACGTCCTCCACGGGTGACGCACGCATGCGGTTTCCCGGGCCGCTCACCAAGATCGCGCTCGCCCAACTCACCGACTTTGTGATCGTCGCGGTGATTTTTGGCGTGCTCATGGCGGTACTGCGGAAGTTCAAAACGTGGCCCAAGATTCGCTGGGCGCTGATGGCGCTGCTGCCGGTGTTCCTGTTTGTGCGCAACCTGAATGTATTTCCTTTCGACGTGCCCAACGCTGCGGTGGTTTCGCTGAGCCTGCTCTGGATCGCCATTGTGGCGCTGCTGATATGGCGCGCACCCTCCGTGGCCAAAATCCTCGGCCGGCTGGGCAGCGCTGTGCTGACCGGCTTCGCAATCTTTGCGTTGGTTATGAGCTGGCAGCTGGTGCGGGCCGCCATGTGGCGCGGGGGACCGCAAGCCTATGCAGCGGCAATTCCTCCGCAACCCGCGAACAAGCCGCGGCTGGTGTGGATTCTGCTCGACGAGCTTGCGTACCAGCCGACCTTCGAAGACCGCGACCCGTCGCTTCGGCTTCCCAATCTCGACCGCATGCGCGCCGAAAGCGCGCTTTACACCGATATGACGCCGATTGCGTACCGGACCACGCGTGCGGTTCCGAGCCTGATGCTGGGCCGGATTGTGACCGACGTGGTGTACACAAATGACAATCGATACCTGGTGGAGATCGACGGGTCGCCCCACTGGCAGCAATTCGACGTGAATGCTTCACTGTTCGGCATGGCGAAGGAGCACGGGGTTACGACTTCAATCGTGGGGTGGTACGTTGCCTACTGCCCGATCTTTGCGAGCGTGGCCACGCAATGCTATTGGAGCAACGACGACGCGCAGGATCGCGGTCCCACCTGGCTGGATGCCAGCTTCGCCGAAAACGTATGGTTCCCATTGCGCATTTTAGTGGAGCAGTTTGTGGCGCCGGCCAAGGCGTGGAAAGACACAGCCGACTGGATGTCGCAGGGTCACATTCGATCGGTCGAAGACGTGAGCGGGCATGCGCTTGAAACGCTCTCGAGCAGCCAGGCCGATCTGATTTACGTGCATATTCCCGCGCCGCATCCGCCGCCGTTCTGGAATCGAAGGACAGCCACGTTCGGGTTTGGCGGATCGTATCTGGATGGGCTGGATTATTCCGACCGCCTGCTGGGCAGGATGCTGGATATTCTGGAGGCGCAGCCGCGCTGGGCGGCGACCACGCTGATCGTGCAGGGCGACCACTCCTGGCGAACGCAGATGTGGAGGCCGCTTCCGGGGTGGGGCGCCGAGGATGAGCGCGTTTCCCATGGCGGCCGCTGGGATCCACGCCCGGTGCTGCTGATTCACAGGCCGGGACAGCAGGCGCCGGAAACCGTCACAGCGCCCACCAGCCTGATGTTTGTACACGATTTTGTCGCCGCGCAAATCAAGGCTCTCACGGCGATTCCTGAGTAGGTATCCTTTCGAGCTGGTGGGGCACAAACGCAGGTCCTTCGACTTCGTTTGGCGTAATTGCGCCAAACTGTGCTCAGGATGGCCATGATTTTGATGTTGCGAATTCTTGACTCGGGCCAGTGGCTGTCTCTGCCGGCCGCGACCGTGTGCTACGATCCTGCCGTATGCGAAAGACTCTGGTCATCGCTCTGCTTTCTCTAACGGCTTCAGGCCAAACGCTCTCCGGCTCGCAGCAGAAGCAATCGAGCGCCCCGCCCGTTACGATGGCCACACTCGGCCAGAAACCTTACATGGGATGGAGCAGCTGGTCGTTCATGCGCAGCAAGCCTAGCGAAGAGAAGATCAGGGCGCAGGTGGACGCGCTCATTGCCGCCGGCCTTCCCGAGCTGGGCTACCGGTACATCAATATCGACTCCGGATGGACAGACGGCTGGGATGGGCACGGGGTTCCCAAACCCAATCTCGGCAACTTTCCCAGCGGCATGGCGGGACTCAGCGCTTATCTGCACAGCCGCGGCCTGCGCCTGGGCCTCTATCTTGGCCCGGGAATCCGCCCGCAACTCTACGATGCCAACCCTGTCATCGCCGGCACCAATGTCCACCTCCGGGAGATCGTCGACAAGAGTCTTCCCGGCTCAACGCTGCGCGACACGTACAAGATCGATTTCAGCAAACCCGCGGCTCGGGCGTACATCGAATCGGTGGTAAATCAGTTTGCGCATTGGAAGGTGGACTTTATCAAGCTGGACTTCGTCGGACCCGGCGGCGGCAATCTTCCCGCCGACAATCGCGAAGAGGTTCGGCAATGGCACGCCGCCATCCTGCGATCGGGGTACCCCATCTGGCTGGAACTGTCGAACTGGCTTTCCATCGACCAGGCGCCGCTGTGGCGCGCCAACGCCAACGGCTGGCGGATCGAGGACGACATCGAGTGTTACGCGTGCGGGCGCAGCAACGACCCCGCCATCAAGAGCCATTTGACCGACTGGCCGACGCGCGTGGCGGAGCGATTTCAAGACGTGCGGGAGTGGTACCGGTTTGCAAAGCCGGGGGGCTGGAACGACCTGGACTCGCTGGAGCTGGGCAACGGCGACAACGACGGCGTGACGCCCACGGAGCGGCAGTCGATGTTCATTCTCTGGGCCATTTCGTGCGCGCCGCTTTACCTGGGCGCCGATCTGACGCACATGGATGCAGGCGATCTGAAACTGATCTCCAATCGCGACATTATCGCAGTTGACCAGCGCGGCATCGCGGCCACTCCACTCGACATTCAAAGCCTGCGCAAAAAACCCGTCCAGGCCTGGATCAATGTTTACCCGGGCGGCTCAGCGATTCTCTCGCTTTTCAATCTCGGCCCCGATGCGGCCACGATCGAATTCGACTGGCGCGAAATTGACGCGCTGCGCGACACGCACTACGCCCCGCATCCGCCCAAACTGACCGATCTCATCAGCAAAGAGGCGACCGCCCCGCCGGCAGATGGCATCAAACTGACTTTGGAGTCCCACGGGTCCCGGATCTTCCGGCTAACGCCGGCCAAGTAGCCGAGGCTATGTCCCGATTTTCAATGGTCACAACCAGGTTATTGTGTTTGGCGGTTTTCGTCGTCGCCGCTCCCGCGCTGGCATTGCCGCCGGGGACACGCGTGTCAGGGAGCGTGCGCGATGCAAGCGGCGCTCCGGTACCCGGAGCGCAAGTGAAACTGCAGGCGAATTCTTATTCAGTGACCACCAAGAGTTCAGAAGAGGGCGCCTTCATTTTTGAGGACGTGCCGGCGACCTCGGGAACGCTGGATGTGACGGCTGCAGGTTTCAAAGAGACCCAGGAAGCGTGGACGGCGGCTGAAGGCGCTGCGCAGGTGAAAGTTACGCTGCAGTTGGCGTCGGAGACACAGCGCGTTGTGGTAACGGCGACGCGCAGCGCAACTCCGATTGGGCAAACGCCGGTGAGCGACATGCAACTGAGCACCGCGGATCTTGAGGCGACGCCGGCGCTGACTTTGGACGACTCGCTGCGGCAGATTCCCGGCTTCAGCCTGTTCCGGAGAAACAGCAGCCGCACGGCGAATCCGACGACCCTCGGTGTATCGTTGCGCGGGCTCGGCGCCAACGGCGCAAGCCGGGTCCTGGTGCTCGAAGACGGGATTCCGCTGAACGATCCTTTCGGTTCGTGGGTCTATTGGGACAGAGTCCCAACCGCTTCAGTTGCCAGCGTCGAAGTGACGCAAGGAGGCGCATCGAGCCTGTATGGAAGTGAAGCATTGGGCGGAGTGCTTCAGTTTTTTACGCGCCCCGCTCAGCCTGCCGGGATTTCACTGGACGCTTCCTACGGCAACCAGAACACCCAAGATCTATCGCTCTCGGCCGGCGGGCAGATGGGCGGCTGGGAATCGGTTTTTTCAGGAGAGGCATTTCATACCGACGGCTACATTCTGGTTCCGAAAGCCGATGAGGGAAGTGTGGATAGCGGCGCTTCGTCAAACCATGGCATCGCCGACCTGAGGGCTGGACGCAGGATAGGCGCGCAGGGCGAAATCTTCGCACGCGGATGGTATTTCGACGACTCACGTAACAACGGCACGATCGGGCAGACCAACAGTATCCGCCTGGGGCAAGGGTCGTTAGGCGCCAATCTGGCTTTGGGCTCCCTGGGCAATCTGCAGTTGCGTTCCTACGCGAGTTTTGAAACCTACCGCCAGAATTTTTTCTCTGTAGCGCTGAACCAAGACAGCCAGGCGCTGACAGATGAGCAGACTGTGCCCGCGCAGGGAATCGGCGCGTCGGCAGTCTGGTCGCGCAGCTTGCGAGGGCATCAGTCGCTGGTAGCGGGACTGGAAAGCCACGAGGAAATTGGCCACAGCAACGAACTCATCTTCTCGACCACCACGGGCAGCAACACGAAAGACAGCTATACGGGAGGGCACCAGCGGACCACGGGTGTATTTGGCGAGGACGTAATTCAAATCACGCCGCGCACCATTCTAGGCTTGAGCGCACGATTCGACGATTGGCGCAACTTCGACGGATTTCTGATTACGCAACCTCTGATTCCTGCGGGCTTGGAGGAGACGGCATCCTATGCGAACCGCTCCTACCAGGCGTTCAGTCCGCGTGCGCAGATTGTTGAAACGCTGAATTCACATGTTTCCTGGTCGGCGTCGGTTTACCGTGCGTTTCGCGCGCCCACGTTGAACGAACTCTATCGGTCGTATCGGCAGGCCAATAACCTGACGGATGCCAATGCCAATCTAACGGCCGAAGTGCTTACGGGCGGCGAAGCGGGCGTCGCGCTCGAGGGACTGAACAATCGGCTGCAGCTACGCGGCGCTTTCTTTTTCAATGAGATCGTCAATCCAGTGTCGAGCGTTTCCTGCCAGGTGACGCCTGTGCCGTCAATTTGCCCGCCGCC
Source organism: Acidobacteriaceae bacterium (assembly GCA_030037635.1). GTDB lineage: Bacteria > Acidobacteriota > Terriglobia > Terriglobales > Acidobacteriaceae > Telmatobacter. The sequence goes on from JASHQH010000035.1 coordinate 11,053, forward strand.
GACCGCGAATACCTTGACGTTCGTGCGCGCCAACCTGGGCCGAACCAGCGCGCCGGGAGTGGAACTGGATTGGGTGGCGGAGCTGACCAGGCGTTTCGAGTTGTCGGGCGGATATCAGTATGTGGACGCGAAGATTATCAGCGCCCCCGGGCAGCCGTCTCTTGAGAACACCTGGGTAGCTCAGGTTCCGCATGAGGCGTTCACGTTTCAGGCTCGTTTCACGAACCCGGAACTGGTTTCATTTTCGGTTGAAGGCCGCTACACAGGAATGCAACTGGATACCAACCAGCTGCCGATGGGCAGCTTCTTTGTGCTGGATGCCATAGCCTTGCGGAGCCTGACACACGGCACGGAGGTTTACGCGGCGGTCGAAAATCTATTCAACGAGCAATATGTAACTACGGCTGCGACACCGCTTTCGCCTCCGCAGATTGGGCTTCCGATCGCGGCGCGCTTTGGCCTGCGCTTTAGTTTTGCCGGCGTAAGATAAGGCGCCCCATCTGGTTTTGCCGCGGCAGGGCGAGGCCTGCAGGTTGCCTTTTGGGATACCCCAAGCACGACATGCTACTATTTGTGTATTCCGGTTATTGCAGCTGAAAGTCATGATCGAGTAGTCGACCGGCTATTCGCCATGTCCTGGGTCCCCAATCTTCAACTTGCCGACCGTGACGAGCTCGTTTCGACAATCGGCGAAATCTACGCCGCGGTGGAGAATCCAACGCTGTGGCCGGTCGTGCTGGACAGAATCGCAGAGTTCGTCGAGAGCGAAAACGTTCTTCTGTTCGCGAATTACAACGGCTCGGTTGCCCATGACATTCACGCGATGGCCCGCACCGATCCGAACATCTGGGGCGCTTACCGGGAACACTACGCCTCGATCAACGTGTGGACCAAGGGATGCGACCGGCTTTTTCCTTCGGGCTCAGTGCGGTACAGCCAAGGGGCCATCTCGGAGGGAGAACTGCAGAAAACGGAGTTCTACACGGACTTCCTGAAGCCGAATGGGATGGCTTACGGATTCGGCGTGGAAATCGCGCTCCCCGGCAAGCTGCCGGCGTTGTTGTCAGCTCTGCGGTCTCCGCGCAAAGGCCCATTTGAAGCCAAAGAGGGGCGCATCCTTGAGGCTCTGCTACCTCATCTGCAGCGAGCGCTTCAGCTGCACTTTGAAGTCACCCTGCTGCGCATTGCCAATCAGGGATACGAGCTCGCACTCGACAGTTTTGACCGGGCCGTCTTCGGTGTGTCGGCGAAAGGGAAGATTCTTTTCTGCAACCAGGCGGCGCGGCAGCTTCTGACCGAGGCAGACGGACTGCGCCTGCGCGACAATCATCTGGAGGCCGAACTGCCAGCCCAGAACACCGAGCTGAAGTTTCTCCTGAGGCAGGCGGCAACGTCGGGAGAGGGATTTTCGAGGACGGGCGCAACGCTCATCGAACGAAGGTCGGGGAAAGCCGCTTTCCGCCTGACGTTGATGCCGTTTGCAAACAATCTTCTGAGCCACATCCCCGAGCTCACCACGCTGGCGTTTGTCGACGATCCCTCTACCAGACCTTTGAGCCGTGCAGCTGCGCTACGCAAGCTCTTTCATCTATCGCCGACCGAGGCTCGGCTGGTTGACCTGCTTGCATCCGGCGCCGACCTCGCGGAGGCGAGCGAACGCCTGAAAATGTCGGCGCAGACAGCGCGCTTCCACCTCAAATCGGTCTTCCGCAAGACCGGGGTCAAGCGTCAAGCGAACCTCGTGCAACTGGCCCTGGGCCTGCCCGGAAACGACCGTTCCTGCGACTGAGAACAGAGCCGGTGCTGCTGTGCGTTGCAGCGAACCCTGGCGCATGATGCCTTGGGCGGCTAATAAGCGAAGACGCTGTCGACTCCTTCAGTGGCAAGCAAATCCGGGACGGTAGCGCTTGCCGAGCCGACGACGCCCGCGGATGTAACCGGCAGGACGACCAGCGTTCCTGAGGTCTGGCTGGGCTGATCGGTGAGCGCAACCAGGTATTGGCCGTCCTGCGTGATAGCGATTGACTGTGCGTGATCTACCGCATAGGTGTTGCCGTCGCTGCCCGTGTAGGTGGGATCGGCGACCGTGCCGCTGAGCGTGACGGAGATCGCGGAGCCGGTATCGTTAATCGTTGCCGTGTAGAGGCCGGCAGTGGTGGCGACGATGGCGTAATTGCCGCTGGAGGCAAACGCAACCGAGGTGACCGTAGCGCCGTTGGGAATGGAGATGGTCTCGCCGTAGGGCGACGGGAAATTCGATTTGAATCCTGAATAAACCGCAAGCTGATTGCCTGCCCCGATAACAACGGCATCAGTGCTGGGATTAATGGCTATGGCGCCGCGGCCCTCGATGGTGCTGGTCAAGTTGGGCGCATAGAGAAACAGGGTCTCCGAAGTGATTGCGTGCGGGGATGTCGACGACGTGAATCCCCACACCTGCATGCCGTTGCTGCTCATGAAGGCTCCCACCGTGCCGTCGGCGGAGGAAACGAAGGATGTCACCGGATTCTGTCCGGCCGTCGGCAAGTCCGGAGCGCCGCTGGCGGTGACGGTTTGATGCAGGCCTCCGGTGAAGCAAAGCACGTCGAAGCCCTGGAGCGACGTCATCTCCAGGAAGGAGAACGTGGAGTTGGGCAGGATGCTCAACGCGGTGAGCGAGCCGCTGCTGTATACCTGGAGGCCGCTACCGGCCAGTGACGGCGACGTGGTTGCCGAGTCGAACTCCTGCGCCATCGTTCCGCCGCCGATCAATCCCTGGGAGAAATCGGGCGGCTCGGCGACAAGCGTCACCTGAAAGGAGGCGGCAACGTTCTTCAACTGCGGGGTCGTGAGCAGGTTGCCGTTCGAGTCTTCAATGTGGACCACGGCTACGCCGCTGGCTCCGTTGGGCAGCACGATAGTGCCCGAGTCGCCAACGGTGGGGCTTCCAGATCCCGATCCACCGGATCCGCCCGAACCTCCTGATCCGACTGAGACTGGTGAGTTACTGCATCCTGCCGCTAAAAGGGCAACGACGAGCACGAGCCAAGGCGCGAAGCGAGTCATTGGGGGATAACTCCTCTGCTGTGAAGCGATGAATTGGCTCCATTGTCCAGGAATTCGGAAAGGATGCACATCCCCCAAATGGGAGTTAGAAGAGAAAGCCGGCAGAATGCCGGCCTGAAGTGACGACGGATGCCCCTTGCGCGATCCAATTTTCAAGACTTTACGCGAATGGCGAGGTTGAATGGGGGAGAATTTGCGAAAATATTAGCTCAGGAATCGAAGCCATGATCAATGGGAAGCGGATCGCGGTGGTGATGCCCGCGTACAACGCCGAAAAGACGCTGGAACAAACGGTGCGGGAACTGCCGGACATGGTAGATGTGAAGATTCTGGTTGACGACTCAAGCAACGACAACACGGCGGAACTGTCACGCAAGCTCGGCGTGCGGACATTCGTCCAGGATTCCAATTATGGCTATGGGCGCAACCAACAGACTTGCTATCGCGAGGCGCTGGCAGCGGGGGCGGACATCGTGGTGATGGTGCATCCCGATTATCAGTACACGCCGTTACTGGTTCCCGCAATGGCAGGGATGGTGGCCAGCAGCGTCTACGACATGGTTCTAGGGTCGAGAATCTTGGGCGGCGGGGCGCTCAAGGGCGGGATGCCGCTTTATAAATACATTTCGAACCGGCTGCTGACAGCTTTTCAAAATCTGTTTCTGGGCGTGAAACTGTCGGAATATCACACTGGATTTCGCGCCTTTTCGCGGCAGCTTCTGGAGACTTTGCCGCTGCTTGAGAATTCCGACGACTTTGTGTTTGACAACCAGATCATCGCGCAAGCGGTGATGTTCGGATTCAAAATCGGAGAGATTTCGTGTCCCACGAAATACTTTAAGGAGGCGTCTTCAATCAATTTCAGACGCAGCGTGAAGTACGGAGCGGGTGTGCTGGCGACGACGGCTGCCTTTGTGGCGCACAAACTGGGAATCGTCCGCCTGCCCCGCTTTGGCACCTCAGGGAGGAAGCTTACGCAAGCGTACTACTCGCAAATCCGATAGAGATTTCGCCGGCAACGCCATGCCGGTGAGATCCAGGCCGCGCGGCTGAATCGCAAAGCGCAGCCGGGTCGACGGGTTCAGCCGAATTCCACTGCGCTCGCGGTGTCGCGCTGCTGAAGGCCGGGGACGCTGCCGGCGCGGTCGCTGAACTTGAAGCCGCCATCCGCATCGATCCCAACGATGCCGATGCGCAAAATGACCTGGGCGTCGCGCTCTCCAGCTTCCCCAGCGGCAGCGCGAATCCATTGCTCACTTCGAAACCGCCGTGCGCCCGCGGCCCGATTTTGCCGACGCGCAGTACAACCTCGGCGTGGCGCTCTCCGGCATCCCCAGCCGTCTTCCGGAAGCGCTCCGCCACCTCGAAGTTGCCGTGCGCCTGAAGCCGGACCCTGATCTAGAGCGAACGATTGCCCAACTGCGGGCAGAGCAGAATTGAAGCTACGGCTAAGTTAAGAATCAGCCTCAGGTCATGCCCGGCCCCCGCCACTATTGATGGACGTGTACAGTGACCAGCCGCGGCTCAACGGGCACTCCGCCAACAATCGTGGTTCCAAGAACGGCTTCGAAGGCATGTACATTGCCGTTCCTGTCGGTAATCCTGTTCAACAGTAGCGCAAGCGTCTCCTGGTGCAAAACAAACTCCACCGTCGCCTGCGTGCCCATGGTTGTCAGGCCGCTGCACACCAGCATCTTCTTGCCAGGCTGCAATCCCGGGAGAAGCGCCAGAATCGCATAGTCCATGGTCAATGGATGCTCTGGGCGCTCCCATAGCGCCGGCTCGCCGGCTAAAGGATGTTGGTTCACAATTCCCGCAAAGCCGTCGCCAGCCATGATTCTGAAATCCTGCGTAGCGGGGAGAGCACGCAGGGACGGATTTTCGGCAGTCGATCCGAGAAAGATCAGATTGCTCTGGCGCGCTTCGTCCCAGGTGGCCAGCATGCTCCGCTTGAGCATAAAGCTGGCGTGGTGGCGATCGAACAACCGCGTGAGATCGTATACCGCAGTCAGCTCCCCGATGCCAGTATAGGTATCGACATAATTGGCCGGAAGCGGCTGCTGTTGACTGCCGGAAGGTGTTACATAACGCAGTCCAGTCTTCGAGTCCCCAACGAATGGCTCATTGCTGTAGATCACAAGAGTCGAGTTATGAGCCAGGAACGGCGCCCAGAATTTCGTGACGAGATCTGGCTTGGTGAGGAAATGAACCACTGCTCCGATTCCAGCGGCCAGCAAGATCACCGCGGCAGCTATCCCGAGCCACCTCAAGCGAAATTCAGGCCGGAACCATCTTCCGACAGGCAGCCGTTTTGCTTTTGCGGCAGCCGAAATGGGAGCTGGCGAGTTGATGACCACAACCGAAGGGCTCATTCCCGGCGCGGTCACAGAGTCTGCGATGGCAGTGGGCGCTCGCTTAGTCACACGCGGCTCGAATAAAGGAACGTAGTGCCCTTTGGGGATGGAGATGATGATCTCCTCTTCGGCTCCTTCGTCGGAAAAGTATTCAGAGAGCCTTTGCCTGAGATACCGGGCGTGGGTGCGGACAATGCTGTCTTCAGAGGAGTTGTAGCCAGGCGGACGCTGGAATACATGAATGCCGATCAGTTGCTCGGTTACGTCTTCGGGCGCTCCCTTGAGTGCGCAGTCGGCAACGTAGAAAAGAAACTCCTTGAGTCGGGCAGAGGATTGAAAGCACTGACTACCAGCTACTCGCTCGACCAGCGCCCAGTGAGGGTGCTGGAGAGTCTCTCTGGCGAGCTCGAGCACGGGGGGATGCAGGCGCTCCATCGCCCAAAAGTGTATTTCACCCCAAATTAACGTGTCAATTGACGGTGAAAAACGTTGTCAGGTTCCGTTTGAAAGCAGCAGACTTGCGAATTGTGCCTCTCGATGAGGAGCACACGAAGTTCAACAGACTTGAGGAAAGCAGTATTTGCATCCAAACCAACGAAAAGACGCATGATCAAGGCACTTTGGAGGCGATATGCAAAAGCGATGGAAAGTACTGCTCGCAACTGCAGGGTTATTGATTCTACTGCCACTGGCTACGAGGCTTGCGACGGCACAGGTGGCGGTGACCGGAACCCTGCTCGGGACGGTTCAAGACACGTCGGGAGCCGTCGTTCCAGGTGCAAATGTGACGCTGACGAATGAAGGCACGAGCGTTATCAACACAACGACAACAGGGCCGCAGGGCTTCTATACGTTTCCCAACCTCAACCCGGGCCAGTACAGCGTCACCGTGGAAGCCAGGGGTTTTAAAAGGCTGGTTTCGCCGCACAACCTCGTCCAGGTGGAAGAAACGACACGCCTGGATGTGACGCTGACACCCGGAGCGGTAACCACTGAGGTGACTGTGACAGGGACGACGCCGCAGGTCGAGACCACCACCTCGGACCTGGGATACACGGTCACTCAACAGCAGATCAACATGCTGCCGCTGAGCGGGCGGATGTTCGAATCGCTGATGCAGCTGGCGCCCGGATCCATGCCCTCGGCGTGGGGCGACTTTTGGGAGAACCCGGCGGGCTCAGGATCGGTGGCGCCGGGCGACGCCGGCGCCGGAATGTACACGGAGGTGAACGGGTTTGCCTTCGAGGACAATCTTTACCTCGTCGACGGGGTGACCGACCAGGAGCTGGAGAACGGCTTCATCAATATAAACATTCCGTTCGACGAAATTTCTGAGATGAAGATGGAGACCAGCAGCCCGACGGCGCAGTACGGGACCTTCGGCGCCGCGGTCGTCAACATTACGACCAAGACCGGCACCAACAGTTTCCACGGCAACGTGTTCGAATACAGCCGCAATACCGACTTCAACGCCCCGGATTATTTCACACACATCAATCCGCCCTTCCACTCCAACCAGTTCGGCGGCGAGTTGGACGGCCCGATTATCAAGAATCACCTGTTTTTCTCGGGAGATTTGCAATGGCTGAAGGAGGCCGAAAGCACATCCGGGGTTTGGAGCCTTCCCACGGCGGCGATGCGGTCGGGAGACTTGTCAGCATTTGACACCACGTCTCTCGGGGTTACGTCCGGTCCCATCACCAACCCCATGGCGTGCTATTACAGCGCTCTGGCCAACGGGGTTGCCAGCCCGGCGCCTTGCACGGCGAGCTCGGCCATTTCACCTGGCAGTGGCACGGCAGACACGGTTCCGGCATCTGACATTGTGCCCATTGCGGCGGCCTTCCTAGGATCGTCGGTCACCCCGCTGCCCACCGAACCTTCGGCGATCACAAACAATTACGATTATGTACAGCCGACGATCGAGAACGTGCCTCAGTTCGACGCCAGAATCGATTACCCGTTTTCGCCAAAGGACCGTTTGTTCGGGCGGGCTACCTACTCGCAACGCACGTTTTCCCAGCCCGCGCCCGGCACTGTGTTCATGGGCATGAACGACGCGGACGAAAAGGCTCACCAGGACAACGACGTCATCGGCTGGGACCACACGTTCAGCTCGAACTTGATTAACCAGTTCCGCGTTGGATTTAGCCGCTATGCCGGCTCCGCCTTCGTTACAGCCTACGGCATCTCTGAAAACAATGCCCTCGGTGTGCCCAACGGCAACCTCGCCGTCTTCCCCGACGAGAGCGGCATCGCCGCCATGGACTGGTCGTCCACTTGGGAGGGCGTCGGCGATCCGGGCAGCGTGCCGAACGGACCGGGGCGGCTGTCCAATTACTATCAGCTGAGCGACACGGTGAGCGTGGTCCGGGGCCGCCACAACTTGATGTTCGGCGGTGATTGGGTTCACATCCAGGCATACTGCAGGAACCCGCAGAACGATCCCCGCGGACAGTTCAAAATCAACGGCGAATACACAGGAGCCGGCACCAGCGGAGCCGAGATCTCTGACTGGCTAGTCGGAGCCCTCTATGCGGTGTGGCGCGACCAGTTCTTCACCAACCCCAGGACGCGCGTCAATTGGATTGGCGGCTTCGGACAGGACGACTACCGGCTGAGCAACAAGGTAACGCTGAACCTGGGCCTGCGCTATGACGTGTATACCCCGCCCGTTGACGCGGACAACAAGCAAAGCAACTTTGTCACCACCGGACCGGATGCGGGTCTGATCCAGGTGGCTTCATCCAGCAACCGCAGCCCTAATGTGAACACCTATTTTGGCAATCTCGCCCCTCGCCTCGGCTTCGCCTATACGCCGGACGGGGGCAAGACCGCCCTCCGTGCGGCCTTCGGCCTAAGCTATTGGGAAGACAACTTCGGCGCCACAGGCGGAACTCTGGACCGCGATTATCCAGAGCTGCTGCAGGAGACCAACTCGGCGCCGCAACAGAACTGCTCGACGCTCGTGACTCCCACGGCGGCCTCCGGCGCTCCCACGGGATACAGCGACTCGGCCTGCGGCTCCTTCATCCTTGCCAATGGCTTGCCAGGTACGACTGCGACCGCCTATGGAGCTCTGGTGATGCCCACGGTGCCCCCGGGCGGAGCTATTGCCTCGCCGGCCGGATTCGGCGTCTACCAGGTGGCAAGGAACTTCCGGCAGGACATGTCGAAGTTCTGGAACGTGAGCATCGAGCGCCAGCTCTCGCCAACCATGGCCCTCCACATGGCCTACGTCGGGAACGCCGGCAGCCACATCTTCCACGATTGGCAGCTCAACCAGTGCGTCCCGCCCACCTACGGAACGGCGATCACCTCGCTGACGGAAATCGAAACCGCCGAAGGCGCCCCCGGCAACGCCCCCGAAGCCTGTTACCTGGATGGGATTGGCTACCCGTATTACAACGTGGCGCCCAACATCTCAACCCTTGATTTCCGCAATTCCGGCGGCAGTTCGCACTACAATGCCGGGCAGGCCGAAGTGCTGAAGCAGATTTCGCATGGCTTGGCGTTCACGGTGTCTTACACCTGGTCGAAGCAAATGGACAACATCGACAACCCCATCGACAACTACGCGTTGAAAGAGGAGGAAGACACGGGCACCAGCTTCCAGTGGCCCTTCTTTCCGCAGGTGTTGACGGCGACCTACACCTACGACCTTCCGTTCGGCCGCGGTAAGCAGTTCGCCAATTCAATCTCGCCGGTAGCCGACGACATCGTGGGCGGATGGTCGCTCAGCGGCATCACCAACTTCCGATCAGGCGGGCCGCTCATCGTTAGCGCTCCCAACGGCGCTCTGGGACCGAACGGCGCCAACCAGCGCGCTAATTACCAATGCACCTCACAGATCAACCCGCATACCGTCAACGACTGGTTCGAAACCAACTGCTTCTCCGCTCCGGTTGGGTTCGCGCTGGGCGACAGCGGCGTGGGCAAGGTTTATGGGCCGCGCTACCAGGACTGGGACATGTCGCTCGCCAAAGCCGTGCACATTAAGGAGCGGGGACAATTGCAGTTCCAGGCGCAGTTCTTCAACATCTTCAACCACCCGAATTTCCAGAGCCCGGATACGGGGGTGACGGACAGCAACTTTGGGGTAATTAGCGGCGACATTCTGCCGCGACAAGGGCAGCTGGGAATGGTGCTTTCATTCTAAGATGTCAATGTTCCAGACAAAGTGATGGAGCAGGCCCATGCCGATCGCTTTCAGCATGGGCCCAGCTTCGTTCCTTTACTCCGTCTGCGCAGATTTTCAACACGCCATCCAGATCAACCCGCATCTTCAGGAGGTTTTCACCTATTGTCTGAAAGGCGCTTCTCGCCTCCCGGGACCGAGCAGTCAGAAAACCCTGGACGGTTCCCACTGTTAGGCTGAAAATGCAACGACGCAGGGATGTGCGATCGGGCAATGCTTTTGAAACGTCCACCTTGTTCCGCTCCTCGCGGCAAACCTTCAAATTCTCGAGGCTCGATGAAATGCTTCCATTCTGTGCTTTTCCTTCTTGTGCCTAGCGCCGCAATGGCGCAAACCGCGCTCCAAAACCGGGCCATCCCGCTTTCTCCGTTGCCGTCTTTCATGACGATCAGCCAGGACGTTCCTCGCATCTCGCAGGAAGCCGTGCCGATCAAGCCTTTTTCGGTGATCGGACCACGAGGTGCTCTGATCGGCCAGCAGAACGGCGAATATGAGGCCTGGATCTTTCCCTGGAAGATCTTCAACCATCTGCGGATCACCGTGGACATGAAGGATTATCCAGTCCCGATTGATGCGAACCAGTACGCGGCCTGGATCGATGTGCAGCCGAATTCGACCACGATCACCTATTCACACGCGAACTTCACCATCCGGCAGATCATGATCTCGCCCAAGAACGGGCCAGCCCAATGCGGCCCAATCGTTTTCTATCAGTTCGAGTCCATCCGGCCCATGACTATCACTTTCAGCATGCACCCGGTCATGCAGCGAATGTGGCCTGCACCGTCAGACGATCTGCCTTCACCGGAGTGGATCGAGATCGAAACAGGCGGGCATTCCGGTTATTACATTCTTCACGAAAACTTCCCCGGCAATGCCGTGGCCCTCGCGATTCCCGATGCGGAGCCCGGAATCCTGGCGCCCTACCAGGAGCGCTCGCAGTCGTGGCCGCTCGAATTTGTGCTGCACTTCGATCCCGCCAGGGACGCGAACAAACTCTATCCGCTGCTCATGACCTTCGGTACACCCCCCGAAACATCGACGCGCGCCGCTCTGGGCGCAAGCCTGGCCCAGCTCAACAGCGCAGCACAAACCATCTTCGCAGACAACACCGCCTACTATCGCAACCTGCTCAGCACGCACACCCGCATCGAAACGCCGGACCAGCATCTGGACGAGGCTTTCGCCTGGGCCATCGCCGCCATCGATGAACTGCGCGTCAAAACTACTCCCGATCTGGGCGAAGAAGCGCTCACCGCCGGCTTCGTGGGCTCAGGCGATTCCGCCCGCCCCGGCTTTGGCTGGTTTTTCGGGCGCGACGCTCTCTGGTCGCTTTACGCGGTCAACAGCTATGGCGGCTTTGAAACCACAAGGCAGGAGATCCGCTTTCTCCTGAATCGCCAGCGCGCCGACGGCAAGGTCATGCACGAGTGGTCGCAGACAGCCAACCTGGTGCAGTGGAACAACTCGCCCTACGAATATGCCGCCGCAGACGCGACGCCGCTGCTGCAGATGGCGATGAACGACTACCTCCGCGTCAGCGGCGACACGGATTTCATCGCAGCCAACTGGGATAAGCTGCTCCTCGCCTGGCAATTCGAAACCTCCCACGATTCGAGCGACGGCATCTACAACAACCAACAGGGCACAGGTTGGGTGGAATCTTGGATTCCCGCGATGCCGCACCAGGAAATCTACCTCGCACTGCTCGATGAGCAGGCCAGCGCGGCTTTCGCCAATCTTGCCCGCGCTACGCACCATGACGATCTCGCCGAAGAGGCCCGACAGCGCGCAGCACGCATCCGCGCCACCATCGAGCGCGAGTACTACATGCCCGCCTCGAACTTCTACGCCTTCAGCCGCAACCAGGATGGCAGCATCGACTCCACCCCGACGATTTTTCCAGCCATCGCCTGGTGGGACGAAGGCGCTGCGCTCAAAGATGCCGGCGGCATGCTGCCACGATGGGCATCGAGCGAGTTCTCTACCGATTGGGGTAGCCGCATTCTGAGCGACAAGACCAGCTTCTACGATCCCATCAGCTATCACCAGGGTTCCGTGTGGCCGCTCTTCACCGGCTGGCTTTCGCTTGCCGAATATCGCTGCGGACATCCTCTCGCCGGCTATGCCTCCCTCATGCAGAATGCGAACCTGACCTGGTCAGAAGACCCCGGTTCCGTGACAGAACTGCTCTCGGGCCGCTTCTACCAGGTGCTTGGACGGAGCACCGCACACCAGCTCTGGTCTTCCGCCATGATCATCTCGCCCATTTTGCGCGGTATGTTCGGACTGGAATGGAATCGACCGCTGGACCAGCTCACGATCACGCCGCGTTTGCCCGCGGACTGGGACACCGCGGTCATCCATCGATTGCCCTTCGGACCATCGCAGATCGACCTGCGCTTCCGGCGCGAGGGCGGCGCCATGCTCGTAAGCGTCTCGGGCGCACATCCCGGCGAGCTGCATCTTGCTTCGCGAATTCCCGGTGCAACCCAGCAGGGCGATACGCTGCGCATCCCACTGCCCGCGGTCGAAGCATTCACTCGCAATGAGCTTCCCCATTTCGGCGCGGAGACGCAACAACTGAAGGTTCTTGAAGAAGATTCCGATACACACCAGCTTACGCTGCAGCTTGAAGCGCCGGGCGGCTCAACACAGACTATCTTGCTGCGTGAGAATGTTCCACATCTGGTGCTTCATATCGAGGGAGCAACGAGCTCCGAGCCGCGCGACGGAATTCGCAAGTTATCGATTCTCTTTCCATCGTCCGCTCAGAATGCGAAGACAACCCTCCGGATCAGATGGTAGGGTCTGCCGGCAACGCGCCTTTCATCCAAGCGAACTCGTGCTTTCGAAATTCGAAACTGTTGGAATTCGCGAAGACCGCCGAGGTAGACCAGTGTGCCTTTATGTACGCTGGCTGGTCGTTCATTTGGTGCCCGGCCTAGGTCAAACCTACGCTGCGAAGAAGGTTCTGAAAGCGAGGATCGGAACGCAGGGGATCCAGCAGAAAGTCAGACCTGATCCAGGCAGCGGCGTCGAGCGACTTCTCCTGGCAGGCCTTCTTGAGCAACTCCAGCGCCCGGTCGTTCTCGCCCAGCCCCACGTAAATCGTAGCCATTGTGTACTGAGAAGCCATGGCCTTCGCGTTGTGCTCCAGACCGCGAAGCATCTTCTCGGCTTTACTCTTCTCGCCAGCGGCTGCCCAGGCATGCGCCAGGGTTACAGCGGTCCGCGGATTGTCCGATATCTCCATTGCCTTCCGATATTCGACGATGGCTTCCTGCAGCCTGCCTGTGCCTTCATAGCCAGCGCCAAGAAAGTAGTGCTGATCCGAATCCTTTGGATCCAGAATCAGGCCCCTCTTGCTCGATTCAATCAGGCTGGGATAATCCCTCAGTTGAAAGTACGCATACGATTCCGACCCGGCTGAACTGGGGCCGCTGTCCAACTGGTCGATCTTTGCGATCTCCGCAAGCGCTTCGCTCCGCCGGCCAAGAAAGGCAAGAAAGCCGGCGCGATCTTCATGTGCGCAGCTGTAGCTCGGGGCAAGCGCGATGGCACGGCTGAACGCGCGATCCGCGGCATCCCAATCCCAGTCGAAGTTCGAACTCAGCGCACCCTGCGTGTCCCAGGCTTCGCCAATGCTGTCATCCAGCTCAATTGCTTGGGCGACGAACTTCTTCGCGGCCTCGTATGCCTGCTCTTTGGGCATGGCTCCGGCATAAGCCAGATATACGTAGGTGTCTGCCAGGCCTGCATAAGCAAGCGCGAAGTTGGGATCCTCCCGGATGGCATCTTCAAAGAGATGCTGGGCCTTCATCAGTGAAGCGGGTTTGCTGTATTCGGTCGTGAAGTAAAGGCGCCCCTGAATATAGGCATCGTAGGCGGCTGGATTGACGGCACCCGCCCTGCCCATCTGTTCCTGCTGCGCGGGAGTGATCTGTGCGCGAACCTGCTGCGCAATCTCGCCTGCCACTTCTCCCTGCAGTTTGAGCACATCGCCAAGGTCGCGATCATAGGTCTCGGCCCAGATGTGCCGGTCGGTGCGCGCTTCAAGCAGCTGCGCCGTGACGCGCACTCGCTGACCCGAACGAATCACCGACCCTTCCACGATGGCGTCCACGTTCAGTTCGCGGGCAATCTCCGGCAGGCTCTTGCTAGTCCCCTTGTACTGCATCACCGACGTCCGCGAGATGACGCGCAGCGAGCCCACTTTGGCAAGGTCCGTAATCAACTGGTCCGTCATGCCATCGGAAAAGAACTCTTCTGACGGGTCGCGGGACAGGTTACTGAGGGGCAGGACGGCGAGAGAATGGATGGATGCGGCCGCCGGTTTCGCGTGAGCCGATCGCCACGCTGCCCAGGCCACGAGTCCCAGCGCAACAACGGCGCAGAGAATGGCGGCGCGAACAACCACACTGAGGCGGCTCTGCGGCTTTCCAGGTTCGGCGAGACTCACCACCTCGCCGGCATTGCCGGTCTTTTCGGCGGCCGCTGGCGGCGCTTGCGCATCCTCCACCGGACCGATGTACCGGTATCCGCGGCGAGGGAGCGTCTCAATGTATCGCGGGTTCTCCGCCGAATCGCCCAGTACTTCACGAATTCGAGCAATGGCGTTGTGCAGGCTGTGGTCAAAATCAACGAAGGTGTCGGCGGGCCAGATCTGGCTCTGCAGTTCCTCGCGGGTCACCACGTCGCCGGCGCGTTCCAGCAGGATCTGCAGCACTTGCAGGGGCTGACCCCGCAGGCGCATCCTCACGCCTCCCTTGCGAAGCTCCCCGGCGCGCACATCCAGCTCGAAATCTTCGAAGCGAAGCTTTCCGGAAGCGAGTGGCTGGGTAGCCATGGACGACCTCGGGGATAACCAGCCTACCATAGTTCTCCGCGCTTCCCGCTGCCTCTGCGAAAACATGCCTGGATTCAATCATTTGGCGGTGGAGAAAACTTTGGGGACGAATGGAGGGCGCGAGGATTGCATGCCCGCAATGAATTGAAGAAAGTGCGGTGTTGCGGAAACTCCCAGCGCCGCGCCCGGTACGCAGCTGGCGAGTCATCACCCGCGAGACCTTCAGACCTATTTAAGGAGAATCCGAACATGAAAAAGCTGTTGACGATGCGAGTAGCTGCTCTCATGGCAGTTGCCTCTTTTGCCTTGGCCCAGCAGCCCCAGGGGCAGGGCAATCAGCCTGACAAACTCGTCGAAATTGTTCGCAATGCCACGCAGCAGTATCAGAATGTCGCCAACCTTCCTCAAACCTATGGTCCCGTGCTCGGCTGCGTCAGCGGCTCAGACCACGGCGCGATGGGCATCCACTACGTCAATGGCAATCTGGTGAATGGAGAGACTCTCCTCAGCGGTCAAAATCTCGACCCGACGAGACCGCAAGCCCTGATCTATGAGCCGCAATCGAATGGTGAACTGAAGCTGGTGGCCGTTGAATTCATCATCCTTGCGAGCGCGCTCCCCGCCAACGCCGCTCCCCAGGTGGAGGGCCACCTCATGCTGTATATCGACACCCCGAACCGTTACGGCCTGCCCGCGTTTTACGAATTGCACGTCTGGGCATGGAAAGACAATCCCCAGGGGCCTTTTGTGGACTGGAACAACCACGTAAGTTGCGCAATGCAGTAGCGGCCGAAATCTGAACGCCGTCCGGTTCAGGAAACGGACGGCGGTTGCGGCGATGGCCTGGAGGCGGCGATCACGCGGCCCTTTAATGCGCCAGGAGAAAGAGAGACGAAGAACATGCCGAAATACGTCATCGAACGGGAGATTCCGGGGATTGGCAATTCTACGCTCGAGCAGTTCGCCGCCATCTCCAAGAAGTCCTGCCAGGTCCTCCATCATCTGGGGCCAAAGATCCAGTGGCTGCACAGCTATGTGACAGCCGACAAAATTTACTGCGTATATATCGCTCCGGACGAAAAAATCGTTCGCGAGCACGCGAAGCAGGGAGGCTTCCCGGCAAACTGTATCGCGGAAGTCAAGTTGGTCATCGATCCGACCACAGCAGAATCCTGACTTCCCAGCAGAGGCTCATGGCGCAGCCGGATCAGCGGCTGTCCGCAGTCTGAACGGCGGCTCGCCGCGATGATCTGGCGGCGACGAAAGCCTGTCTCTGCGCGGGACCAAGCGGCAAATTCCATGAACCTTGATATACTTTTTGAGGTTAGCGTCGACCTCGTGTGTCACTAAGCGAATCCAGAGAGCGGGAGTAGTTCAGTGGCAGAACGTCAGCTTCCCAAGCTGAATGTCGCCGGTTCGATCCCGGTCTCCCGCTCCAATCAATTGCACGACAAGCTATGTTACAGACGCCAAACGAGGCATCCTTCTCTTAAAAGCCGCGCAAAAGGAGAACCAGGGCTCTTTTGCTTATTGAGCAGGTCGGTCGTATGGCAGGTCGGCCGGAAAAGGCTGGCCGAAGTCCGCAGAGATGCTGACCTGTCGCCACACCTCAACTTCAGCCATTTGCCTGCGGGAATAATCCTCGGCAAGTTGGACTGCCATGGCCCCGAGGAGGAGATGTGTGGGCAAGTGCCGGCGCTGCACAACGCGCACCAGTGTTTCGGCCGCACGCATGGGATCGCCGGCCCTGACCGCATCGGTACCCATAAGGCGTGCCATTACGCCAACCGTGCTTCCGTATTCGGTTGGAATGCTCTGAATCTCCATCGATGCGCCTGCCCAATCGGTGGCGAAGCCGCTTGGCTCAACGGTAAGATAGCGAATGCCGAACGGCGCTGTCTCGGTGGCAAGAACGCGGGTGAACCCGTCAACCGCAAATTTCGCGGCCTGATACGACCCGAGACCCGCGGTACCGCCGACGCGGCCGCCAACGGATGAAAACTGCACGATGGTGCCCGATTTCTGCTGCTTCAACACAGGCAGCGCAGCTTTTGAGACGTTGTAAACGCCCCAGAAGTTCGTTTCAAACTGGCGGCGGAAGTCTTCTTCGGACGCGGTTTCGATCGGAGCAATATTCGCATAACCGGCATTGTTCGCCAGCACGTCGATACGCCCGAAGTGCTTAACCGCTGCCTTTACCGCCGCCTGAGCCGCCGTACCGTCCGTCACATCCAAAGCCAAGGGAAAGACGCGATCGCCGAATTGTGCAACGAGTGCGCTCAGCTGCTCCGGGCGACGAGCCGTCGCAACCACAGTATGGCCGGTCTCCAAAGCAGCCGAAGTGAGAGCTCGACCGAAGCCGCGTGAGGAACCTGTGATGAACCAAACCAGGTGAGTTGTCATGGGGCAATACTCCCAGCCCAAATCGGGCTTACGCTGTTCCGTCTCCCGCTCCATTACTCATCTGGCGCGCTTCTGATCCCGGCACCGGCGTCCGAACCGGGTAAGAACCGAGCTGACGACAATTGCAGCGGGTTAAGAAGAGGATCTCAAAGGGGACGGCCACAAGCCGCGGCTCGGACCGGTTACAAAACTTCCTGCACCTTGATCACCAGGCAGGCCAACACGTCTTCGCCCTTGAGCAGCATCTGATGCGGCGTGCCGGCCGGGACATGCGCGACATCGCCCGCGCGCAACGCCTGGCGTGTGCCGCCCTCGATCGATGTTCCGCGTGTCTCGCCCGGGGCGATGGATCGCGCGTCGGCAACCACACCGCCAGTGGCTAGCGTCGCGCTACCGGCAAGCACCACGAACAGATCGGCGAACCGCTCGTGGACCTCCACTTCGCCGCTTCGGCTACGGAATGACAGCACGGCACGGTGGTGCGGAAACTCCTTCAAGGTTTCCGAGGCCGAACCATCCCCGTGTTTTGCCAGTTTGCGCAGGTAGGCTGCCCGCTCCAGCAGGACGGCTTGCGTCCAGTGATCCACTGGATTCTTCGGCTGGCGCGGCTTGGGCCCGATTTCGTCGAGGGTCACTTCTCTCAGAATTGCTTTTTCCATCCGTTCCATTTTTTGCTCCCACTTCTTTCTTGCGGCATGCGTCAGCCAATCCGTCCCCTCAAAGTCCCGCCAACTTGCGCGCCCGTTTGAAGACCTTCAGCAGCATGGGCCGCGTCAGTTTGCCGGTATTGGTGTTTTGCAGCGAGGGATGATAGCTGGCGATGGCCACGAGGCCGCCCGGCAGTTCATACTCGGCCCCATGCGCAAAGACAAATCCCGCCCGTGCTTTCAGGTTCCCCGTTCGTGCCGCATGCGCCAGCAGCCCGTCGAAAGCGATGCGTCCCAGGCAGACCACGACACGCAGAGCGTCGAGGAGCTTCATCTCCTCGTCAAGCCATGCCGCACAGTTGCGCAGTTCTTCGGGCGTGGGCTTGTTGCCGGGCGGCGCACAGCGGGCCACGGAAGTGATCCAAAGGCTGTTCAGCTTCATCCCGTCATCGCGAGAAGTGGCTTGCGGCTGCGACGCAAATCCCGCCGCGTGCAGCACCGGATAGAGGAAATCGCCCGAGCCGTCGCCAGTGAACGGACGTCCGGTGCGATTCGAGCCGTGCGCGCCCGGGGCCAGACCCAGCGCCATCACGCGCGCACCGGGATCCCCGAACGAGGGCACCGGTCGTCCCCAGTACTCCCAATCAAAGTAGGCGCGCCGGCGCACGCGCGCCACTTGTGTGCAATGCGCGCGCAGGCGCGGGCACAATCCACAATCAACAATGCGGGCATTCAGAATTGCAAGAGATTTGGCCCCGGCCATGAAGGCATTTTACGTCGGCGCGACTGTGCTGGTAGGCGTGCGGCGCACACGGATCGCGCCGACTTCCGCCGGGCGAGCAATCAGTAGTAGCTCACGGAGACTCCGGCCGGCACCGTCACAGTGATTGACGTGCTCGTATAGTCGCCTGTGCTCAAATCCGTCGCCGTCACCGTGTATGGCCAAACCCCCGGGGTCAATGTGTTGCTGCCGCCGCTGCAAGAGGTGATTCCCACAATGCCCGCGAGCATGCCGGCGGCGAGCAGCATGAACGTGAACGATCGTACCCTGCGTCGCCGGAAGCCCAGGCCCAGCAGCAGCGCACCGGCCAGCGCGAAGCCAGCTCCAAATCCCGGCCGCTTGCGATCGAGTTTCACCGGACAGGCTGAAGGGTTGGAGGTGGAGCAAAACGTCGCACTCAGGCCAATCGTCCCCTGCACCGTACCATTTGCGGTGAGCGTGTAGGCCTGGGCAACCGCGCTTTCGCCGCAGACGGGCAGCTTCGCGCCGACAGGGGTACTCGTCGCAGTGCAATTGATCGAGAATGTGCCGGCGTACCCATCCACCGAAGTCAACGTCCAGCTAACCGAGCCGGAGCCGTCGGTCGACATGGTGGCATTGCTGGCAGTGAAAGTGAAGCTGGGCGTGGCGGCAACCGCACGAGTGTCAGCGAATCCGTAACCGATTGCGAAAATGGTTGCGAAGAGAAGAAGCATTCTGCGTGCGCTCATAGCAGAATTCCTTTCGTTGATACCGATGTCCTTGTCCGCGTGCCCCAGGTTTAGACGGCAATCCTGCCAATTCGTTGAGGCCGGCCGCAGAGCCGTTTGAGCTCCAGCCTCTGGATGACAGTTCGCCGCGCGCAGCGATGCGAGCAGGGAGCCGAACCCCGCGCTCCTCTGCGCATCGCGTGTGCCATACTGAATCTGCCACATCAAAGCAACGGAATCAAATCGCCGCATGCCCGGCCAACCCAACCCGGAATTTCTGCGCCGCGCTATCGCGCTGGCCACCGAGAACGTTGCGCGCGGCGCGGGAGGGCCCTTTGCGGCCCTCATCGTGCGCAATGGCGAGATCGTGGGCGAGGGCGCGAACTCCGTGACCGCGACCAATGACCCCACAGCGCACGGCGAAGTGAACGCCATCCGCGCGGCCGCAAGAGCGCTGGGAACGTTCACGCTCGCCGGTTGCGAGCTTTATACCAATTGCGAACCGTGCCCCATGTGCCTGGCCGCTGCTTATTGGGCGCGGCTCGAGATGATCTATTACGGCGCCAGCGCAGCCGATGCCGCCCGCGCCGGCTTCGACGATGCGTATCTCTACGGGGAGCTGCACAAATCCGCGGGCCAGCGCAAGCTGCCCAGCAAGCAACTGCTGGCCGACGAGGCCAAGGCAAGCTTCGATGCGTGGATTGCATCGCCTAAGAGGATCGCATACTGAGCTGCGGGCCGCGCCATCCTTGACCCCTCGGACCCGCCTTGCGTATGCTGCGAGCGTTTAGTCCCTGCTGATGCACCGAAATTTGCGTCGCGCATCGCCTCCATAGAGGAAGAGCCCCCATGAGCATCGCCACGGCCGCAACTCCTGTATCCGACCCGCACGCAACCGCTGACGTGCAGCCGTTCCTGGTTCGCCGCGCCGCGGTGCTGGGGGCGGGAACCATGGGTTCTCGCATCGCCGCGCATCTGGCCAACGCCGGAATCCCCACGCTTTTGCTCGATCTGGCTCCAAAGGAGCAGTATGCGCAGCGAGCCGTCACGGCTCTTGCCGGCTCCAAGCCCGCGGCGCTCTTTGAGCCTTCGCTGGCACGGCTGATCACCCCGGGAACCTTCGACAGCGACTTGCCCGCGCTGGCGCAGTGCGACTGGGTGGTGGAAGCCGTTGCCGAAAATCTCGAAATCAAGAACGCGCTTCTGGCTCGCGTCGCGCCCCATCTGGGAGCTCACGCGCTCCTGACCACCAACACCTCGGGCTTGCCCGTTCACAGCATCGCCACGGCGGTACCAGCCATTCGGAGCCGCTTCTTTGGCACGCACTTTTTCAATCCGCCGCGCTACATGCGCCTGCTCGAGGTCATCCCCACTCCCGAATCCGATCCCGCCCTTGTGGCCGCCTTTTCCGCATTTGCCGATCGTTTCCTCGGCAAGCAGATCGTCCTTGCGCACGACACGCCCAACTTCATCGCCAATCGCATCGGCGTTGCGGTGATGTTCAATGCCGCGAATCTCATGCTCGAGCAGGGACTGACCATTGAAGAAGTCGACGCGCTCACGGGACCCGCCATCGGATGGCCGCGCACCGGGACCTTTCGTCTCGCCGATCTCGTCGGCATCGATATTCTGGCTCACGTCGCCGCCAATTTTCCCCAGGGTGTTACGGGCGGCAGATTCTCCGCCATCCTCGACGAACTCCTCAAGCGCGGCTGGCTCGGCGACAAGTCAGGGCAGGGCTTTTACCGCAAATATCGCGGGGCAGGTGGGCAGGAGGAGCGGCTGGTGCTTCATTTGTCGGCGATGGAATATCGGCCCACCGCCAAGCCGGCGTTGCCCTCGCTCGAGATGGCGAAAAATGCTGCCACGCTGCCGGAGCGCCTGCGCATGCTCCTGGTGAACGATCCGGCCAAGGATAAGGCCTCGGCTTTTTTGTGGCCTTTTCTGGCGGCGCTGTGGAATTTCGCCGCCGACCGCATTGGCGAAGTAGCCGACGACCCAGCATCGATCGACGAAGCCATGCGCACGGGGTTCAACTGGGAGCTGGGGCCGTTCGAGCTGTGGGACGCGGCGGGCGTTTCGGAGACGGTGGTGCGCATGCGCACGCTTGGCCTTCCCGCCGGAGCGCCCGTCGAGCGGCTGCTGGCCGCGTCACGCACGAGCTGGTACTCGCCCGACATGGACGCGTGTTTCCTGCCATCCGCAAATCAGCTCATTTCGATTCCCGCCGTGCAAGGCCATGCACGCGCCGCCAATTTCCGCCGCACGCACGGCGTGGTTCGCTCCAATTCCGGCGCATCTCTCGTCGATCTCGGCGACGGCATTGGGTGCATCGAGCTGCATTCGCTGAAGAACGCCATTGGCGGCGATGTGCTCGCTCTGGTTTCGTCGGTCCTCAATCCCGCTTCCGACGCCCTCAGCGATTTTGCCGGGTTTGTTATCTCGGGCGATCGCGAGAATTTCTCCGTCGGAGCCAACCTGATGCAGCTTCTGCTGGCCGCGCAGGAAGGTGAGTGGGATGAGCTGGCGCGCGTGATACACGCCTTTCAGCAGATGACCGCGGCCATCAAGTTCTGTCCGCGGCCGGTGGTCGCGGCGCCCTTTGGCCTTACGCTCGGCGGCGGTGCGGAGATGTGCCTGCACGCGGTGCGCCGCCAACCTCATGCTGAAACCTACATGGGCCTAGTCGAGGCCGGTGTGGGGCTGATCCCCGCGGGCGGCGGAACGAAGGAGATGCTGTTGCGCGCCCTCGATGCAGCCGCTTCGCTTGCGCCACCGGACCCGCGCGATCCACCTTCGCGCTTTGCGCAGTCAGTCGAGGTGTCGACGGCCCTCAAGCGCACGCTGGAACTGATCGCCATGGCTAAAGTTTCCACTTCAGCCGCAGAAGCGCGCACGCTGGGCCTGCTCGCATCCCCCGATCGCATCACCATGAACCGCGAGCGGCTGCTGCTCGACGCCAAAGAGCAAGCCGCTGCGCTCGCCCGATCCGGCTATACGCCGCCGCAACCGCGCACGCAGATTCCCGCTCCCGGAACGGCTGCTCTGGCCATGATGGAAACCGGCATCTATCTGATGGGAGAAGCCGGCTACGCTTCAGCACACGACCAGAAAGTTGCCCGCTGGGTAGCGTATATTCTCGCCGGAGGCCGTCTGACGCCGGGCTCTCTGGTCAGCGAACAGTACGTGCTCGACCTCGAGCGTGAGGCCTTCCTCTCGCTTTGCGGCGAGCGCCTCACCCAGGAACGCATTGCTTACACGCTGAAAGCCGGCAAACCGTTGCGCAACTGACCCGCGCGCATCCTGACAAGTTGCAGTTCCGCTCCTCGGGGCATAGAGTGCTCGTGAAGGTTGCCATGGTTCGTGCGCGTTGCCAAACAAGCTGTCTGCCCGGCTTGCTGATGCTTCTTTGTTTTTGCGCGCCAATCCCGTCGCAGGACTCAGTCCCGAATCCGCTCAACGTTTCCGGCCAGATCGTGGTTGCCGGCCATCCAACTCCGTACCTCATCCGCCATCTTCCGGTGAACTCGTTTCCACAGCTTCCCACGGCCGTCGAGGACGCGCTCACCCGCCGCGGCTGCCTCATCCCTCAGACCTACGAAGCGCGTCGGCCAGAAAATGTGGTCCACGCCAGCCTGGAGCGCGCGGGTTCCTCCGATTGGGCGGTCCTGTGCTCTGTCAACGGCACGGTTTCGCTGCTGGTTTTTTTCTCCAGCAATTCGTTCGCTCCCACGGTGCTGGCCACGTCGCCTGAAACGGAACGGCTGCAGTCCCATGGCGCCGGCAATGTGTTGGGGTTCAACTGGGCCATCGACCCCGCATCGCCTCAAGAGGTTCATGAGGCACAGATGAGCATGCGCCATCCTCCGCCGCGCGTCGACCACGATGCTCTCGCTGACTCCGTGATCGATCAGCGCACGGTCTACTATTTTTATTCCAAGAACGCCTGGACGCTGATCGACACGCAGGATTAGCATCGCGTCAAGGGCCGCAGTTCTGATCTGCGCTCCCCAGGAGCTGTCCATGCGCGAAGCCGTTCTCGTCGCCGCTGTTCGCACGCCCGTTGGCCGCGCCCCCAAAGGCGCGCTCTCAACCACCCGCCCTGACGACCTTGCCGCATTGGCCGTGGGCAAAGCCTTGGACAAGGTTCCTGCGTTGGACAAGAGCGAAATCGACGACGTGATCCTGGGTTGCGCGCAGCCCGAAGGCGAACAGGGCTTCAACATAGCGCGCATGGCCGCGCTGCGCGCTGGCCTGCCGGTCGAAATCCCCGGCGCTACGGTCAACCGCCT
The DNA here is from genome assembly GCA_030037635.1 of Acidobacteriaceae bacterium. Classification (GTDB taxonomy): domain Bacteria; phylum Acidobacteriota; class Terriglobia; order Terriglobales; family Acidobacteriaceae; genus Telmatobacter. Next base: position 34,311 of record JASHQH010000035.1, read on the forward strand.
CTGCGCTTCAGGCCTTGAAGCCATCGCGCTGGCCGATCATCGCATTCAAACTGGCGAGGCGCGCATCGTCGTTGCCGGCGGCGCCGAATCGATGAGCCTGGTTGCCATGGGCGGCAACAAGCCCAGCCCCAATCCGTGGCTGGCCGAGAATTACCCTGCATCGTTGCTCACCATGGGCCTCACCGCCGAGCGCGTCGCCCGCCACTATGGGATTTCGCGCGAGGATCAGGACGCATTCGCCCTGTCGAGCCATCAAAAGGCCCTGGCCGCGCAAGCTGCGGGCCGCTTCGCCGAGGAGATCGTTCCTGTCCCCGTCACAACCGCAGTGCCGGGAGCCAAGCCGGGCAAGCCCGAAATGAAGGAGAAGAACTTCGCCGCTGACGAAGGCCCGCGCAGCGACACCTCGGCGGAAGCGCTGGCGCAGCTCAAGCCCGTCTTTCACGCGCAGGGTTCGGTCACCGCTGGAAATTCTTCGCAAACCTCAGACGGCGCGGCGGCCGCGGTGCTGATGGATGCCGGGCGAGCACGCGAGCTCGGCCTGCAGCCGCTTGCCCGCCTGGTGGGCTACGCAGTCACCGGATGCCTGCCCGAGGAGATGGGCGTCGGTCCCATCACCGCCATCCCCAAGGCACTGAAGCAGGCCGGCCTCACGCTCAACGACATCGAGCTCATCGAGCTCAACGAGGCCTTTGCGGCACAAGTGTTGGCCATCGTGCGCACACTCGGCCTCGATTCGGCGCGCGTCAATATCAATGGCGGCGCCATCGCGCTCGGTCACCCGCTGGGCTGTACCGGCGCCAAACTGACCGCGTCTCTACTCCAGGAGTTAAAACGCCGAAAGGCCCGGTACGGCATGGTGACCATGTGCGTCGGCGGAGGCATGGGCGCCGCGGGCGTCTTCGAGCGGCTCAACTGACCCGGTGTTTCCGATTCCTTCTTGCTCCCTCGCTCCTTGATCTTGCTCCCTAGTTTTTGAAGAACTCTCCATGCCCGCCGTTCTTCCACGGGTCGTAATGCAGAGCAAACTCGGCGCGGTGTTGCACGCTGGGATGGTTGTACAGCCAGAACTCGATGAACGGGTTCGGATTCGGATCTTCGAGCCAGGCCTCGCCCAGGGCATTGAACGCGCCCACCGCGGTTTTCTGCGGGTCGGCCACGATGCCGTGAATTGCCTCCTGCCCGTACACATCCGCCTGGTGCTCAAAGTGCCGGCTGAAGGCATTGCCTACCGGTTCCAGAAGAAAGCCCGCAATCGAAATCGAAAACAGCAGGACGACAAACCCGGTGCGCGAAGCGAGAGCCGGGGCCCCCACGGACGGGTTTTTGTCTGTGGGGTGCAGATCGGACGCGCCCCACTTTGCGCCGCAGCGGCGCACCAGCCATGCGGCAAACGACGCACACGCCCAATACACGAAGAAAAGCCCGAATGCGTAGCCGGCGATGATTTTGGGAATGTGGTGCAGCACGTAATGGCCGCTCTCATGGCCAAATACAAAGAGCACCTGGTCGTCGGGCATCCGGTCGGTGGCCGTGTCCCACATGACGTAGCGTTTGGTGGCGCCGATCCCAGCCACAAACGCGTTGATCCCGTTCGATTTCGCGCTGGCCTTGATCAGGTACATGCGATCGGGCGGAATGTCGATTCCCGTGCGCGCCACCACCATCTCCATCTTGGCCACCAGGGCGGCATGATTTTTCTCAAGCGGTTCCTGCTGGTAAAACAGCGGGACGATCAACGGCGAAATGAAGATGGCGATGACAAGGATCGGCAGCGTAACTACCCAAAGCCCGAGCCAATAGCGTCGCGGCCAGCGGCGCACAATCCAGTTGAAGAGCAGATAGATGGGGACGACGAACAGGAGCGCCAGCGCCAGTGTCTTGGCCTGGTCGCCGAACCAGCTCCCCCATCCCTGCGCGCTGATCCCATAGCTGAGCTCATAGTGCTCGCCGACCATGTCCAGCGGCAGCCCGGCCAATTCGCCGGCGATGATGAAAACGGCGAAGAAAATCACTCCCTGCACCCAGCGCACGCTCGAAATGCGCTGCGCCCAGCCCTCCAGGCCGGCCCATCCCCGCGCCGCCAGCAGCAGCCACAAAAAAACAATGCCCCACAGCGATCCGCCGATATCCAGAATGTTGCGAATACGATTGAGGGCAATGGCCTTGGCCAGTTTGTCGGGCGGCAGCCGGTAGGCTGGTTGCTGTGGGTTGGCGGGTGTGGCCGCAGCCGTTGCAGCGGGAGCCGAGGCGGATGGGGCGGGCGCGCTTTGGGCCCTGAGAGGCGCCGAAATCAGTCCGGCGAGCAGGATGGCCGGGCAGATTGCCACGAGCGATAGGCGAAATTTCATGCGGATTCTCCTTTTGTCAGGCAATTCTGCGAAAATCGAACACACAGATGCTTTTACTCGAACCCCTTCACCTGACGCCAGCTAAATCTTCAACCCCATCGCCGCGCCAGACGCCGTTCTCTCTTGGTTGCGCAGCCGCCTCGCTTAGCCTCCTGATCTCGTCGCCGCCGATACTCGCCCAGCATATCGCCAAGGTGCACGCCGCGGTTCCGACGGTGACGGACCAGGCCGCGGGAAGCCCGGTTCTGCTCGACGCAATGACCGCCGAGCTGAATCGCGCCTTCACCTCGCTGGGCAAGCCGGCAGCGGCGGACGATAAGCAGATGCCGCCCTACTTCCTGAGTTACACGGTCAGCGATGCCAGCTTTGTGACCATCCGCGCAGAGTATGGTGCGCTCGCCGACAGTTCTGCCAATCGCGAGCGCATGGCCGATGTGCAGGTGCGCGTGGGCGACTCCAAGCTCGACAATACGCACGGCACGCATCGCAACTCGGCCGTGAACAGCCAGCAACTTCCGCTCGGCGACGACCGCGAGGCAATCGAGCGCTCGCTGTGGCTGGCTACCAACACCGGCTACGGCGAAGCCCTCGATAGTTATCTTCGCGTGAAGACCGAGGCGCAGGTACGCGCCAAGGAAGAAGACACTTCGCCCGACTTCAGCCATGAGGCTGCGCAGACGCGCATCGGCTCTGTCGCCCCGCCCATCGTCATCGATCGCGCGTCCTGGGAGCAGCGGGTGAGGGAACTGTCGCGCGTATTCCGCGCCTATCCCGATGTCTACGAGAACATCGTCCTGCTCACGGTTGAGAACGAGACCGATTACTTCGTCTCCTCAGAGGGCTCGCGCATCGTAATGCCCCACCTGCTGGCGCGCCTGGTAGCAGTTGGCGTCACGCGTGCCGACGATGGCATGGACCTTTTTCGCGAGCAGACCTTCGAAGCCGAAACCGTCGACGGCCTTCCCCGGCAGGCCGAGCTCGAAGCCGCACTGAACAAGCTGGGCCAGAGCCTGGAAGCGCTGCGCAAGGCGCCGGTCACCGAACCGTTTGATGGCCCTGCCATTCTGTCTGGCCGCGCCGCCGCCGTTTTCTTTCACGAAGTGCTGGGCCACCGGCTCGAAGGCCAGCGCCAGCGCGGCGACGAGGAAGGGCAGACTTTTACCAAGGACATCGGCAAAGAGATCCTGCCCGATTTTCTTTCCGTGGTGGACGATCCTACCAAGACCACCTTCGATCACACCTGGCTCAGCGGCAACTACGAATATGACGACGAGGGCCAGAAGGCCGAGCGCGTGGACCTCATCCACGACGGGGTGCTGAAAAACTTCCTCATGTCGCGCCTGCCCATCGCCAGTTTCGGAGAGTCGAATGGCCACGGCCGCGCCGAATCCGGCCACGTCCCCACCGGCCGGCAGGGCAACCTGATTGTTTCTTCAACCAAATCGGTGACAGAAGCAAAACTGCGTGAGCAGCTGATCGAGGAAGCCAAGAGGCAGGGCAAACCCTACGGTCTTTACTTCGAAGACATTTCGTCGGGATTTGCCGTAACCCAGCGCAGCTCGCCGCAGGCGTTCCAGGTGATCCCGCTTGTGGTGTGGCGCGTTTATGTGGATGGCCGCCCCGATGAGCTCGTGCGCGGCGTCAGCATTGTGGGCACGCCCCTTGCCGCCATGAAGAGCATTGTCGCCACCGGCGACAAGAGCGAAGTCTTCAACGGCGAGTGCGGTGCGGAATCGGGCACCATCCCCGTCAGCGCCGTGGCTCCGGCAATGCTTCTCAGCACGATCGAAACGCAGCGCCAGCCGCAGGGCACGGCGCGGCCGCCCATCCTGCCTATACCGGGAGCAGATGAGAAGCAGGGAACAGACAACAGGGAACAGGGAACAGCAAACAAGGGAGCAAGCGGGCAAAGGAGCGAGGAAGCAAGAACACAGGGGGCTGGGCAATGAATTCACCTCGTTTGCCATGGGGGTGCCCCAACTTCGGCGCGCCTCTGTTTTTGCGCCTAAGGTGGGAGCAGCCCTCGCGTCTCGCACGAACTTTGGTTGCGGCGACCATGCTTGCCGGTCTCTTGATCAGCGCGTCGAGCGCTCTCGCGCAGCCCACGCGCGCCGACGCTGAAAAAGATCCCGTCCTCAAGGCCATGCTCGAAGAACTCGACCGGAGCATGAGCCAATTGGACCTGAAGGGTTTCGCCAAGCCGTTTTTCATCCAGTACCGCATCGAGGAAGTTCAGGATTTCCAAACCAGGGCTGAGTTCGGTTCCAGTGAGGGCTCTGACCTGGCGCATCAGCGCCTGGCGCGCGTCACGGTGCGCGTGGGCGACTACAAGACCGACAGCTCCGGCGGCCGTGGCGATGGCGCACTGGAACTGGCGGTACTCGACAACGACCCCATCGCTCTGCGCTCCACGCTGTGGGCGGCAACCGACCAGGCATACAAAGCCGCTCTTGCGGCCTACGCGCAGAAGCAGGCTGAGCTCAAGCAAGTGCAGACGCCGCCGCAGGCCGACGACTTCAGCCACGAGAAACCGATCATCTCGCTGGCCGACCCCATTCCGCTGCACATCGACGAGGATGCGTGGGCGCAGCGTGTGGCGCGCGTCAGCGGCTTGTATCGTACTGACTCTTCGGTCAGCGCGGAGCAGCATGAAGTTCAGTACTCCAACGCCGGTTTTCGCGCCCGCGTCACCACCACGTGGCTCGTCACCAGCGAGGGAACCATCGTGCGCAAGTCCGCGGCCGAGTATGAAGAGACATTTGCCGCGGGCACCCAGGCTGCCGATGGCATGCATCTCGACCGCTCCTACGCCTCAGTGGGAACCTCGCTCGACGATCTCGACTCTGAAGCCGCCTTCAACAAGCACGCCGTGGACGAGATCGCTTCGCTCGCCGAGCTACGCAAGGCGCCGCTCGTCGAAGAGGAGTATCACGGTCCGCTCCTGATGAGCGCCGACGCCGCGGCCGACACGCTGCGCGGGCTGCTGGGCACGGCGGTGACAGCCACGCGCCCGCCGCTGGGCACCGAGGCGCGCACCAACGGCCCCTTTGCCTCCAGCTATCATGCCCGCGTTCTGCCTGATTTCATGGACGTCTTCGACGATCCCAGCCTCAGGATCTGGAACGGCAAGGGACTGGTGGGCGCCTACAATGTCGACGACGAAGGCGTTCCGGCGCAGACTGTCGACCTGGTCGATTCCGGCCGTCTCGACAATTACCTCATCGGCCGCCAGCCGGTACGCGACTTTCCGCAGTCCGACGGCCACGGGCGCGCCGGGCTCACCGGACCCGCTCGTCCCATGATCGGAGTCTTGAAGATTACGGCGGAAAACGGCCTCAGCGACGACGCCCTGAATCAGAAGCTGCTTGACATGGCTAAAGATCGCGGCCTGAAGAGCGTTTATTATGTCGAAACGCTGGGCGGCGAGCGCAATCCGCGCCTGCTTTATCGCGTCAGCCCCGACGGCAAGCGCGAGCTGGTGCGCGGCGCCGTTCTCGACGACATCGACGAGCGCGCTCTGCGCTCCAGCATTGAAGCTGCCGGCGAGGAGCTCTACGTCGCCAACTACTTCGGCGACCCTCCCGCCACCGTTCTGGCTCCCGCACTGCTCTTCGATGACGCCACGGTGCGCCGCGCCAATCAGAAGAACGAAAAGTTGCCTTTCTACCCGCCGCCGGAATAGGGAGTAGCCCGTAGCCAATACGGAATAGTTGAAATGCGCGGCGGTCCGACTTACCGGCTCCGCAGTGTTTCTGTTCCCTGTTCCCTAATCCCTATTTCCTGCTTTTCCACGCTCCTACAATCGCTCCCATCAGCATCATGCCGATCAGCCAGAACCCGGCGTCGACGGCGAAGGCTGCGTAGCTGAGTTCCGCAAAGACAGCTCCCAGAGCGATGGTGGGTAAAACCAGCCCCAGCCACAGGGCCGCGCCAATTTTGATGCCGCGCGCCGCCGTCTGCGGCCCAGTCAGTTGCGTGATGCAGGAGATCGAGGTCGCGACCAAAGCCTCAGCCAGCAACGCCGCGCCCCACTGCAGCAGCGAATTCACTCCCGAATGCTCCAGCCAGGCGCGGTCGTGGCCGATACTTTTGAGCCACACATCGAGAAAACCGTGTACCACGCTGCCTCAAAGAGAAAACAAACCGCCGCCGCCACCGCAATGGCAAGATAGTTCTGCTTCACACGTTTCGCTTCCGTCGCCATGGTGCGCTCCTGATCCATCTTTTGCCGTTCCGGGGGTTTTTGCCGGGAGGGCTGCCCGGAAAAGTTGGTTTGCTTCCGACAAGGCCTGAGTTTGCGCCGAATTGTATTCGATCTTCCGCCGCGCTGTCGAAGAGCTTTATCCTTGGGGGCAAGGCTGACATGGAACCGGAGATCGATCGCAACCCGGCGGGCAATCCTGCGCTGCGCCTCTGGTACGCCTATCCGGGCGACCTTGCCGATCCCGCTGCCGCCGAGGCCTGCGCTGCACTGCTCAATGAAGCCGAGCGAGCGCGCGCGGCCCGCTTCCACTTCGATCGTCACCGCCGCGAATACCTGGCCACGCATGCTCTGGCGCGCATCGCGCTTTCGCATGCGCATCCTTTGCCGCCGCAGGAGTGGCGCTATTCAGTCAACGCGTATGGCAAGCCTTCGCCGTTGCCGGAGTCCGGGGTGCGCTTCAATCAATCGAACAGCACAGAGCTGGCCATTTGCCTGGTTTCGTCGCCTTCTGCCGCTGGCGCGTCGCGCTCCCTGCCTCCCGAAGCCGTGCCGGAGGTGGGCGTGGACGTGGAAGCTCTCAGCCGCGCCGAGGAGATCGTTCGCCTCGCGCCCGACGTCTTTTCGGGCGCCGAGCTCAAGCAACTCGACGAGCTGCCCGCCGTCTCCCGCCCCAATCGCGCCATCTCACTTTGGACCCTCAAAGAGGCCTACATCAAGGCGCGCGGCGTGGGTCTTTTGCTGCCCCTGCGCGCCTTTTCATTCGTGTTTGGCGACGCGCAAAAGGTCCGGCTCGAGGTAGAACCCGGTGTGGACGAGGATCCCGACCGCTGGAGGTTTTTTCTGCTCAATCACGCCTCGCACCGCATCGCCATGGTGGTTGACGCAGCCGTCTCCGGCGAATTGCAGGTTTGGGAAGCCCACCCGCTGCCCACAGTGCTCAAACGCCTAACCAATCCCGGCGAACCGTGGTTCCCGGTGCCGGCCTTTGAGAATCGGCCATAATTGCCAAAGGTCGCCGGGAGCTTTTCCTGCTCCCTATTGGCTATCAGCTGCCGCTCCGCTGCCTTCGCCATCCCAACCTGTGAACTTTCCTCGCACCCAGGGCCTGCGCTTGCGCATCCATCCATTTATACGACGGGCCATGTCGACACAGTACAATCCGAACGAAGGAGAATTCCCCAATGGCATACGAAGTACCGGCGCTACCCTACGACTACAAAGCGCTTGAGCCCTTCATCGATAGCGAAACCATGCATCTGCATCACGACAAACATCACCAGACCTACGTCACCAACGTGAATGCTGCCCTGGCCAATCACCCCAAGCTGGCTGCCAAATCGGTCGACGATCTCATCAGCGATCTGAATGCCGTCCCCGAGGATATCCGCACCACGGTGCGCAACAACGGCGGAGGGCACTCCAACCACTCCATGTTCTGGACCATCATGGGACCCGCCAATACCGCGGGCATCGGCGGCCATCCCACGGGCGACCTTGCCAAGCAGATCTCGGCCGACTTCGGCGATTTCGAGGCCTTCAAGAAGACCTTCAACGAGACCACCGCCAAGCAGTTCGGTTCCGGATGGGGCTGGCTGGTCTTCCAGGGCGGTAAGCTGAAGGTCGTCACCACGGCCAACCAGGACTCGCCGCTGAACCAGGGAATCTATCCCATCCTGGGCAACGACGTGTGGGAGCATGCCTATTACCTCAAGTACCAGAACCGCCGCCCCGACTACCTTGCCGCATGGTGGAACGTCGTCAACTGGGCTGAGGTGAACAAGCGCTTCGCCAAGGCGAAAAGCTAGCCGTTAGCTTTTAGCTCTCAGCTTTCGGCTTCGTCGCGCTCTCCCAGCGAGTCCTGGCGCGAAGAAGCTGAGCCTGGAGCCGGGATCGATTGTGCAATCGACTTTTCATCGAAAGTTGACAAAACGACCTACCGCGCAATGAGCTAAGAGCTGAAAGCTAATAGCCGAGAGCTGTTTTTCGGAGGTTGAACCAACCATGGCCACTGTGCAAATGCGCGTGCGCCCCGCTGATCTTTCCCAGGTCCCCAAGGGCGCCGAGCGGATCCCCGATCCGGGAATCCTCGTCATCTTTGGCGCCTCGGGCGACCTTACCAAGCGCAAGCTGCTGCCCGCGCTGTATCACCTGTTTCAATCCAACCTGTTGCCCGAGAAATTCGCCATTGTGGGTGTGGCGCGGCGCCCGCTGGGCGACGAATTTGCGCAAGACATGCGCGAGGGCATTGTCGAATTCGGAGATGTCGACAAGTCCGATGCCAAGCTGGATGGTTTCGTCAGCCACATCAGCTACTTCGCGCTCAATTTCGACGACCCTGGCCACTACGCAGCGCTCAAGGCCGAGCTCGACCGCATCGCCGAAGAGAAGAACATCGGTCCCGACCGGCTCTTTTATCTGGCCACCGCGCCGGAATTCTTCGCCGGCATCGTTCAGAACCTCGGCGCACAAGGTATGGCGCAGCCTGAAAAAGGCCGTGTCGCGGTGGTTATCGAAAAGCCATTCGGCCACGATCTCGACTCCGCGCGCGAGCTCAACCACCAGGTGAACGCCGTCTTCCAGGAGAGCCAGGTCTTCCGCATCGATCACTACCTGGGCAAGGAGACGGTCCAGAACCTGCTCGTCTTCCGCTTCGCCAACGGCATCTTCGAGCCCATCTGGAAACGCAACTATATTGACCACGTGCAGATCACGGCGGCCGAAACCATTGGCGTGGAGGGCCGCGGCCCGTTCTACGAAAAAGCCGGCGCGCTGCGCGACGTGGTCCAGAACCACATGATGGAGCTGCTCGCGCTGGTTGCTCTTGAGCCGCCCTCCAGCTTCGACTCTGACAGCGTGCGCCGCGAAAAGCTCAAGGTCTGGCAAGCCATTCCCAGCATCCCTATCCTCAACACGGTGCGGGGCCAGTACGGCCCCGGCATCGTCGACGGTGAACACGTCATCGGCTATCGCGACGAGGACCGCGTCAATCCCGATTCGAGCACTGAGACCTACGCCGCTTTACAACTGGCCATCGAAAACTGGCGCTGGGCCGGGGTTCCCTTCTTTCTCCGCGCCGGCAAGCGCATGAAGAAGCGCGCCACCGAAATCTCTATCCAATTCAAGCAGCCGCCGCTGCTTATCTTCGATCGCCTGGCAACCTCCGGCCCATGCACCGAAATCCAGCCCAACCTGCTCACCATCCGCATCCAGCCGGACGAAGGCATTGCGCTGCGCTTCGGAGCCAAGGTGCCCACCACTTCTGAGATGGCAGTCTGCCCCGTCAACATGGACTTCGATTACGAGACTGCCTTCGGTAAATCCACCGCCAACGGCTACGAGCGCCTGCTTCTCGACGCCATGCTCGGCGACCAGACGCTTTTTGCTCATCGCGACGGCGTTGAAACCAACTGGGCCCTCTACACGCCGGTTTTGCAGGCGTGGGCGGCGAAAAAGCCGCAGGTCTTTCCGAATTATTTCGCTGGCTCCTGGGGTCCCGAGTGCGCCGACCACCTGCTTGAAGCGAGCGGCCACGCCTGGCGCAATGACCTCGGCCGGCCGGCTTAAGGACAGGGAACAGGGACAGGACGCACGGTCGGCCGGAGCCGGCGCATCTGTTTTTCGCCGTAAGCTCACATGCTCACCCAACTCGAAAAAGCGCTCGCCTTTCGCACACTCCATGAGCGCCCGGGCTCGTTCATCATCCCCAATCCCTGGGACGTGGGCACCGCGCGCCTGCTGGCACACCTGGGATTTGAAGCGCTCGCCACCACCAGTGCGGGGTATGCCTTTTCCGCAGGCCTGCCCGACCACGGCGTCAGCCGCGACGCCATGCTGGAGCACGTGGCCGCTATCGCTGCCGCGGTCGATCTGCCTGTGAGCGGCGATCTCGAAAACGGCTACGGCGACTCGCCCGAGGACGCCGCGCAAACCATCACGCTTGCCGCCGCGGCCGGCCTGGTTGGGGGATCAATCGAGGACTCAAAGAACCAAAACGAGGATTCAACCCATCGCGTCGCCGATCCCATCTACGCAATCGGCGTTGCCGCCGAGCGCGTGCGTGCCGCCGCCGAGGCAGCCCGCGCGCTTGCGTTTCCTTTCACGCTGACGGCCCGCGCTGAAAACTTCCTGCTCGGCCGCACCGATCTCAGCGACACCATCAAGCGCCTGCAAGCCTATCAGGAGGCAGGCGCCGATGTTCTCTATGCGCCCTGCCTCACCCGCAAAGAAGATATCGAAGCCGTGGTCCGCTCCGTCGATCGCCCGGTCAACGTGCTGGCGGGATTTGGCGACCATCCGCCCGACTTCGCGACGCTCTCCGCCCTCGGCGTCAAGCGGATCAGCATCGGAGGCGCGTTGTCCCGGGCGGCGCTGGGCGCGTTTCTCCGCGCCGCACGCGAAATGCGCGATGACGGCACATTCACTTTCACCAAGAACGCCGCCAGCGGCCGCGAGTTGAATCAGATCTTTTCGGGATCAACCGGGACGGATTGAAAAGGCGAACAGTCTCGATTCCGGGACCTGGAATTTCTATAGCTTTTTATGGCTTTCTGTTCCCTATTCCCTAATCCCTGTTGCCTGTTTCTAGCCTCCTGTTCCCTAATCCCTGTCCCTTGTCCATCGCCTCATTCGCCAGCTTGTCCGCCTCTTTGTTGCCGCCGCGCAAGGTGTGCCGCATCTCAAAATCCTCGAGGCGCGCCGCGCGCCGCTGCGCCTCTTCCCACAAAGGCCGCAGGCCGGCATTCTTCACCTTGTAGCGGCCTTTCATCTGGCGCACCATCAGCTCCGAGTCCGACACCACGCACAGCCGCCTCGCCCTGTTCTTGAGAGCCCACTCCAGCACCGCCAGCAGGCCCGCGTACTCGGCATAGTTATTCGTCTGTTTTCCCAGGAATTCATTCAGCCGGGCCACGACCTGTCCCTGAGGATCCTCGATCACCGCGCCATAACCCGCCGGACCCGGGTTTCCGCGCGCACCGCCGTCGCAGTACGCCGTATACCAGCCGCCGGCCACTGCCGTGCCCAAATCGTCCTCGTTCTCAAATAGATTTCCCATCATCGCTTCCCAGTGTAACGGTCAGATCCGAGCCCCCCGGTTCCTAATCCCTGATCTTGCGGTTTCCCACAGCTAGGGTGACGAAACCCCTTATTCTGCGTCTACTTCAATGCGTAGAAGTTTCACTTGCGGGGGCTCCAGAAGCGATGGCAGCGGACGCAGTCAGCGTTCCCATGGACGTGGTCCAGGCCGCGGCGGCCTTGGCTCAGCCGGCCAGCCGGAGGGTAAAATCCTCCTCAGGCATGGCTGCGTCGAGAGCAATGGGCGGGGCAAACCGCGAGGATGTGAGCCGCGGTCAGGAGCGTGGGCAAAGCCGCGCGCTGGAAATGGACCTCATCCGCGAGGCCCAAGCCGGTTCGCGCGCTGCCTTTGACGCCCTCGTGCGTCAATACGAGCATCAGGTATTGCGACTGGCGCTGCACCTGACCGGTTCGGAGCACGATGCCGAGGATATTTACCAGGAGGCTTTTCTGAAAGCCTTCCGGTACATTGGTAACTTCCGCTTCGAGTGCTCGTTTTACACGTGGATTTACCGGATCGTTACCAACCTCTGTTTGGACCAGTTGCGCCGGCGCAAGACTCGCCGCGAGGACCACGCTGTAGTGGTGGACCGTACCGGCGATGAGATCGATGTCCTGGCCTCGATCTCAGACAATCGATCGTTTTCAAACCCGGCGCGCGAACTCGATCGCAAGCTGCTGGGTGAAAAAATTCAAGCGGCGCTCACCAAGCTGACGCCGCGCGAACGGATGGTTTTCGAGCTGAAGCATTACCAGGGATTGCGGCTCCGCACCATCGGCGAGATGTTGAACACCACGGAAGAGACCGCCAAGAACACGCTCTTCCGCGCGACCAAGAAACTGAGGGCACAGTTGGCGGAGTTGCGATAGGAACAGCTTTTAGCTCTCAGCCTATAGCTATTAGCTGCTTCTGGGAAGCGAAGCGTTTTGAGAAAAACGATGAGCTCGGCGCTTGCACGGCGAACTGACAGCTAAAAGCCAATAAAAGCCAATAGCTGATAGCTGCTTTTTTTGAGGCTGGAAGGACGTAGCGATGAATTGCGAATTGGCGCAGGAACGAATGGTGATGGCAGCGTATGGGGAGCTGCCCGATGAATTGGCGCATGAGCTGGAGCGACACGTGGCCGTCTGCGCGGAATGCCAGAAGGAGCGCGAGCAGGTGTGGGCGCTCAAGGTGCTGGCCGATGTGCACACGGTCGCGGATCCGGCTCCGAATCTGGTGGCACGCGCGCATCTGCGCCTGGATGAAGCACTGGATACCCTGCCGCCCAAGCGCTGGTATGAGCGTTTGGGCGAGCGCATCCTGAACAATTTTGCCAGTCTGCAGGCCGCTCCCGCAGCAGCTTTGCTTCTGCTGGTGGCCGGAGCCGGCGCAGGCGTTCTGGGCGGATATGAGTATGCGCAGGGCCGCTTTGCTCATGCTGCATCGCAAGCCTCCGGGTCAGTGGGCCCGCAGGTTGAACCCGCGGCGATGCCGGAGCTGGCCGATATCGCCAGCATCTCCAGCATCGTCCGTGAGCCCAACAGCGAGATCGTCAACGTCAGCTACAACCAGCTCGTTCCGCGGCAGATCACGGGCTCGCTCGACGATCCCGGCATCCGCCAGTTGCTGATGCTGGCCACTGAGAATTCCGCCTCACCGGGCGTCCACGACGACTCCGTTACTCTGCTTGCCGCCGAGTGCCGCGCCGGTCACAGTTGCCAGCCCACCGGTATCCGCGAAGCCCTCATGGTGGCTCTGCGCTACGACCGCAGCGCCAAGGTGCGCCAAAAGGCGCTCGAGGGGCTGGAGCCGTATGTGGCCGACGATGTGCGGGTGCGCAACGCCGTGCTGCAAGCGGTTTTGAACGACAGCGATCCAGCCGTCCGGATCGCTGCGATCAGTTTGCTGGAGCCTGTAGACGCCGACACCAGCGTCCAGCAGGTGCTTTATTCGGTTTCCAATTCGGACCAGAGTGCCCAGATCAGGAATGTTTCCCGGCAGGTTTTAAGCCGGGTTCCGGAAACGCAATAGCCGGGCCTATCCTTCCGGCAATCGCGCCGTCTTTAAGAGCGTGGACCGGGGCCCCCGGCAAGCGATTTTGGCTTGCTGGGGTGATGGATCGGGCGAATGAAATACGCGGGAGAAGCAGCCATGAAACACCTTTTGAGGCCGTACGTTAAATTCCATCTTAACCTTGTCCTTGCCGTTGCCTTTGTATGCCTGATCGCGGCGCCGCGCGGCGCCCGGGCCCAGGCGCAGGCAATCATACCCTTTCTTGAAGACCCCAACCCCCTGCTGGCGCACGCCGGTACGGCTGGTTATCTGGGCGTCGAAGTCGCCGATGTCGACGCCGACAAGGCTCAGACCCTCAAGCTCAAAGAGGTCCGCGGCGCCGTCATCACCCTCATTGATCACGACGCACCCGCCGGCCAAATCGGACTGAAAGTCAACGATGTCGTGCTGGCCATCAACGGCCAGAACGTCGAAGGCGCTGAGGCATTGCGTCGCATGCTGCGTGAGATTCCGCCGGGGCGCAAAATCAGCCTCGAAATCAGCCGTGATGGCAACATCCAGACGCTCGCCGCACAACTTGTCGATCGCAAAGAGATGGAGCACGATGTTTGGAACAAGATTCTCAACGTCGAGCCTGGTCCCATTGCGCCCGCCCCGCCTTCAGGCATGGGTGTCCTTGCCGGCGCCGATGCTCCTCCCCCCAGTGGCTGGCACATGTCGCTCTTCACCAGCACTCTCAACGTGGGTGCGCTGGTTGAGCCGCTCACCTCGCAGATGGCCGAGTACCTGGACGTCGCGGGTGGCCTCATGGTCAAGCAAGTCGGCCACAAGAGCGAGGCTGCCGCCGCAGGACTCAAGGCCTTCGACGTCATTCTGAAAGTGGGCGCCGATCCCATCGCGACCGTGGCTGACTGGGACCGCGCTCTGCGCTCCAACCAGGGCAAGCCCGTGCAGGTGACGATTTTGCGCGACAAGAAGCAGCAGAATCTTACGCTTCAAGTCGATTCCAAGCACCACAGCGAGGTCGAGTTCGAAGATCTGTTTCCCAACGGCGACCCCAGCTTGATGGCCGGCGTGGCGCCCGAGATCGACGCCGATCTCGCTCAGACGCTTGCGGCGCAGGCCCAGGCACAAGCCGACGCCGCGGCTGGGCAGGCCGACGCCATGAAGCACGCAATTGACGGCCTGCAGTTCGAAATCAGCCCTGAACAGATGAAGCAATTCCACCAGCAAATGGAGGAATTCCAGAAAAACTTCGGCCCCGGCACTTCCAAAATCGATCCCCAGCAGATGGAGCAGCTCCAGAAGCAGATGGAGGAGCTGAAGAAGAACTTCAATCCTGAGGCCTTCACGTTCGATTCGAAACAGATGGAGCAGCTGCGCCAGCAGATGGAAGAATTCAAAAAGAACTTCAACGACGACCGAATGAAGCAGCTTCAGCAGCAGCTCCGGCAGCAGATGGAACAGTTCAATCGCCAGATGGAAGAGTGCCAGCAAGATTCCGGGCACTTCGTCTAGTGCGTCACGATTTTCCCACGCCTCACAGGGCGCCGGTTGCCGGCGCCCTTTCTGTTTCGCGCCGTACACTGAGATTGATGGAAATTCTCTACGGCCTGCACCCGGTGGAGGAAGCACTCAAAGCCGGCAAGCGGCGCTTCGATCATGTCCTGGTCGCCCGCGAGCGCCATGACGCGCGTCTTGAACGTCTCATCGCCCAGTGCCGCCAGGCCGGCGTTCGCGTCCTCGAACAGACGCGCGACCAGCTCACCCTCGCTTCCAAGACCCCGGCGCATCAGGGCGTGGTTGCGCTGGTGCGCCCGCATGAATTTCTTTCCCTCGAGGACCTTTTCGAGCCTGCCGCAAATCAGAGCACAGCTCGGCTTATTCTCGCGCTCGATGGCGTTGAAGATCCGCAAAACCTCGGCGCCCTGCTGCGCGTGGCCGACGGCGCAGGCGTCGACGGCGTAGTTGTTACCGAGCGCCGCGCCGCTCCCTTGAGTGCCGCCGCCGTGAAGGCCAGCGCCGGTGCGGCCGAGCACCTTCGCATCGCACGCGTCGTCAATCTCGTGCGTGCCCTTGAAGAACTCAAACGCCACAATCTGTGGGTCGCGGGCCTCGACGAACGGGGTAAGACGAACTACGACGAGTTCGATCTCACCGGCGATCTTGTCGTCGTTCTCGGCCGGGAGGGCGCTGGCCTTCACAACCTCGTCCGCCGCACCTGCGACCACCTTCTGCGCATTCCCATGGCTGGCGCCGTCAGCTCGCTCAACGTGGCTGCCGCCGGCGCCGTGGTTCTTTATGAAGCCGCTCGCCAGCGCCGCGCCTCGCATTCCGCACCCCATCCTTTCGCCGGCTCTTTGGCGAAAGGGTGGGAACGCGCAAACGCCAAGCCGAGAAAACAGAAAGGCCTCGGTTCATGACCTTGGTTCCTACCAAATTCAATTTCGGGAGTCATCCTGAGCGGCCGAGCGCGAAGCGCGAGGGAGTTGAAGGACCTGCATTTGCATTTCGCCACGCCCGCACAACAAGTCTCGTGGCCTTGGCCTCATTCAGTTTTTCCGCTCTCGCCGCACAAACTCCTCCCGCCGCGCCCCAGCAGCCGCAACCCCACGGAACCGTCATCTTCTCCCGCTCCACCGACGAATCGGGCCAGACCACCACGATCGCCGGACCCGCCGCCGCGCAGACCACGGGCAAACCTGTCACCGCGCCAACGGCAACTGACGACGAGCGCCAGGCCCTCACCTTCACGGCCTTCGACATGGACGTGCATTTGCGCGCGGCCGAACAGCAGTTCGCCGCACGCGTCCTGATTACGGTTCGCAACGACGGCAAATCCCCCCTGGCTCACATCCCGCTGCAGATCTCTTCGTCGCTCAACTGGGAGCGCATCCGCATTGCCTCGCGTGACGTCGCCTACACCGTCGCCACGCTCAACTCCGACGTGGACCACACCGGCCAGCTCCACGAAGCCGCCGTATCGCTCACTCAGCCACTCGCTCCCGGCGCAACTCTCCAACTCGACGCCACCTACTCCGGCATCATCGCTCCCTCTGCGCAGCGCCTCATCGCCCTCGGCGCGCCCAGCGACGTCGCTCTCCGCACCGACTGGGACTCGATCGGCCTCGACTTCACCGGCCTGCGCGGCTTCGGCAATGTGGTGTGGTATCCCGCCTCTTCCGTTCCTGTCATCCTGGGCGACGGTGCGCGCGTTTTCGACGAAATGGGCGAGCACAGGCTGCGCATGTCTGCCGCGCACTTCCGGCTGCGTCTCACCGTGGAATTTCCTCACGGCCACACGCCCACAGTGGCTCTCATCAATGGCCATCCCGCGCCGCTCACTGTTACAGAACCCACCACGCCCGGCCCTGAAGTTGCCGGCGTCGCCACGGCATCATTCGATACCTCCGCCCTCGGCTTTGAAGCACCGAGCCTCTTCGTCGCCGTGCGTACTTCCCACACCGCAAGCAACACCACGCTCTACACGTTGCCCGACTCTGAAACCGAACCCGGCGTCGTAATCCCTCCCATCGCCCCAAAGACCCCCGCAAACAGTCCATCTCCGGCGTGGCAGGCCTGGGCCGATGCCGTTGCCAGGGTCACGCCATTTCTGCAAGGATGGCTCGGCCAGCACCCGCGCTCGCAACTCGCCATCCTCGATCTGCCCGACCCTCAGGACGCGCCTTTCGAAGCGGGCTCGCTCCTCGTCACGCCCATTCGACCCACCCCGCCCGATCAGCTCGAAGACATCCTCGTCCACGCACTCACCTACGCGTGGATGTCGTCTCCGCGCGCATGGCTGAGCGAGGGTCTGGCTCACTTCATGGGAACTTTGTGGCTTGAAAAACAGTCGGGCCGCGAAAAAGCGCTCGAAGCCCTTGAGTCAGACCGCACAGCGCTCGCGCTGGCCGAGCCCTCAAGCCCCGGCGAAAGCCCCGGCCAGCCGCTCGCACAGGCCATCTCGCCGGCTTACTACCGCACCAAGGCCACCTACGTTTTCTGGATGTTGCGCGACCTCGCCGGCGATCCCGCGCTCTCCGCTGCTCTGCGCGCCTACAACCCGCAGCAGGACGCAGCCCTCGGCCTCGGCCTGATGCCTGGGGTCCCCGGCTCCTTCCAAAAGCTCCTCGACCAGGCCGGCCCGAGTGACGATCTCTCCTGGTTCTTCACCGATTGGGTCGACTACGACAAAGGCCTGCCCGACATCGCCATCGACAACGTTTTTCCTAGTCCTGCAGGGGCTCCAGGCGGCATCTCTTCGCCGACGAATGCTCCGCCCACGGGCGCCCAGACTGAAAGCCCCAGCACCGCGGGACCTGACGAAAATAGTTGGCTCGTCGCTGTCGACTTGTCCAATTCCGGCTACGCTGCAGCCGAGATTCCCGTCACCGTGCGCAACGCGCTCACCTCCGTCACCCAGCGCGTTCTCGTTCCCGCGCGCAGCAAGGCCACCATGCGCATCCTCATCCAGGGCCAGCCGGCCGAAGTGCAGGCCAACGACGGCACCGTGCCGGAGACGGAGGCCAGCATTCATATCCGCAAGCTTTCCGTTCCTTAGGGCTTTCTATTCCCTGTTCCCTATTCCCTCATCCCTGCTTCTCGCGCCGCTTTCAGCCGGAACCCATCCGGATCTTTGCCCCGCACCTTTCGCCACCACACCTGGAACGTTGGAACATTCAGTGTGACCGAAAAAATCTTGCGCAGTTTGCCAGGCGGGCAGTGCAGCGGCTTCATCCCGTGCCACGAAATCGGCGTGCGCTGAAATAGAAGGCTTCCGTTTCCAGCCGGACCGTGCCCGGCCGCCACCGTCAGCTCGTCAAACGTCGGCGCCGAGTGCGTCGGAATCGGCTTGTCGCTTGCCAGAATCAGAGTCTGGCCGCCCCACGCCGGATCCCAATCCTTCTCATCGTTGAAGTGGAAGATGTGCGTGGCCCGTTTGCGCGCTGCATCGCAATGCGGCGAGACCGAGCAGCCCTCCCATGCGTAGTGCCACGAGAATGTGGGAATATACGTGCGCCGCCCCAGCAGCCGCCGTAAGAACTGCTGATAGTAGTCGCCGCGCAACTCGTCGAGAAATTCCTGCCACGGCACAGGCAATTCCAGCCCAGCCTTGTAGTGCAGCATGAAGCGGTTGTGTGGCATCTGGCCGTGCCCGCGTCGCATATCCACGTGCTTCTCAAAGCTATCCACCGCAGGCAACGTCTCACGCAAGCGCTGGTATCCTTCGGCCGTCAGGGTGTGATCGATATGGGCGTAGGGATAAGGCTGCGCCCTTTGAAATTTCTCCGCGGAGAGGCCTTCCAAAACTTCGGGGTTTAAATACTGCATCGCTCTGCTTCCTCGCAAGGGGAAATATAAGATCGGTCTGATTCTATTTTATCGGCGCCCGCCGAGGGCCCTTCGCTGGGTGCACTGATTATCGGCCACTGGCCGCGTTCCGCGGCCTCACCTTGAACCAGATCGGAGTTCCTTTGAATCCGAATGCGTCGCGAATCTTGTTCTCCAAAAACCGCTCGAACGCGAAGTGGAGCTTTACGGCGCGATCGGTAAACAGCACAAAGGTGGGCGGAGCCACGGCCGCCTGCGTCATATAAAAGATGCGCACGCGTTTCGCGATCGGCACCGGTGCACGCTGAAAGTCGATGCGCTCCAGGAACCGGTTCATCGCGCCGGTCGATACCCGCTTGCGACGCTCTTTGGCCACGGTCAGCACTTCGCGCAGCACGCGTGCCATGCTTTTGCGTTCCGTTCTCGTGCCTTCGAGCG
>JASHQH010000253.1 GCA_030037635.1 Acidobacteriaceae bacterium
TTTGTGGTGCTTTACGCCTTTGCCCGGGCCGACCAGAAAAAGCAGATGCAGGTTTCACGGGCCATTGACTCGGCTTTCCGCTCCATGGGAGTTCCATCAAGGACCGACGCGGCCGCGAATGGAGCCGAGACGGCCACGGACGTGAGCGCTGTGATGCAGGAAGAGGCTCCGGATGTGGTGAAAAACGATCTCGACCGCATCCGCCACGACCTGTCGCTGCTGCTGTCGAAAGAAGTCGCCGGCCACACCGTTTCGCTGGAGATGGGCCGCGACGGCCTGGTGATCAGCCTGCGCGAGGCGGGATTCTTCGACTCCGGGTCGGCCGCTCCCAAGCCGGAAGCGCTGCCCGCACTGCGCAAGATTGCCGGCGAGCTGGGCGCTACGCCTTACGACGTGCGCATTGAGGGCCACACCGACAATGTGCCCATTCACAACGCCGAGTTCGATTCCAACTGGGAGCTTTCAGCGGCGCGGGCCACGCATATCGCCCGGCTGTTTCTCGAAATGAAGGCTATTCCTCCCGACCGCATCTCGGCGGCGGGGTACGCGGAGTTTCATCCCGTGGCGAGCAACGATACGGCGGCGGGGCGCGCGGAAAACCGCCGCGTCGATCTGGTGGTGCTGCCGCGGACGAAGATTGACTTTACCGCGCCCGCCGGCACGCCTTCCGGCCCGTGGCGCAGAGTGACGGATGGGGAGTGAGCGGAGCTGGCGGGGTTAGCTGCGCTTGGCGCGTGATAGCGGAGCCGGGTTTTTTGTCTAGCTCCGCTAGCCCCGCTCTTCCACCCCTAGCACTTTGACGATGACACGCTTGCGGCGCTGGCCATCGAACTCGGCATAGAAGACACGCTGCCAGGTGCCCAGGTCGAGCTTGCCGTTGGTGACGGGCAGCGTGGTCTCGTGGTGGAGCAGCAGCGACTTCAGGTGCGCGTCGCCGTTGTCTTCGCCGGTGCGGTGGTGCTTGTAGTCGGGCCGCGCCGGCGCCAGCTCCTCGAGCCATTTGCCGATGTCTTCAATGAGGCCGCTCTCGAGGTCGTTCACATAGATGGCCGCGGTGATGTGCATGGGCGAGACGAAGCACAAACCATCCTTCACGCCGCTGCGGCTCACAATCTGCTCCACCTCGTCGGTGATGTGCACCATCTCGCGCCGTTTGCGGGTTTCAAAGACCAGGTATTCGGTGTGACTCCTCATAAAAAGCTCCTCCACTGCGCCCAGCCACCCGACGGACGAGGACCTGTCGCTCCACCCCAGCGAGCAAAGAACGCTCGCCGGGGATCCCGGATCCGTGGGGACCCCGGTACGCGCCAAAGATCGCCGGAACCCATCCGCACTTATCCTAAAGATAACCGTGGAGTCCCGACCTCAGCCCGATCGCGCCGAGCGGCTGCGCCGCATGCACGACGATTTGATGCGCGCCTACGGCCCGCAGCAGTGGTGGCCGGCTAAGACGCCATTCGAGGTGATTCTGGGCGCGTATCTGACGCAAAACACCGCGTGGAAGGCAGTGGAGCGCTCGCTGGCCAATCTGCGCGCGGCGGGCGCGCTTACTCCCGCGGGCCTGCGTGCTCTTCCACTGACCAGATTGCGGCGGCTCATTCAGCCTTCGGGCTTTTTCAAACGCAAGGCGCCCGCGCTGAAGGCGTTTGTCGCGTTGCTCGATAAGGAGTTTGGCGGGTCGCTTAAGAAGATGGCCGCCACGCCCACGGATTCGCTGCGCAGGCGGCTGCTGGGGCTGCCCGGCGTGGGGCCCGAGACGGCCGACGCCATTCTGCTCTATGCATTCGGCCATGCGGTGCCCGTGGCGGACGAATATCTGCGGCGCATTGCCGTGCGGCATAAATTGCTGGCGACGCGGCCGGGGCGCGCGAACGTTCCTTATGACGCCCTCGCCGATCTTACGGGCCGCGCCTTCGCCAGCGATCCCGAGCCGGCGCGCGCCGAGCTCTTCAACGAATTTCACGCCCTGACCGTGGCGGTGGGCAAGGCGCACTGCGGGCGCACCGCGCGCTGCGAAAGTTGTCCGCTGGCTGGAGATCTGAAAGGCAGCTCCTCGACAGCCGTTGCCCCATCCTTGGCGCGTTTTTGCGCCAAGGGTGGGATCGCACGCTAATAGCTGCTCTTCTGTCGTAATCTGGAAAGCATCATGAGCCCAACTCCGCAGCAGCCCCAAGTGAATCTGACCCAGACCGCCGATTACCGCGAGTCTTACGCCAACAGCGTGCAGGTACGCGTCAGCGTGTGGGACTTCCAGCTGGTCTTCGGCCTGGCCTCGAGTGACAGCCCCGAGAAAGTGACCATCCGCAACCACCAGGCCATCTTTCTGAGCCCGCAGCAGGCCAAAGCCTTGTGCAACGTGCTGGGCCAGAACCTGGCGCAATACGAGCAGGCCTTCGGCACCCTCAACCTAGAGCCGCAAAACCAGGCCTTTCCGAGCGGGCCGGTGAATTAAGCAGGGAACAGGCAACAGGGAATCGGGAACAGGAGCCAGTGTGCGCCTGAAAGCAATCCTTAATCCGCGGCTGGATGCCCCGCTGCCGCTGTGGATGATCTTCCCCGTCATCTTTGTGGCGCTCTACGCGAGCCACTTCACGCTGCTGCGCTTGCCGTACTACTGGGATGAGGCGGGCTACTACATTCCTGCGGCATGGGACTTCTTCCGCACCGGCTCGCTGATCCCGCTGAGCACGCCGACGAATGCGCATCCGCCGCTGCCCAGCATTTATCTGGCGTTGTGGTGGAAGCTTTCCGGGTTCTATCCCGAGGTGACGCGCGAGGCGGTTCTGCTGGTGGCGGCGCTGGGCCTGCTGGGCGTATGGCGCCTGGCCATGCGGCTGACCGGCGTGGTTTCTGTGGCCTTCTGGACCACGCTTCTCACCGGCCTTTATCCCATCTGGTTTGCGCAAAGCTCGCTGGCGCACGCCGACATTTTTGCGGCCGCGTGCTCGCTGTGGGGCCTGGTTTGCGCGCTCCCCGAAAGCAAGCGAAAACCCTGGGCGGCTGCGCTATGGTTTTCGGCGGCCGCGTTATGCAAGGAGACGGCGATCGCCATCCCGCTCACGCTGGCCGCGTTCGAAGTGATTGAAGGCTTGCGGCGCGAGGCGCCGGAGCGCGGCAAGCTGTTACGCGAAGCCGGATGGCTTTGCGCCTGCATTGTTCCACTGGCCGCCTGGTATGGCTATCACTACGCGAAGACCGGATTTGTCTTCGGCAACCCGGAGTATCTGCGCTACAACGCCGAAGACACACTCACGCCGCTGCGCATCCTGGCCGCTTTCTACCATCGGGTTCTGCACCTGAGCGCGCACATGAACCTGTTTGTGCCGGTGTTGACGGCGCTGGCCGCACTGCTGCTGACGCCGCGCCCTGGCGCCCAGGGCCGCGACCGCGCCGCGCTCGAACGCCCCGTTCTGTTGCGCATCTTCATTTTGCTGGCCGTAAACGCTGTGCTCTTCAGCGTTCTGGGAGGAGCGCTTCTGACGCGCTATCTGCTTCCCATGTATCCGCTGGTACTGCTGGTCGCGGTGACTACGTTCTATCGGCGCGTGCCTTACTGGCAAGGCTTGGCGCTGCTTTCGGCGGCCGCCTTCCTGGCCGGACTGTTCGTCAATCCGCCCTACGGTTTTGCGCCGGAAGACAATTTGGCCTACGCGCATGTGATTCGCATGCACCAGGCCGGCATTGCCCAGCTCAGCAAACGCTATCCCGGGGCGACGGTGCTGACCGCGTGGCCGGCGACCAACGAGCTGACGCAACCCGAGCTGGGCTACGTGAAGGAGCGGTGGGATGTGTGCGCCATTGACGACTTCAGCGCTGCACAGATCGCCATTGCCGCCCAGGAACCGGAGAAATACTCGGCCGCGCTGGTCTTCTCAACCAAGTACGATCCGGTGTCGCCTTTATTCAGCCACGGCGAAGCTCTGGAGGAGCGCTACTTTGGGCTGCACCACGACGTGCCGCCGGAACTGATCGCGCAGCAGCTGGGCGGGACCATGGTGTGGAAGCTCAGAGATGACGGCATGTGGATCGCATTGATCCGATTCAACCGGCCGGTGGAAGCGCGCGGGAAAAGCGGCGATCAGCTTTTAGCTCTGAGCCGCTAGTGCCGTCACGGAGCACCCCGCTCGGCGAGCTGCTTGAACTTGAGATAAACGGCATTGGTCCAACCGAAGCCGATGACGTTTTGCGTGTAGCCCGCGCTCACCGTCACCTGCGCATTGCCCGCCTCCACGTTGTACTTTTCGCGAATAGTGCCGTCGGCGGCGAAGCCTGCATCCACTGTGGCATCAAAGTGCCCGGCAATGCGCAGGGCGTCAGTGTGGAAGCCCATGGCGTCGAGTCCGGCGACGGCGATCCAGTTGGTGGGCGCCCAGCCGTAGGGCTCATCCCATTGCAGGCCGGTGTTGGTGTTGCTGGTGGCCAGGCCGCCGGGCCGCTCGAACACGCTGAGCCTGGCTTCCATTTTGTCGGCCTGCTCGCGCGTGGCCAGCCCCGCCCACAGCGGATACAGCGAGGTGATGAAGGCGTAGCCTGAAGGCCGGTTGCGCACAAAATCGTAATCTGCAAAGACCCCTTGTTTTGACTGCCACAGGTAGCGCTGCATGGCGGCGGCGCGTGCATTGGCGCGGCGATCCCATTTGCGTGCGTCCTGAGGGAGAGCGAGCAGGTGCGCCAGGTGCGCCAGGTCGCGCTCATAGCGGAAGAGCAGGCTGTTGAGGCAAACCGGCGCAAAATGCTGGGTGGCGCCGGAGAACGGACCGAAGCGGTCGCTGGTGTCAAAGCCGGACTCGCGCATGGCGCGATCGCCTTGGTAAAAGTCGCGGCTCAAACGGTAGCCTGAGAACCAAGCGCGCGCGCACACCACGCTGGCGCGCACGTCGCAGCTGGTTACTTTCAGCCGCGCCGCCTCGGCCGCATTGGGATGCTCTGAGCCCTTGACCAGAAACGCCATGCCCTCGGCGCTGGGATGCTCCACGAGCGCGCGGATCACGTCGGGGTAGTAGGTGCTGGCGTCGGCCATCTCCGGCACCGGGCCCGATCCGTAATCGAAATAGCGCGTAAGGCCGGTTCTGCCTGCCTGGTGCTCAGGCCGCGTCCATGTGGAGTAATCCTTCTCCGCCACCATGTAGGCATGCTCGAGCCAGTCGTGCGCCTGCTCGCGGCCCGCCGGCGTCGAGGGAAAGCTGGCCGGATCTTCAATCACCGCACGGATCATGGAGGTGAGAAAGGGCGGCTGCGATCGTGTCAGGTAGTAGGTGCGATTGGCGTTGAGCACCGCCCCGTAGTGCTCGACTTCGAACAGGAAGTTGTCCACGATGCCTTTGGCCAGCGCTTCGCGATGATCAGCTTCGAGCCCGAGAAGAATAAAAAAACTGTCCCAGCCGTACATTTCGTTGAAGCGCCCGCCGGGAACCACGTAGGGATTGGGCAGATAGAGCAATCCCGGCGTGGGCAACTCCTCAGGCCGCACATCGGCCAGTTTCTCGATGCGGCGGGGCAGGAAGGCCACCTTCATGTGGCAACGTTGTTCGGCAGCCGTCACATCGGGCGGGGTGGCAAAGCCGGCGGGCAGATAGAGAACCGAAACCGCCGCAACCTTGACGTCGGTGAGCGATTGGCAATCGGTGACCGAGCGCGTGAGCGAGTCCCAGGCCGCGTGAACATAGCGCAGAGTCGCCTGCGGGTCAGGCGCGGCCGGAGCGGGAGCCTGGGCGTTTGCCGCGGCAAGCGCAGCCACGCAGAACCAGTGAGACCACTTCATTCGAACTCCACCATCAGCGCGAGCAATTCTCTGGAGTGTAACGCACGGCGCAAATTTTTCGCGTCCTGAAGGGAACAGTTTCAGGGCGGGTGGTGTCAAAACAAGCACAGTGGTACCGAACGGGATGACCGGAGGGGGAGTGATCCAGGGCTCAAGGGACGCAGCACGCGCGCGGAGCAGCCGGACAACGCCCTCTGCCTCCCGGACGGCAGAAGGAGGCAGGCCATGTTTGAAGACTCCACGTTTGAATCCATGGGCAGAATCCACACGCGCAGCCGGGGATGGATGATTGCGACGCTTGCCTTCAACAGCTCTATCCTGCTGGCGCTGATTCTCATCCCGCTGATGTATCCCGCGGCGCTGCCGCAGATCGTGAATTCGATCCTGATGACCGTGCCGCCGGCCGTCGAGGAGGCCAGGCCGGTGACCCGGCCGCAGCACGCGCAGACCTCGGCTTCGGAGATCAAGGCCGGGGTGCTCCAGGCGCCCCCGAAGATTTCGGACAAAATTTGGATTCCCAGCACCCAGGAAGAACCGGCGCCGATCAATGTTGCGGCGCTCGGCGGTGACGGAGGCAGTCCGACCGGGCCCGGCAGCCCCATGGGCGGCGGACATTCCGCGCATCCCGACGTGCGCCAGGCGGTTCGATCGGTGACGCGGGTTTCTAAAGGCGTGATGGAGGGAATGCTCGTTCGCAGAGTCGATCCGGTTTACCCTGCCATCGCCAGAGCCATTCGGCTCAGCGGCACCGTGGTTCTGGAAGCCACCATCTCGCGCGCGGGCACAATCGAGAACCTGCGCGCGGCGAGCGGACCGCCGCTCCTGCAGCAGGCCGCGCTCGATGCGGTGAAGCAATGGCGCTATCGTCCTTATCTGCTCAACGGAGAGCCGGTGGAGGTGGAGACGACGGTCAACGTCGAGTTCAAGATGGATTAGGCTGTGCCGGCATCGAGGCAAGCTGAGACAACCGGTTTGTGATCCTGAGCCAAGCAGGTGCGGCTTTTTGCACCGGCGGAGTGAAAGGATCTGCGGTTGCTTTTCACCTTTTTCGCGAGCGCGGGCGCTTCTCCTGCAAAGGTCTCGACGTCGAGGCCCGGGGCGCCCGCAATTTTTCGCGGTCTGGCGCCGGGCAGGCACAGTGGGCGAAAATGGGTTTGGTTATGACACGCTTGACTCGCCGCGCATTCCTAAGCACCGCATCCGCCGCTGCCGCCACCCTTGCCGCACCCGATCTTCTTCTTCGCGCCGCTCAGGACGCATCTGACAAGCGTATGCGCGTTTTCGTCGGCTCGCACACGGCGAACGGGATCCTGGCCTACGATTGGGATCCCGCGACCGCGGGCCTGACGCCGGCCGGCGTGGCCGCGAAAGTGCCCAGCGTAGCCTGGCTTGCGTTCTCGCACGGCACAGATTTCGTCTACTCGGCCTCGGAACTCGACACCTTCAACGGCAAGCCGACCGGCGAAGTGGCCAGCTTTCGTTTGGCAGACGGGGTCCTGGAGCCGCTGTCGGCGCGCAACTCGGCCGGAACCGGCACCTGCCACGTAGCCGTGGACGCCACCGGCCGCATGCTGCTCGCCGCCGACTACACCGGCGCCAGCGCGGCCAGCTTCATCATTGACGACGGCAAGCTGACCGAAGCGGTGTGGACCGAGCACTACACCGAGCACGGGCCGAATCCGGTGCGCCAGTCCACAGCGCACGCGCACTTTGCGTCTTTCTCGCCCGACAACCGCTTCGCCTATATCAACGACCTGGGCGGCGATTGCATCCATATTTACAAGCCCGATCCGCCCACCGCGCAGATGACCCGCGCGGGCATTTATCGCGGCGCGCCCGGCTCCGGCCCGCGCACGCTGCACTTTCATCCCAACAATCGCACCGCGTACTCCATGAACGAGCTGGTTTCAACGGTCGACGTGCTCGACTGGCACAGGAACGACGGCAGCCTGACGCTTGTGGATCGCGTCAAGCTTTTGCCCGACACGCCGGCCGGCGCCCCCGCGGTCGTCTCCACCGGCTGCGATACGGTGATCACGCGCGACGGCCGCTTTGTGTATTTCGCCAATCGCGGCGACAACTTCCTCTACGCGTTCAAGGCCGACCCGCGCACCGGCAAGCTGACGCCCATGAAGCGGTCGAACTGCGGCGGCAAGACGCCGCGCAACTTCACGCTCGATCCCACCGAGCGCTGGATGCTGGTGGCCAACCAGGACTCGAACCAGATCAGCATCTTCGCCCGCGATCCCCAAAGCGGCGCGCTGGCCGACGAAGGCAAAAACGTGACCGCCGAAACGCCCATGCGGATATTGTTCGCGTAGACTGTAACCCGCCTACGACGAAAAGGGGTGCCCATGTCTCGATTCTCCAGGCATGGGAAACCTCAGAACTGCGATCCGGCGCCGGTCACCCCGGCGAGGTCCGCCGCGGCGGACGAAGTCGAGGGACCCGCATTTGCCCACTCAGCACGAGACGGG
>JASHQH010000254.1 GCA_030037635.1 Acidobacteriaceae bacterium
GCAGAGGATTGAGATCGTCGCTCGTCCAGCGAAGCTCATAGCCGTTGTTGCCCATCCACAGCTCCAGTCCCATGTTGCCGCGCATGGGAATGAAGCGGTGAAAAACCATGGCATTGCGGATCATCCAGGGCGAGAGCGTGACCACCAGCGCCAGAGACGCAACTGCCCCCGGCAAAAACCACCGCTTGCCCTCGCGCATCAGACGCCAGCAGGCCAGGAGCATCAGGAAGGGAACCACTAACAGGCCCGAAGGCTCCGTCAGGCCAGTCAGGCCGGCAAGAAGTCCGAATCCGGCCCACAGACGGAGACGTGGAGAACTCTCCATGTCCTGCGCAAGGTAGAGCAGCCAGCAAAGTCCGAGTAGAAGCAGATGCGTCCCCCAGGCCCAGGCTGCCGAAAAGTAAATGCCGTAGGGAAAAACTACCCATCCCCAGCCAGTCCATCGCGCCACGTGCCCGCCAAAGCTGCGCCGGGTGAAGAGAAAAATGGGGATACAGGCCAGAGAGTTGATGATGCAGTCGAAGATATGAATAGCGAGAATCGAATGGGCGGTATGGACGCCGAAAGCAAGAAAGAAAACCGCGACGATGAGGGGGTAGACGGGAGGCAAACTGGCCGCAGGCTGGCTGGAGAGAAACGAACTGCCGAATCCCTTGCCGGCTACGAGTGCTTCGGCAACGTTACCCGGCTCCCAGGCATGGATGTGGTTGGCATCCATAAGGTCTTCAAAGTTGGGCAGCGGGATGACGGCCAGGCGCAGCGCAAGGGCTACCAGAATCATCACGGTCAGCAGCCGCGCTGTCCTTATCCTTTGTTCATTTGGGGGCATGGATTGATCTGAAGACCTATTTTAGACGGCTTATTCGGGTTTGACTGCGAGGCTTGCCCAGAAAACGGATGGATTCGATGAATTCGATTCCAAACTGCGATCGCGGAACCGGGACTGCCACGCATTCTCCGCTTTTGGCCGCCATCCTCTATCCTGAATGTGCCCGCCCGGAGGTTCCCCGATGCTCTCCCCTGCAGTTGTTTCACCCGCTGAACCCACACCCGTTGAAGAGATCGCCGCCGCCATCGAGAATATTGGCGCCTTGCACGACCTGCCGCTTGAAGACCGCCTGTGGCTGGCGCGCCATGGCCAGGAATTCAAGGCCAACCCGGGCGAGATTCTTTTCGAAGAAGGCGCTCCTGCCGAGCACATGGTGCTCATCCTCAAGGGCGAGATTCACGTGCGGCGCCAGCACACTGGGCCGATGACGCTCTTCGTCGGCCGCACGGGGCAGATGACCGGCGTGCTTCCCTTCTCGCGCATGAAAGGCTACGGCGGCCAGGGATTTGCCGTTTCGCCACTGTGGGCGCTGCTGATTCACCGGTCGCTCTTTCCTGAAATGCTTGCCGCCATCCCTTCGATGAAGCAGCGCGTGGTCTCGGCGCTGCTTGACCGCGTACGCGAAGTGACGCGCATGGAGCAGCAGGCTGAGAAGCTCACCGCGCTGGGCCAGCTGGCCGGCAACCTGGCTCACGAGCTCAACAACCCCGCGTCGGCCGCGCAGCGCGCCGCCGCCAGCCTGGTGACTGCCTTGCGAGCCAACCGCGCCGGCCGCCGCAAACTTCTCAGTCTGCGCCCCACTGAGGAACAGGTTCTGAAGATCGAAGCCTGGGAAAACAAAATCCTCTGTCGCAGCGGAGAATCGTTCGAGATCCACGAGGAAGGCGATGCGCTGGGATTCATTTCCCGCGAGGAATCGCTGCGCGCGTGGCTGAACGCGATCGGCTGCGAAGATGCGTGGGAGGTGGCTGCACAGCTCGCGGAGCAACGCGTGACCACCGCCGATCTGGAAGAATTGCGCGGATTCCTCGACGACAATGCGATCTGCGTCTCGCTCCAGTACTTCACCCGCTATTTGCGCTCCTCGCGCGCGGCCGAGACCATCGTCAACTCCACCGCCCGCATCTTCGATCTCATCGTCGCGGTCAAGGACTACTCCAACATGGATCGCTCCCCCATTCTCGAAGTGGACGTGCCCGCCGGGCTCGATGCCACGCTGCAGATGCTTAGCTCGCGCATGAAGCGCGTGGAGGTGGAACGCGATTATGAGCCGGGTTTGCCGCGCATCAATGCCTACGGAGGTGAATTGAACCAGGTCTGGACGGCGCTGATTGAGAACGCGCTTGACGCGCTTGGCGAGAAGGGGCACCTGCGCGTTGCCTGCCGCCTTGAAGGCGACATGCTGCTGGTCGAGATCTGGGACGCCGGTCCCGGCATCCCTCCCGAATTGCAGGAACGAATCTTCGAGCCGTTTTTCACCACCAAGACGCCCGGCAGACTCGGCCTGGGACTCGACAACGCCATGCGCATCGTGCGCAAGCATCGCGGCCATTTAAGCGTGAAATCCGAACCTGGCTCAACCTGTTTCCGCGTGCGCCTGCCGCTGGATCAATTGCAGGCGTACTGAAGACAGCTTTCAGCTCCCTGCTTTAGCTGTTAACTTTTCGCTCGGCACGGGGTAGGACGGGTTCAAAGCTAATTGCTAAAGGCGAAAAGCTGCCGTCCGGGTTCCGCTTCTCCGCTTGCGATAAACTGGAACCGTCATTTGGCGTCTCTCTAAAGGAGGGGCCTTATGCGAGCGTATTTTCGAGCCCGTCCGCTGGCCGGACTGGCTGCTATCCTCGCCCTAATTTGCGGGTGCGCCGGCAACGGGACCATCGGTGACTGCACACTGTATGCCGTAATTACAGTCACCCCAAGTTCGGCAACCCTCAACCACGCCGCCGCCCCGCCGGCCAACCAGGTGCAATTCATCGGGACTGGGGGCTATGCCGCGTCGGGCTCACATTGCGCCGTGCCCGCATTGTCATGGATCGCCTACGGGACCTGGACCAATCCCGACCCTGCTGACATTCAGATCAGCAGCGCCCAGAACTCCACCAACGGAACGGCTGTGTGCCTGGCGCCGACCAACGGCGCCGTGACGCTGACGGGAACCTTTCCCGCGTTGGAACCTTCCCAATCCGTCATCCAAACGGTGCAATTGACCTGCGAGTGAGGGGCTGCTTTCTATTCCCTATCGGCTGCTGGCTACTGCCTGCTACTTCTCCACTTCCACACCGCGCCAAAAGGCCACATAGCCCTTGATTTTGCGCGCCGCCGGCTTGGGATCGGGATAGTACCAGGCCGCATCCTGGTTGTCCTGGCCATCGATCACTACCGTCATATAGCGCTTCTGGCCCGTGCTGGGGTCGGTAGAAGTTGTGGAACTGGGGCGAAAGAGCTCGCGCTTCAGGCTGGACTCAGGGAAATAGACATTCCCGTCCATTTCCATTGTTTGATCGCTTTCGGCAATCACTTTGCCGTTCCAGATTGCTCGTGCCATGGATTTTCCGGTCGCTCCCGGCCCATCCTGCCGCTGAAGGTGAAAAGCCGCTTCAAACAAACTGGGCAGAATGAGCCGATACGACCCTAGCAGAGATTCGGCCGGCCGGCGAGATTTTGTGGCCCGCTGACCCCAAGAGCGTTACTTCGCCGCCACGATCGATTCGATGTGCATGCTCTTGGCAGTGGCATCCTCGGTTGCGGTCACGGTCACGTGGTCGCCGTAGAAAGCTTTCACCGAGTCAGGATTGTCGATGGCCCATACCTGCTTGTTGCCGTCGACAAACACCGGTTTCATCCCGCCTTCGATGCACTTCTTCACGCAGGCCGCGCCGCTTCCGGCGTGCTTGGCGCCGCACATCGAGTCCGAAATCCATCCCGTGCTCTTGGTCGCGTCGGCAGCTTGAACCATCATTACCGCCAGCGCAAAAAGGCCCATCAGCAAACTGATTGAACGCTTCATTGACAACCTCCGGGGAAGTCTTGACCCGCTCCTATCATGCCCCTTCGACCCTCATTTCGACAAGGGCCGTGCCTCCGATCACGTGCTTTCACAACTCAGGGCCAGGACATTGGGTGCCCCAGGTCCGGGGTCCCCACGAACCGCGGTCCCCGGCGAGCGTTCTTTCTCGCTGGGGTGGAGGGACAGGTCTTCGTCCGAGGGGCGGAGGTCTCGATTTTGAGACCTGGGATAGCACAAACCTGGGAACGCCCTTATTTTGCCTTTCGCGCGCCGCGCATCGTTTCCACGCGCTTTTGAACCATCTCATAGCGCTGGGCCGCGGTGGAAAAGCGGCTTACCAGCTCCGTCGTTTTGGCCAAAAAGGCGGGATTCTTTTCGCGCACCGCGTCAAGGAATGGGGCAAACTTGGCCAGCAGGAGAAAACCCTCGGCGTTGCAGTCCACAAACAGGTCCGCTGAGACCGCTCCGTGCACTACCATGGCCGCGGCCATCTCCCAGTACGAAATCACCTGCCTGAGCCAGGGATTGTGCGGATCCTTGGGGTTCTCGTAGACGGCAAAGAACTCCGCCGCCGTGTTGGGCCAGAACTCGCCCGTAATCCACGCGCGCGCCTGGCGCATCACCGGCTCGGTGCGCAGTTTATACAGTTTCAGAATGATTTCAGCGTCGGCCGGTGTGGCCAGCATGCGTTCCATGGGCTTCTCCGGAGCCCATAGTACAGGATTGGACGTGGACCTGTCCGTGGCGGCCCGCAACCCGCAGGCGAATGGATGTGCAATCCCATCCTTTTGTCCGCTACGCGGATGAAAAGGATGGGACAACCCGTACTCCGCAAGCGAGAAAAAAGGCGCGCCATCCTGGCGCGCCCTGTTGCCTGCATTCTCGTTCCTTCGTTCCCTGTTTTTCTGTTCCCTGTTGCCTGTTCCCTGCCCCTCACGCCGGCTGCAGTTCTTTCTTCTCCTCCGGTTTCTCCAGCACCGGCCCGTGCGTCTCCGCAGTCGGCGGAGGCGGTGCGTCGCCGATGCGCTTGGAGTAGGTGCAGACCACCTTGCTCTCTTCAGCCGCCGCCGCAGCTTTCTTGCCGCGCTTCCGTGACGTTGCCTCTTCCTCGGCAGGCTTCTTCGCGTTCGGGCAAACCAGATACACGCCCGACTTGAGTGTCTTCTCCAGCAGATAAGGACTCCCGCACTTGGGGCATTTCTTCGCCACCGGCTTCAGGTTCGAGGTAAAGTCGCATTTGGGATAATTGGTGCACCCCCAGAAGACATTGCCGCGCCGCGCGCGCCGCTCAGCCACGTCGCCCTCGCCGCACTTGGGGCACTTCAGGCCTTCAACCAGGTTCTGCTTGATGTATTTGCATTTGGGATATCCGGAGCAGGAAACGAACTCGCCATAGGCCCCTTGCCGCAGCACCAGCGGCTTGCCGCACTCCGGACAAGCCTCGCCCGTGGGTTCAGGCGGCTTTTGTTGCTGCTTCGAGCTCAGCTTGCGGAATGTCTTGCACGGCGGATCTGCGTTGTAATCGGGGCACGCCATGAATGGCCCAAATAGCCCGCGCCGCATCACCATCACCTTGCCGCAGTTCTCGCAATACTCCTCGGTATCGCCTGCTTCCTGCGCCTCCGGTGTGTTCAGATCAGGTTTGGACGCAATGTTCTCCTTGGTAAATGTGCAGCTGGTGGGATCTTTCTTGTTGTAGGCCGAGCAGGCATAAAACGTGCCGAATTTTCCCCACTTCAGTACCAGCGGCGAGCCGCATACCTCGCACTTTTCATCCGTCACTTCTTCCAGGCGCTTGATGTTGCGCATGTGCTTGCCGGCGTGCTTCAGTTCTTTCTCAAAGTACGAGTAAAAGCCGTTCAGCAGATCGGTCCACTTCTCCGTGCCTTCCTCAATGTCGTCCAGCTCCGTCTCCAGCTTGGCCGTGTATGTAGTGTCGAAGATGTACGGGAAGTTTTCCACCAGCAGATCGCACACCACCACTCCGATTTCGGTGGGATAGAAGCGCCCGCGCGAGCCGCCATGCTTGACCACGTACTCGCGGTCCTGGATGGTATTGATGATGGACGCGTAGGTCGACGGCCGGCCCACACCGTTTTCTTCCAGTTCTTTCACCAGCGAAGCTTCGTTGAAACGCGGAGGGGGTTGCGTGGCGTGTTGCTCATGCAGCAGCTCGTCCAACCCCAGAGTGGTCACCCCGTCCAGGCTGGGCAGCCGGTTCGCCGTCTCGTCGTCTTCGGCCTTCTTGTCCTCTGACACTTCGTACACTTTCAGGAATCCATCGAAGCGCAGCACTGAACCGCTCACCCGGAAGTCGTACGTTTTTCCGTTGGCGCGCGATACTGCGGCGATATTGGCCGTGGTCACGTCGTACACCGCCGGAACCATCTGCGATGCCACAAATCGCTTCCATATCAGCGTGTACAGCTTCAACTGCTCGTCGCTCAAATATTTCGCCACCGACTCCGGCGTCCGCGCCGCATCAGTGGGGCGAATGGCCTCGTGCGCGTCCTGCGCATCTTTCTTGCCCTTGTACGTGTTGGGCGAGTCGGGAAGATACTGCGGTCCCAATTGTTTCGTGATCCATTCCCGCGCCGCCGTGATGGCCTCCGGCGCCACGCGCGGCGAGTCCGTTCTCATGTAGGTGATCAGGCCCGTGGTGCCTTCGTCGCCCAGGTCCACCCCTTCGTAGAGCCGCTGCGCCACGCCCATGGTGCGGCGCACGTTGAATCCCAGCTTGTTGGCGGCGTCGCGCTGCAGTTGGCTGGTAATAAATGGTGCCAGCGGCCGGCGTTGCTGCTCGCGCGCCTGCACGCCGATGACCGACCAGTCGGCCTTCTCCAGCGCAGCCAGTACCTCGTCTACTGTCTTCTTGTCGGCCAGCGCGCTCGAAATGAACAGCTCCTTGCCGTCCTTGTCCCTGCCGTTGGCCACACGCGCCGGTTCGCCGCCGACGCCGACGAACTTCGCTTTGAATTTCTCGCCGTCCCGCTTCTCTGGGTGCAGCAACGCGTCCAGCGTCCAATACTCCACCGCTTGAAAGTCGCGAATCTCGCGTTCCCTCTCCACGATCAACCGGAGCGCCACGGTTTGCACGCGCCCGGCCGAAAGCCCGCGCCGCACCTTGTCCCAAAGCAACGGGGAAATCTGGTAGCCCACCAGCCGATCGAGCACCCGCCGCGTTTGCTGCGCGTCCACCAGGTTCTGATCGATGTCCCGTGAGTGTCCGAAGGCCTCTTGCACCGCCTTCTTGGTAATTTCGTTGAAGGTAACACGGCGAATCTTCTTGCGCTCTTTGGCGTTGGTTCCCAGTTGCATGGCCAGGTGATACGCAATGGCCTCGCCTTCGCGATCCGGGTCAGGCGCCAGATACACCTCGTCGGCCTTCGCCGCCGCTTTCTTCAACTGCTCTACAACCTTTTCTTTGCCCGGCGATACCACTAGGTGCGGCTCAAACGTCCGCTTCTTCAGCTCCACGCCGAGGTCGTTCTTGGGCAGGTCCATAATGTGGCCCACCGAGGCCTTCACATCGAATCCTTTGCCCAGATATTTCTCGATCGTCTTCGCCTTGGCGGGCGACTCGACAATCACCAATGATTTACTCGTTGCCATTCCTTAACCCAATTGCCTCTCTCGTTTTCGCCTGTTAGCCATGTTTGACTCACGAACAGGCTTTCTGTTCCGGTCGCGCCTCAAATTTCTCGCACTTCCGGTTTTTCTTCGCGCCTGCCTGAAAAAATTGGCCGCAAGTGTTGCAAGCTACCATGGAATGCCCTCCCATTTCCACTCGTAGTTTGCGTTTTTCCTCAGCCAGCTTCCTCATCTTGCCGGCAAAACCCCTCCGGGGCGCCGCGTAACCTGCCGCAAATCCATCCCTTTGCATCCATAACGGGAAATGCATCCGGAAAGTTACTGCAACTTTGGCTCACTACTGAGCAAAATCGAATATTTGGCGGCTCAACCGTCCGGCTCAAAACAAGCCTGTTCTGGTGCGCTAAGCCTTTCTGCACCAGCGGCTTATCCAAGAATTGTCATAGCGTCCGCACGTAGTTCTTCCCCGGGAGCTGGCGAATGCGGCCCGCCATCTCAAGCTCGAATAGCGCCGTAAATACCTCAGACGAAGTGAGTTGTGTTTCCAGCAACTCGAGAATCGCGTCGATCTGCAGGCTCTCGTCGGTGCGCAACACCTCAAGCGCCATCGCTTCCTGCGGCCTCAGCACCGGATCAGCCAGTAAGGATGCGCCAGCCTCGACCTTGGATGCAGCCGGAGACTCCGCTTCCAATTCCAGACGCACCTGGGACGGTAGATCCTCCCAGACGTCCTCCCAGGTGGCAACCAGCTTAGCACCCTGCTTTATCAATGTGTTAGGCGTCCAGGAGCCCTTGTTGGTGACGTTGCCGGGTACGGCAAACAGGTCGCGGTTCTGCTCCGCCGCACAGCGCGCCGTCACCCTTGTCCCCGAGTTCTCGCCCGCCTCCACAACCAGCACCGCCACGCACAGGCCGCTTAGAATACGATTGCGCCTGGGAAAGTTCTGCGGCGCAGGAAATGTGCCCATCGGCACCTCGCTTACAATCGCCCCGCCCGTGCCCAGAATTTCTTCCGCCAGCTTCTTGTTCTCTTTGGGATACACGATATCGATGCCCGTGCCCCAAACGGCCAGGGTGGGCCTGCGTGCCGCTAGCGCCCCCTTATGCGCGCAGGAGTCGATGCCGCGGGCCATGCCGCTCACCACCAGCAGCCGCCGCGCCGCCAGGTCGCGCGCCAGCATCTCGGCCACGCCCGTCCCGTACGGCGTGGGATGCCGGGTTCCCACGATAGCGATCGCCGGCCGGCTCAGCAGCCGCACGTCGCCGCGCACCCACAGCACCGGCGGCGGGTCGTAGATCTCGCGTAGCAGCTCGGGATACTCGGGGCACCCAAAGCTCAACAGCGTCGCGTCCTGCGCGGCCACGCGCGCCCATTCCTCTTCGGCCGCGCGCCGCCCTTTGCCATCGAACAGAAATTGCGCTGCTTCGGCCGGAAATCGCAATCCCTCCAACGCCGTCAGCGGCAGCGTGAAGATGCGGCTGGCCGATCCCAATTCCTGCACCGCGTCAAGAATCCGCTTCGGCCCCAGTCCAGGCGCCAGCGCCAGCGCCAACCACGCCAGCCGATCCTCGTCCAGTGCGGGCGCAGGCACCGGCTTCGCGCGCTCCGGCTTCGCGGTCATGGCGGCTGCATCAATCTCTGAGGCCGCGGCGCTGTCTGAGGCCGCAGCACTGTCTGAAATCTGTACAGTGTCCAAAATTCGCACACTCCGGCTTTGCTCTTGATCAGAGGCAACGCAGGTCAATGGGAGATTCGCCCACGTTACGCCCGCATTTGCTGGAAGTCAAGGAACAGGGTCACGGCGGATAGAAGACGCCGACTCACCACAATATGGGGTGCCCCACCCTCGCCGCGTCTTTGTCTTTGCGGCTGGGGTGGGGGCCAGACCGTCCTCGCCTCCGAACTCCACGTCTCCCGCACCGGCGAGCTATTGACTACTGGCTGTCTTTGAGCCGCTCACGCAGCCACGCGCACATCACCGGCGAAAGCGTCTCCAATGACCGGAGATGAAAATGGATCGGTGCGCCCTCAATCACATGATCGTGGCCCGCCAGAGCTACCGTCGCGTCGGAGCGCTCCTCAACCAAGCCAAACGAAGGCTTGAGCGCTTCAAAGGGACTGATAGCGGCAGCCAGGCAGAGATCGGCCCGCACGTGCCGCAGAACGCTGTTCGACTCCAAGATCACGCCCATCGGTGATGGGCAATCGCGTAGAATCTGCTCCACAACCGGCGCAATCTCGGGCTCGGTTGCCGTTACCAGCAGTGCCCGCTTGGCCCCGGACTTGAGGAACCGCGCGGTGTCGGTCGTCTCGCCGGCAACAGTTTCCTCGAAGATGGGCTCAGCGTGCCCGTGGGCGTGGCTTGTGATCTTGATCGCGGTCCAGGGAATCTCAGGAAGTGCGCGAATCAGCCCGCACACGAGCGCCGTCTTTCCTGCTCCGCGTCCTCCGCCGCCAACAACGATGATGGCCATGCTGTTTCCGGATATCCGGTTCAGATGTCAGGTGTCCGTCCAACACGGTGAGCTATCGGCTTTCAACTACCGCGCTGATCCGTCAGCCGGTTGCCGTTCACTACTGGCTACTGGCTGTTGGCTATTGGCCGCCTTCTCGTTCCCTAATCCCTAATCCCTGTTCCCTGTCTTCTCGCTCCCTTGCTCCCTTGCTTGCTCGCTCCCTGCTTTTCGCTAATCTCGCCACAACCGCCTGTTCTCTTAACACCTGCTGCAATGGACGCGCAGGCGTGCCCCAGTGCACGGTTCCCGGCTTCAGGCCCTCGTTGCTCACCGTCTTGCCGCTGAACACACCCGCCTGCCCCCCCAGGATCACACCAGGCCCCACGTGCGCGTGATCGCCAATGCCCACCTGCCCCGCGATCACCGCGCCCTCGCCCACTGTCGACGAGCCGCTGATGCCGGTGAGAGCAGCGATCACCACGTCCTCGCCGATATCGCAGTTGTGGGCCACGTGCACCAGGTTGTCGAACTTCGCGCCGCGCCGGATGCGCGTTTCGCCCAGCGCGCCGCGATCGATAGTGCAGTTGGCGCCAATCTCCACGTCGTCCTCAATCACCAGCGTACCCTGCTGAGGAAACTGCGTGTACGCGCCGCTTTCCGGATCGCGCACGTAGCCGAAACCGTCCGCGCCCAGGACGGCTCCTGCATGCAGCGTTACCCAATTGCCAATCACCGTTCCCGGATAGATGACGACGCGCGGATAAATTCTGCAGAATCCTCCAATCCGGACGTGCTTGCCGACGATCGCGGCAGCCTCTATATGGGTCCCCGCTCCAATCTGTGCGTGGTCTCCAATGACCACGCCGGGCCCAACGGAAACGCGCTCTCCCAATTCAACGTGAGCGCCAAGCAGCGCGCTGGGGTGAATGCCGGACGGCGGTGGAAAGGGCTTGAGCAGCTTCGCCGCCAACGCAAACCACAGGCGCGGCTGATCAACTTCAATCATGCATCGATCGGCCGGGTAAGATGCGACGCGTCCGGCGGGAAGCACAATGGCTCCGGCAAAGCTGTTCAGGGCCCTTTGAGCCGAATCTGCATTTTCGGCGAATACCAGTTCCGAGGGGCTGGCATACTGGCTGGAGCTGACGCCATCGATTTCTTGCTGGGGATTTCCCTGGACGAGCTTTCCGCCCAATGTCTCAATCAGCTTTTCCAGCGTCATGCACTCTCTCCAACCCGCGCCCCGCAATCAATACAACCCCGGCTCGCCGGGCGGCCGCGTCTTCCAGCGCCGGTGAATCCATAACCACTGGTCAGGATAGCGCCGGATCCATGATTCGAGAACCTCGGTGCACCCTTGCGTGCCTTCCAGAATGTCGCCAGCAGCGTCGTCGGTGTGCGGAATCTCGACCTCCGGGCCGAAGCGCAACACGTATTGGCGCTCGCCCGGCTCCCAAAGCATGAATCCCGGCAGCACCGCGGCCCCCGTATTGCGTGCCACGTGCGCCAGGCCCGTACCTGTGCACGCCTCGATCCCGAAGAACTTCACGAATTCGCCCTGCGGAGGCGTCATATTGGTGTCCATCAGGATCCCCACCGTCCCGCCCTCGTGCATGGCCGTCAACAACCCGCGCCCGAAGTGATCTTTCGACAGAATGAAGTTTCCATGTAGGCAGCGAATCCTGTTTACGTAGTCATCCAGGGGCCGGTTATCGAGCCGGCGGATCACCATCCCGAGGGGATGGCCCATAAGCGAGTGATAGAAGCTCGACAGCTCCCACGCTCCCAGATGCCCGGTAAGCACCAGCACGCCCTTGCCTCGGGCTTGTGCCGCCAGAAAGTGTTCCAGGCCTTCGGTGCGCATCCAGTTGCGCGTGTTTTCGGCAGTGTATCGGGGCATGCGGCAGAACTCAACAAGCTGCCAGCCCAGGTGGATATATACGCCCTTTAGAATCTTTTCCCTGGTTTCGGACGAAAGCTCTGGAAGAGCCATCTGAAGGTTGCGCACGCCCACGCGGCGCAACCGCCCGAAGCTCCAGTACACGGCAAAGGCAATGCAACCGGCCAAAAATCGCGCCAGTCCCCTGGGCATCCGGCCCAGGCAGCCCGCGATGGCGACCACTAGCCAATATTCGAGGTGTTCCCGCATCAATCCGGCGTTTCCAAGGAGACTAGTTCCACTCTACTCCCCGTGTAGCCGGCAGCCAGTGGCTCAACGGTTCGCCTTGGCCCTGGCAAAATCCTGGGCTACATCGCGGACGAACGCGACAGCGCCTGGGGGCACGGCCACGTTGCCGCTGAGTACAGTACTGAATTGCTCGGGCTGGCCGTAGTAAAGCTGGGTATCTTCCGAGTTCTGGCTCACGCTGGTGCCATCGAGATCGATGCCGGCGAAGATGCCCTTGGTGCGGGAGTAGCTCAGCAGCTCGGCGTTCATCTTCCAGTCAGTGGAGGCTTGGCCGGCGCGGCCCACCGGCCCTGCGGCTGCCGCAGCGTCGGCGCCAATCTTGAACTTGTTCTTAAGCAGATCCTGCATGCCGCGGTCATTCACGGCAATCAGAATCAGATCGGTGGCCTGCCCGCCGAACTGAAGGCCAAATGACCCGCCGGCCATGCGGATGAACACCGGACCGCTCCATCCGTGGCCGGTGCGGCACGTGACCACGCCCTGCCCATACTGGGCGCCTACGAAGAAGGCGCCTTTCACCATGCTGGGGACGACGGCAACACAAGTCGCGTCGCGAAGAATGTCGCTGGGGACGGTCGCGTCTTTGGCATTCATGATCTGGTCGAGAACGGTCTTGGCGGCGTCAATACGGCCCTGCAGGTCCGCCGTGTCAGACGCGACCGCGGCGGTGGAAGCCAGCAGAAAGCCGAGGAAAACAGAAGCAAGGGTCTTTTTCATACACATCTCCTTTTTCGATTCCGCAGGCATTTCACCGCGGATCACGGATTTCTCAAAGCTGGAGGCGCCATTCCACCGCTGATGTGGTTCATGCGGCCCAGCCATGCAGGAAGAGAGCGTGAGGCTGGTGGGCATCGCGATTCCCACAACAATCCAGGAATCGCCGCAACAGGGGGAATCCTCCTGGAACAGCCTACAGCATGCATGCGAGGCGGGGTACCTTGGTTTTTGCGGAAAACTGGCCCCGGCTTTCGCCCTTCAATGAGAGATCAGACCCGATCTCATCGGGGAAGACGCGCGACTGAGGCCAAGGGCGCGCGTTGCACGGACCTTAAGGAGAATGGAAAGGGGGAGGGCTGAAGGGTGGCTTTTTTCAGATCTGCAAAAAAGAGGAGTTCCCAGGCCTCATGGAAACATGCTGCCTGGGAACTCCTTTCCCCAGATCTGCGTTGTTTCTGAAACCATCATGTGGAAAATTGGGTAATCGTACAAGAGTACTTAAGGTGTATGACTTAAAGTAACCGGCGTATTAACTAATTGCTAATTAGCTCCGAGGATTCGCCCTTGCCCTTGTGACTGCTGTGTTTGTGGGGCAAAAGAGAGCGGCTGAGCGCCGACATCGACAGCTTGACGCGGTTGTCCACACCGGCCTTGCGCATCAAGCGGCCCACGTAAGCCTTTACAGTTCTTTGCTCTATGCCCAGCTGGGAAGCGATCTCGCGCGTGGAGTGCGCCAGCAGAATCAGCTCGAGCACCTGTCCCTCGCGGGGCGTGAGCTGGGGGCTGGCCGTGGCCGCGGCGGCATGAGGCCCATTCAGCAGCCTGTCGATGAGGCGCGAAAGCAAATTCCTTGGCGCCCAAATGGATCCGGAAGTAACTACGTCGATCGCCTTACGCACAAGCTCTGGACCCGCCGTGAGCCCCAGGTAAGCCCTGGCCCCGGCAATGATGGAGCTCAATACCAGTTCGTCGTCTCCTTCCGGCCCGATCACAATGGAGCGGATTTCGGGCCGGCTGCGGCGAATGGTCTCCAGGTCTTCCAGGCTGCCTGCCGAAGAATGCAGATTCACGACAATGTACTCGATACTCGATGAACCGAGCAGCTCCGGCAGGGTTCCTATCACCGGCGTGAGTTGGGCTCGATCGTGATCCGCAGGCTGATCGAAGATGGTGGCAAGGCCGGCCACACGGATCGGCTCGGCCGCCAGCAGTCCGATGTGAATCGTGTGCGGATTCGAGGCTCGAGACGTCATGGCGAGGCTGGGTTGATGCATTCTATTCTGCTTTCACCCGATGGGTCTGCCGATAGCCATTTTGGGGGAGCGCTGTGGGGCCGAAGCGTGCGGCGGGAGCATTCTCACAGCTTGGGGAGAACGATTCCCTGTTGCCGCTGATACTTGCCCTTGCGGTCGGCATAGCTTGTTTCGCAAGGCTCGTCTGAACGGAAAAACAGAATCTGGCACAACCCTTCGTTCGCATATACTTTAGCCGGTAGCGGGGTCGTATTCGAGATTTCCAAAGTCACATACCCCTCCCATTCCGGCTCGAAGGGCGTCACGTTCACGATAATCCCGCAGCGCGCGTAGGTTGACTTCCCCACGCAAATGGTCAGCACATCGCGCGGAATGCGAAAGTATTCCACCGATCGCGCCAGCGCAAACGAATTCGGCGGAATGATGACCGACGGAGCCTGCACCGACACAAACGACCGCTCGTCGAACGCCTTGGGATCGATGATCGCGCTGTTCACGTTGGTGAAGATCTTGAACTCATCGGAAACCCGCAGGTCGTAGCCGTAGGAAGAAAGTCCGTACGAAATGGCATTGCCGGCAACCTGCTTTTCGCTGAAGGGCTCAATCATGCCATGCTTTAGGGCCTGTTCCCTGATCCAGCGGTCGCTTTGAATCGCCATGCGCCTCCTGCGCGGCAGCCGTGCCGCTCGGTAGGCGGTTGGATTCGCCTCCGGTTAGCGCCGGCTGAGGTCTTAGTTCGAAGTCATATCTTACGCAACGCCCACGCTGCTTGACAAACCGAAGCAACGCGCCGGCCCGCGAACGGAGGAAGCGTGGGGCGTGGGACCCAAGAGGTCGATGCACCACCCCAAGCGCCCTTGAAGGCCCCCAAAGCGCCAAGGCGCGATGCTCGACGCCGCCTGGAAGTCCCCCAGGATAAGAAATCCACCGCCCTCCTCATTCCCCTGTTTCCTAATCGCAGCAAAATCTGTACTATGAGCGGTGTAGGGCGGTCCCCCAGACGCCTATATGCTCAAGCCGAGCGAGGAGACTCCATTGATCAAGCAGGATATTGTTCACAACGTGGTCGAGCGGACAGGTTTGCCGCGCACCAAGGCAGAAGCGGCAGTGGACACGGTCTTTGAGGGGCTCAAGCAGGCCCTGGCCGCGGGCGAGCGCATCGAACTGCGCGGTTTCGGCGTTTTCAGCGTCCGCGCCCGCAAAACCGGCATCGGC
>JASHQH010000255.1 GCA_030037635.1 Acidobacteriaceae bacterium
GAGGAAGAGGTCAACCGCATCCGCCAGGTGATTGAGGACGAGGGAGACGTGGAGGGCGACCTGCGCAAGGATGTCGTCACGCACATCAAGCGCCTGATCGATATCCAGAGCTATCGCGGCCTGCGCCATCGCAAGTCGCTGCCGGTGCGCGGGCAGCGCACCCACACCAACGCCCGCACTCGCAAGGGCCCGCGCAAGGGCACGATTGCCGGCAAGAAGAAAGCGACGGCGAAGACCTAATGGCGAAACCAGAGCAGAAGCCCGAGGCGGGCAAGAAGGGCAAGACCAAGAAGTTCAAGAAGCGCGAGCGCAAGAATGTGCCCTATGGTATTGCGCACATTCAAGCCTCGTTCAACAACACCATCGTCACCATCACTGATCCGGTGGGCAACACGTTGAGCTGGAAGAGTTCGGGCTCGCTGGGGTTCCGCGGATCGCGCAAGGGCACGCCCTTCGCTGCGCAGCAGGCGGCATCGAACGCCGCCGCCATGGCGCGCGATCACGGCGTGCGCGCGGTGGATGTACGGGTCGCTGGTCCGGGATCGGGCCGCGAGTCGGCCATCCGGGCGCTGGCTGCCGCAGGCATCGAGGTCAAGTCGATTCGCGACGTGACTCCGGTGCCGCACAACGGCTGCAGGCCGCCGAAGAGACGCCGCGTGTAAACGCAGCTTTCAGCTCCCAGCTTTCAGCTATTAGCTCCATCGGGCCGCGAGATCGTTCCGTGGTTTCAAGGTGAAGCGGATTCAGCTGGGTTGCCGGGAGCGGAGAGCTGGAGACAATAACCGGGCCGGGAAGAAGCGAACAACTCTTTTCCCGCACGATGAGCTAAGGGCTAATAGCTGGAAGCTAGCAGCTGCTTTTCGCGTAAACCGGCCGACATCCGAAGTCAGGAGAAGCAATGGCACGATATACCGGAGCAGTTTGCCGGCTTTGCCGGCGTGAAGGCACCAAGTTATTTTTGAAGGGCAGCAAGTGCACCTCTGACCGCTGCCCGCTGGAGAAGCGGAACTTTCCTCCCGGCCAGCATGGCAAAGACCGCAAGGCGAAGATCGTAGGCTATGGCCTGCAACTGCACGAAAAGCAGAAGGCCAAGCGCATGTACTTCACGCTGGAGGGGCAGTTCCGCGAGTACTACGAAAAGGCCAGCCGTTCCACCGCCGTTACCGGCGAGCTGCTGATCCAGCAACTGGAGCGGCGTCTCGACAACGTTACCTACCGGCTGGGATTCGCCATCTCGCGCCGCCAGGCCCGCCAGCTGGTTCGTCACGGGCACGTGACGGTGAACGGCCGCAAGGTGAACATTCCTTCGTACCAGGTAAACGCGGGCGACGTGATTGCCGTCAGGGAAAGCGCCCGGAACTTGGCCATCGTGGAGCAGGCCGTGCAATTCGCGGCGCAGAACCCCGTTCCCGCCTGGCTGGAAGCGAACTTTGAAAACCTGTCAGGCCGCGTGCTGCATTTGCCCAGGCGCGCTGACGTCAACCTGCCGATCAACGAGCAGTTGATCGTGGAGCTGTACAGCAAGTAACAGCTAATAGCTTTTAGCCGTTAGCTTTTGGCTTCCTGGTGCTGGAACCGACGTCTTTGGGTCTGGTGATGAAGCTAAGGGCTAGCTGCTAACAGCTACACTTCAAACCAAAGGAGCACTTGCGCGGCCGCCGCAAAATGCATCGCGACGTACATGCCGCGCGGGAATCGAGAGACACATATGTTGTGGAGAGGATTTCAGAAGCCGAAGCGCCTTGCGGTTGACGCCGAGACGCTTACCGACACCTACGGAAAGTTCAGCGCCCAGCCCTTTGAACGGGGTTTTGGCACCACCATCGGCAACGCCTTGCGGCGCACGCTGCTGAGCTCCATTGAGGGGGCGGCGGTGACCGCGGTCCGCATTGAAGGCGTACTGCACGAGTTTCAGTCCATCACCGGGGTGGTTGAAGACGCCACCGACATCATCCTCAACCTCAAGCAGGTCCCCTTCAAGCTGCAGGGCGAAGGCCCCAAGGCGCTCTATCTGCGCGCCGACCAGCCGGGCGCGGTGACCAGCGGAATGATCGAGGCCGACAGCGACGTGGAGATCCTCGACAAGAACGTCTACCTGGCCACGCTG
The DNA here is from genome assembly GCA_030037635.1 of Acidobacteriaceae bacterium. Lineage (GTDB taxonomy): Bacteria > Acidobacteriota > Terriglobia > Terriglobales > Acidobacteriaceae > Telmatobacter. The sequence continues at coordinate 2,108 of JASHQH010000255.1, forward strand.
TCAGAAGGCGGCAAGCTTGACATGGAGATGCGGCTGAAGCGCGGCCGCGGCTATGTTTCCGCCGATAAGAATTTCGATGCCGACCTGGGACTCGGTTTCATCCCCGTGGATTCGGTGCACTCGCCGGTGCGCCGCGTGAACTACGTGGTGGACGCCGCCCGCCTGGGGCAAATCACCGACTACGACAAACTGACGCTCGAGGTGTGGACGAACGGCGCGGTGCTGCCCGCCGATGCGGTCGGCCTGGCGGCCAAGCTGCTCAAGGACCACATGAACATCTTCATCAACTTCGAAGAGGAGATCGAAGCCGAAGCGCGCGGCGAAGAAGGCCGGATCCTGCTCCGCAACGACAACCTCAACCGCAGCGTGGAAGAGCTTGAGCTTTCAGTGCGCAGCTACAACTGCTTGAAGAACGCCAACATCCAGACCATCGGCGAGCTGGTGCAAAAGACCGAGGCCGAAATGTTGAAGACCAAGAACTTCGGCCGCAAGAGCCTGAACGAGATCAAGGAGATCCTGGCGCAGATGGGCTTGTCGCTGGGCATGAAGATCGACGAACAGGGCAATGCGGTGCCGGGACCCACCAGCATTCCGCCGCAGACGGCGCTGGCCTCAGGTTTTGGCCGTTACGACGACGAAGAGGAACCGCTGGACTCGGTGGATTTGCAGTTGCCCACCGAGACGGAGAACTTCTGAGAAGCAGGGAATAGGGGATAGGGAATAGGGACCAGAAAGGCCGTTGCGTGCCGAGTCCCTAGACCCTGATTCCTGAGTGCCTGGAAGGAAAAGAACATGCGCCATCGCAATGCAGGATTCAAGCTCGGACGCAATACCAGCCATCGCCGCGCGCTCTTGCGCAACCTGGTCACGTCCGTCATCGAAGAAGACCGTGTGGAGACTACCGTGGCCAAGGCCAAGGCGGTGCGTCCGCACATCGAGAAAATGATCACGCTGGGCAAGAAGGGCGATCTGCACAGCCGCCGCCAGGCTCTCGCCTTTCTCCGCACCGGCGAGGCCGTCACCCGCCTGTTCGATGTTGTGGCTCCGCGGTACGGCGACCGCAACGGGGGCTATCTCCGCATCGTGCGCACCGGTTTTCAGCAGGGCGACGGCGCCGACAAGGCGTTCATCGAACTGCTGGGCGCCGAGAAGCAGCTTGAAGTGAAGCGCCAGAAACGCGCCGACCTGAAGGCCAAAAAGCGCGCCGAGCTGGAAAAGCAGCTTGAAGAACAGAAGAAGGAAGCGGAAGAGGCCGAACCTGAGGGCGGCGAGCAGGCTGCGTAAGCAGCTTTTCTCGAGCCGGAGCAGTCGTCTCAGCAATTTCTGCGGGTACATCCCATTGGAGGTGTGCCCGCTTTTGGTTTTTGGAGCGCCGACGGCATCATTGACCAGGCAGGGCCTGCAGGATCAGCCATCCAACTTCGGTAACTGGCAGGCCATCCCTTACCCCGGTTAACATCTATAGACGCGGTAATACGATGTTGTTGGATTTTGTCCGCTCTTTTGATTCTCCCTGAAGATCTTTCCGTTGTTGCCTTACCATGCAAGTGATCCCGATGATGAACGAGTGAAAGCGGCGGAAAGGGGCATGCTTCAGGGTGGAAATAAAGCGCAACCTCAGGAAAATTCTCTACGTTGTGACGCGCGCTGAGCGGGGCGGCGCTCAAACGCAGGTTCTTGAGCTGCTCCAGGCAACGCGGGGATATTTTCACACCGCCCTGGCCACGGGAGAAACGGGATTTCTCACCGAGGAAGCGCGAGCACTCGGCGTCACCGTTTATCCGGTTGAGCACCTGGCCGCGCCGCTCAGCCCCCTCCATGACTTCCGGGCTCTGGGTGAGATTTCCGGGATCATTCGCGCCTTCCAGCCCAACCTGATCCACGCGCACTCGTCGAAAGCCGGCATTCTGGCTCGCATCGCCGCCCGCTATCACCGCACGCCGTGCGTTTTTACTGTGCACGGGTGGGCATTCTCGCAGGGAGTGAGTTTTCGCAGGAAATGTCTTGCCTTACCCGTGGAATGGCTGGCGGGCAGCTTGGGCGCGGCGATTATCACGGCCTCGGAGTTCGATCGCGATCTCGCGCTGCGCTACAGCATCTGCGCCGCCGAACGCATCACGACCATCGTGGCCGCCAAATCTGACGATCCCACGCGCGCGAACCCCGAAGCCGGAGACCCGCCCATCATTACCATGGTGGCCCGCTTCTGCCCGCAGAAAGACCATCTAACCTTGCTGCGGGCGCTCAGCAAGGTGCAATCGCCGTTTCGTCTGCGGCTGGCCGGCGAGGGTCCGCTTTTGGAGCAGGCACGCACGGCCGCAACGGAGCTGGGCCTGGAGAGCAGGACCGAATTCCTGGGCAATTGCAGCAATGTTGCCGAGCTGCTTTCGGGCACGCAGGTTTTTGCGCTCATTTCGCGCTATGAGGGCCTTCCCGTCAGCATTCTTGAGGCCATGCGCGCGGGTCTTCCCATCGTGGCCACGGATACCGGAGGCGTAAGCGAGGCAGTGCGTGACCAGTGGAACGGCTTCCTGGTCCGGCGCGGCGATGATTCCGCACTGGGCACAGCCTTTGCAACCCTGCTGCAAAACCCCGCTATGCGCGCCGAGTTCGGAAAGAACTCGCGGCGCGCCTTCGAAAGGAATTTCCGCGCTGAAACCATGATCGAGCGCACTTTCGCGCTTTATGAGCAGGAATTGGCGCCGGCCGCTCACAGCGATCTGCTGCCTCAGCCCAGCAGCCTCTCCAGATCGGCCAGTCTCGACTTGTAGGAGAAAGTTTCAAGGAACGTTGCCCGGCAGTTCCGGGCGTACTCGCTCTGCCGGTTGCGAATGTCTTCGAGGGCGCTGAGGATTCCTTCATCGTCACCGGCCGATGCGAATCGCCCGTTCCAGCCATCCTTTACGAACTCCGGGAACGAGCCGAGATCGCCGGCAATCACGGGAGTGCCGAACATAAACGCCTTGGGCAGGACCCCGCTCTGCGTTGAGCGCCGATAAAGATTCCAGACGCAAAAGCTCTCGGCAAACAAGCCATTGATCTCCGCGGACCCGAGCGGCCTGCCGCAACAAAATCTGACGCGGCCGCAGTGCTCGCGCAAAAGTTTGTCGTTCGCCACCGAGCCGGGCAGCCGATCCTTTGAGGCAATGAGGAAGCGCACATTCAGATCGCGCCGCAGGAATTCTCGCGCCAGGGCGACGAACTGATCGAATCCGTGAGGCCGCGAGATATTGCCAATATAGGAGAAGTAGGGCCTTTTCTCCGGTGTCTGGCCGGGCAGCCCTGCTGCCTCGTCGTCATAGATTTGCGGAAAATAGTGAGCGTTCCGGTTGTGCCGAATGTCGGCATCGCGGTACAGCTTCAACCCGTACTGTGATTCCAGAATCACGGCGTCAGCCAGCTTGAGCATGGGAACCGCGATGCGGTGGGCAAGAATTGTGGCCGCGGCTGCCTTGATTCCTTCGCGGCGCAGGTAATCCCAGGAGAAATTCCACGGCTCGTGATAAAGAAAGAGAATTCTGGCTCCAGTTCTCTTCAGTTGCCGCGCTAAATGAGCGTTGCGTGCCGACGTATTTAGAAAAAAGGCGTGGCTCAGCGGTTCTGCTGCGGCCCGCGTAAAATCAAAAGCCGCGGGCGCCACGGCGTTCAATTCAGGAAAAGCACGGTAACCGGAGTGAAGCAAAAAGCGGACATCGAATCCGAGCTCCCGCAAGCCCTTGGCGTAGGCAACTGCATGCTGAACGAAGGCTGGACTGAACCGCACCGATACGACGACGGCCTTCTTCATGGCGCTGCGTCTCCGCTGGGCTCGCCTGCAGGCGGCGCCGAGTGCGGCGCAATGAGAAACCGGCGTAAATAGCGGGGAAGACCGCAAAGCGCGGGCCAGAAGATCAGGAAAAAAATCAACTGCCCGAGAAGGAAGCTGAATAAGTCCTGGGTGCGGGAACGCGGCATGAGGAAACAGAGGAATCCCGCCATGTTTCGCGCCGTTTGCAGTCCGTTTCTGATCAACAAACGATCGACAAAGCGGCCCAGGACGCCCAGAATCAGACCGGCGATGAGCGCGGTAACGAGCGAAGGGCGATAGTAGAAAATCTCGCCCAGCCAGGTAAAGACAGATACACCATTCGTCAGGTTGGGGTCTGACGGATAGATGCACAGTGACATCTCCGCATTGAAGGAGAAAACGGTTTTGGGAAACAGAAAGGCGGGAACCAGCTTCTTGAAAAACTCCGCAATAAAGTTGTACCAGGGCGCCGATCCGCAGGTGGAATGGGTAAGGAGTGCGAGGTTCACGAACGGAGCCACCAGTTCCTGCAGCAGCGGGTTCTGCGCGCTTGCCAGATCGCCGCGAATGGCGCTGGCCGCGCCGAATGCAGCCAGCGCGAGCGCAGCGGCTACGCCAATCCGCCGCCAGCTTGATGTTTTCCCGAGAACGATGCAAAAAATGGACAAAAACAGAAAGGCTCTGCCCGAGCCCATCTCGTAGAGCACAAAAAGCGCTGCGACCGTCCAAAGCACATAACGAATTGCGCGGGGCACATTCCGGGATGCATCGAACATGGCAAAGGGAAGCAGGAAAAGAATGTTGTAGAGGAGATAGGCCACCCCACCTCCCTTTCCCATGCCGAGTACCGTTTGCTCCACCAGGCGGCCAGTTCCTTCCGCGCCAAAGAGAAACATATTTACGCGCCAAAACTGGAGTCCGAAGATGGCGTCGCAAAGCAAATAGACGAAAGCAAACGAGGCGAGGACTGTGCCGGTAGCCGAAGAAAAACGCTGCTCCGGAGGAGCCAGTGCCGCGCCATTGCGGAGCCGGAAAAGCCACACGGGCAATCCCGCAGCCAGGATGTAAAGCAGCGCAACCGGACCGGCCACGAATGCAGCCGGAGTCCCCCAGACGAGAAGGCCGACGAGGATGAAGTGATTGAGAGAGATGCGGCTCATGGGGTCAGCAGCTCCTGGAAGGCCTGGGCTGCCCTGCGTACATAGGCTACGCTGGCAGCCTGATTGCCGAGGCGGCCATTTCCAACAGCCCTGATGCACAGTTGGGCAAGCTGCGCAGGTGAAACCGGCCAATCGGCATATTGGACCTGGCCAGGAAAGGCAGCGGCGAGTGCGGCGTCAGCGCCCCAGCGAGTGGTAATCAAGCCTCTTCCGGCGACGAGCGTCTCAATCGACTTGATCTTCGCGCCCGTCGACGGGCCGACGGGATTCACGGTAGCGCCGATCTGCCGGTAGTATTCGACAAGGGAATGCACGCGCCCCAGAACGCGTGCACCACCGCGCATGAGTGCGTGCAAAAGCGAGCGGTCCACCGTCTCGCAGATTCCGCCAGCGATTACCAATTCAACTCCCGCGGCGCGAAGGGCATCAAGAAACGGCGCCTCCGCCAGCAGTTGCACCACCTGCTCATTGACATAACTGGGAGCGCCCAGGAAGCCGATCCGCGGTGGAAGTTGGGTATTCGCAAGACTCACCAACGCGGCGTGCTCAGGGGGAACAAAGGCCAGCACTTTTGGCTGCGCTTTGTAGCGCTGCTCGATCTCAAGCGCGTCATCTTCAGAGATGGCGAGGCACTGGCTCTGCGGGCGCAGAGCTGCCGCCTCATCGGCAACCGAGAGGCTGACCCACCGGCGCCTGCCGATACGCTCGTGACGGTCCGCCATTAGATCGCCCGCATCCACCACGACTTTGTCGCCGGCACGCGCCAAACCAAGAAGATGAAAGGGCCACGCGTAATAGCAAACAATCGTCTCGTAGCGGTCGATCCACTGGCGCGGCAGAGGCGTTCTCAAGAGAAAGCGGAAATGGTCGATGATCCGCAGCCGGTTACAAAGAAGCACGCCCATGCCATACCAGAGAGCTGTGTTGAGGCGGGCCATCAAAGGGTACGCGCCGCTCAGGACACGAACTGGCAGGCCGCGTTCGCTTAGCCATCTCCGCGCTCTTTTGACGGGGGCGCCCAGCGCCAGCAAATCCACGGCCTCACCATATTCGGAGCAGAGAGCAGACAGGACCTGATGTTGTCTTTTGCTCATTCCGTTCTCTGATTTCATGTCGATGGGAGACAGATAAAGAGCACGTGGCAGCGAAACAGTGGAATGGCTGCGCCGGTGACTCAATGAAAGTTACACTCCGATCAGCAGACGCGAGAATGTCTGCGAAAGGTCCTTTCAACCCATAGCACCGCTCGCGCCTGAATATAATACAGGATGCCGCGAATCAGTTTTTCGGCGCAACTTGCGGCGATGGCACAGGCGCATGCGAACGGTCATATTTTATTGTGAGTCCACGGTCTCCGGGAGCCACGAGAAGATGGCCGTGATGGCCGGCGCCGAAATCCGCCGGCATGGGAGCCAGATGGAAATCACGTGGCTGATTGATCCATCTAACCTGGCGCTGGCCATGCTCATTGATGAGGCAGGCTCGACGCGGGTCGCAGTCAATCTGAACCCCACCTTCCGATGGATTCGCAACCCTTTCTCCGTTTTGAAGAAGCTGTTTCGGGTCAAGCGCGCATTCAGAAAGCTGAACCCCGATCTGATCCTTCTTGTGCAAGGCGGAATCACGAATGGATTCGACGGCGCTTTGGCCGCGCGCCTGGCGGGCATCCCGGTCTGCAGCTATATTCCGCTCGCGCAGAGTCCTTTGCAGCTGGGCCGGAATCTTCCGCGCCTGCGTACAGCATTCGTCGCGATCTTCTTCAGGGCCATTGGCCGCTATATCACGATCGACCGCGAACAGGAAACTTCGCTGCGCAGCTGGCAGCCCCATGCGGAAATTGCGGTGGTTGAGAATTTTCTGCCCGGACCGATTGCCTCTGCCCCGCGCAGGCCCGATGCCAAGGAGCACATCGGCATTCCCCGCGAGCTGACCGTGCTTGCAGTCATTGGGCGGATCCACTTTTGGCAAAAGGCACAGGATTGGCTCTTGAAGGCGCTCGGAGAAGGAGCGTTTCTCGAGGACAAAGCGCTCATCTTTGCCGGAGACGGTCCTGACAGCGGCGAATTGTCCCGGCTGATTGCAAAATCACCGCGGCGAGCTCACCTGTTTCAACTGGGTTGGAGGGCAGAGATGGATAGCCTCTACGAGGCCGTTGACTTGCTGCTGATTCCTTCCCGCCTTGAAGGGGTTCCGCTGGTGATGCTCGAGGCGCTGGCGCGCCGGATTCCCGTGGTGGCTTCGGATCGCGACGGCATGAAGTCATGGCTGCCTGCGGAGTGGCGGTTTCCATTCGGCGATGGCGCAGCCATGCAAAAGGCGATTAACCGGGCACTTGGGGGGAGGGCCGACGATCATTGGGAAGCGATCGAGCGGCGCCTCGAGATTGCAAAAGATGAGCATCGTTTTGGCGTTGAATTTGGCAGCGCGCTGGCCGCCTTCAGCGCGCGCGCTGCGCACCGCGAGTGATATATTGCCTCATAATGATCATTTCCAGGGCCCCTATGCGGATCAGCTTTGCTGGCGGAGGCACTGATCTGCCCGACTTCTACGCCCAATACCCGGGCCGTGTGATTTCGACGTCCATCGACAAATTCATCTACATCGCCATCAATCATGCCCCTTTTACCAATCACGTGGCCGCGCGCTACTCGGTTTCTGAAGAAGTGCCCCATCCGTCGCAGTTGAAGCACTCGCGCATCCGGGCGGCGCTGCTGGATCTGGGCATCGAGAACAACATTGAGATCGCGTCCTTCGCGCCCATTCCCGCCAGGAGCGGCCTGGGATCATCATCGAGCTTCTCGGTGGCATTGCTAAAAGGACTGCACGCATATATCGACAAGCGGCTCGACAAAAGAGCCGTCGCTGAAGAAGCTTGCCGGCTTGAGATCGAGCTGCTGAAAGAGCCGATCGGCAAGCAGGATCAATATGCGGCGGCATTCGGCGGACTTAATGTGCTGCAATTCAATGCCGACGGATCGGTGGACGTGGAGCCCGTCCTGCTCGACTATAAGAAGCGCATGGATTTTGAGGCGCACCTGATCCTGTTTTTCCTGGGAACAACCAGAGACGCCGCGTCAGTTCTGACGGAGCAAAAGGCCAACACGGAGCGGAACTTCGAGACCCTCAAGCGCATGTCGGATTCGGTCACTGTGTTCAAGGAAGCGATTCTTCATTCCGACTTCAAGTGCGCCGGCCAGATGCTCCTGGATGGATGGATGATGAAAAAGCAGCTTGCGTCACGGGTTTCGAATCCCGCCATCGATGCTTTGTACGGCGCGGCGATGAACCGCGGCGCGTGGGGCGGCAAGATTCTGGGCGCCGGCGCCGGCGGATGTCTGCTGATGTTGGCGCCTTTGGAAAATCGGGCAGCGGTTGTAGAGGCACTGAAAAAAGCAGCCGCTGCGGAAGGATTGGAGAGCGCCGGCGAGATTCCCGTTACGTTCGTCCAGACGGGCGCGGAAGTGCTTTTCAATTCCAACGGGAATTAAAACGGCGAACGGCCGGCAGAGGAACGATCATGGAAGAGTACATTCGGCATTACTCAGAGAAGGCGGGCGCTCTGCTCCGCAACCTTCCCACAGTAGAGATTGGTAAGGCGATGAATATCCTGCAAGCCGCCTTCGAGCGCGACGGCCGCATTTATGCCATCGGGAATGGTGGTTCTCTGGCGCTTGCTACGCATTGGGTTGCGGACTTCAACAAAACTGTATTCAGCCATAACCTGAGCGACCAGCAGCGCAGGTTCCAGGCCATTCGCCTGCCCACCACCGAGGAAGAATTGACGGCCTGGGCGAACGACGTCGGTTACGACATGGTCTTTGCCGGCCCCCTGCAGAATTTCATCCAGGATTCCGACGTCCTGGTCGCCATTTCGAGTTCGGGCAACTCCGAGAGCATCATTCGTGCCGTCAATCTGGCTCGCTCCCATCAGGTCCCGGTCATCGGCATCTCCGGCTTTGACGGCGGAAGACTGAATGCGCTCGCCGACGCCAAGATTCTGGTGGCTACGCCAAGGGGCGAGTACGAACTTGTCGAGGGGATTCATGCCGTCATCCTTCACCTGTTTACCAAGTATTTCAAGGATTACTTTGGCTGCATTCAGCAGGCGCGCGCAGCAATAGGATCGCAATGAGGCGAAGGGTGCTGGTTACGGGGGGCGCCGGGTATGTGGGCTCCGTTTGCTCCGAGGAATTGCTGCGGCAAGGCTTCGAAGTGACGGTCGTCGACGATCTTTCCACGGGTCATCGCCACGCCGTTCCCGAAGGCGCCGAGTTTTGCCAGATGGACATTGGCGATGCGGCGCGCATGCGCGAAGTGTTCGCAGCCAAGACCTACGACGCAGTGTTTCACTTTGCGGCCAAGGCCCTCATACCCGAGTCGGTGACGAATCCCGCCGCATTTTACCAGGCCAACGTAGTCGCCGCAGCCGCGCTCATTGACGCAGTCCGTGAGGCAGGAATCAGACGCTTCATCTTTTCGTCATCGGCCGCTGTCTACGGAAATCCGCTCCAGCTACCAATTACGGAGGATCACCCCACGGTTCCCGTCAATTCGTACGGCGAAACCAAGCTCGCCTTCGAGCGAATGCTTGCCTGGTATGCGCGGGCCTATGGCATCAGCGTGTGCGCCTTTCGCTATTTCAACGCATCGGGTGCAACGCTCGCGCATGGCGAGGAGCACGTTCCGGAGACGCACATTCTGCCTATCCTGTTTGAGGCCGCCGCCGGTGAGCGCGAGTTTTTCACCATTTACGGTTGCGACTATCCGACGCCCGACGGCACCTGCGTGCGCGACTATGTGCATGTGCTCGACATCGCGCAGGCCCACATCCTGGCCCTCGCCAAAATGGATTCGCCCGGGTTCTCTGTCTATAACATTGGGCTGGGGACGAGCTACTCGGTGCGCGAATTGCTCGCGCGTGTGGAGCAGGTGATTGACCGCCAGATTCCATGGCGGGCCAGCGAACGCCGCGCCGGCGATTGCGCGGTGCTTTGCGCAAACCCAAGTCACCTCATGTCTGAACTGGGCTGGAGCCCGCAACAGTCCGATCTTGACCGCATTATTGAAACCGCCTGGGCCTGGAAAATGCAGACTCGCCCCGCTGCCGGCTTGACACAATCTGCGAGGCAGGTGTGAAAGCATTTCTTCTCGCGGCAGGCGCCGGTTCGCGGCTGCGGCCGCTCACTGACGCCGTTCCCAAATGCCTGGTTCCTATTTGTGGCACGCCGCTCCTCGGCATCTGGTTCGAGTGGTGCGCCATGCACGGCATCGATGACGTGCTCGTGAACACCCACGCGCACAGCGAGCGCGTGCGCGAATTTGTTGATGCCTGCCAGGGCCGGGTGCGCGTCACGCTTACTCACGAGCCCGAACTGCTGGGAAGCGCCGGAACGCTGCATGTGAACCGGCAGTTCGTCGCCGGAGAAGAAGAGTTCGCCGTTTTGTATGCAGATGTTCTGACCAATTGCCGCTTCAACCTGCTTCTGGATTTTCATCGCGCCCGCCACGCGTTTGTCACTTTGGGGACTTATCGCGTTCCCAGCCCCACGGAATGCGGAATCATCTCCACCGACTCCACGGGAAAGGTGACAGAGTTCGCCGAGAAGCCACACCATCCCAAATCCGAGATGGCATTTTCGGGAATTCTCATTGGCAGCCCGGCGCTGCTGGAGCACGTTCCGGGGCGCGTTCCTGCCGACCTCGGCTATGACATTCTTCCTAATCTCGCAGGGGAAATGTTTGCCTTTCCGATCGCAGATTATGTCTTGGACATCGGAACCATGGCCAAATACGAGCAGGCGCAGCGCGATTGGCCTGGACTGCACGTACGGCGCTGATGTAATTTTTCCTTGGAACCGCCAGCGCCGGATGCAATGGCGCACCGATTGCGCAATCGAGGGGACTCGTGTCGATGGAATCCTGGATCAGGAGACACACAGGAGTGCGCACAAAGAGAATCCTCCACCGGCTCGTCGACCTCTCCTTGTGGTTCAGCGCCCGGATGCCGACGCACACGCTGCGCGTGACCGGATTGCGTCTCTGCGGAGCCTCTATCGGTCCTGACGTGGCTCTGGGCCGCGGGATTCGCGTGTTCTACCCCTGGAAGCTGACCATCGCGGCGCATACGGTGATCGGCACGCGCGTCTACCTCGATGCGCGGGGCGGGCTGAGCATCGGCAGCAACTCGAACATCTCAGCCGAAGCCGCCATTTGGACCGCGGAACACGACATTCAGTCATCTGAATTTGCAATGAGCGAAGCGCCGGTGGTCATCGGCGATCGAACGTGGGTGTGCTTCCGGGCAACTATCCTGCCGGGCGTCACTATCGGCGAGGGATCCGTGGTGGCCGCGGGATCGGTCGTTACCGCCGATGTGCCGCCGTTTTCGTTCGCCGGAGGCGTTCCAGCCCAGCTCATTGGGAAGAGAAACGAGAACCTTGTATATGTGCTGGGCCGAAGGCGCTCGTAACCGACGGCCCCGGATTTTTCTGTCACCAGGCTGCTGATGGCGCTTTGCGGGCCACAACCATCACAGAATGGCCCCTCACGAAAGGCACCTGCTTCCATTTCCCGCCGGCCATGCGCGCGAGAAACTTCGCTCCAAGCTCCATCACCCGGAAGCGGACCGATTCAGTCAGATGCTCTTCATTGCGGGGCCAGAGAAGCGCCGAGATCGCGGCCCGGAGGTGATCGCGGCGAAGCGGCTCGTGCCAGACACTGGACACCTCACACCCGCAGTCCTGGATGAGCGCGCAAAGAGAGGCCGCGGACCACCACGTCATGTGATGCGGAGGATAGTTGAGGATTTCGTTTGTCACATAGCCCATGAATCCTTCCTTGTCGGGAGTGGATACGATGAGCCTTCCGCCGGTGCGCAGGGATCTGACGCAAGCCCTGAGAAGATTTCGCGGATCATCGACGTGCTCGAGCACTTGAAAAAGCGTCACCACGTCATAGGCGTTCGGCGCCTGGTCCAGCGCGACGCCGAGATGGACGTTTCGCCCGGCGTTGCGACCCACTTCCACTGCTGCCGGATTGGTGTCGATGCCATGGTAGACACCCGCACAAGGAACGGAAAAGTTGCCGGATCCGCTGCCCACATCCAGCACTTGATCGGCCGGAACGATTTCCCGCGCCGCTTCAGCAAATTCCGCTTTGTCCGCGCGATCGTAGCCGATTCGGCCCATCAGCGCGGCATAAAACTCGGCATCGCCGGGCCGCGCCGAGGTGAAGCGGAGGTAGTTGTAAGGAGGGACGGCCTCGAGCTCCATCTCAGGTGCGGTGAAAAACCGAGCCGTGTCGACTCCAAACCTGGCACGCCACAGACGGACGAGGGTCCCGGCCGGAATCTTTCCTGCAGCGCTCACGGCTGCATTGTATCCCGGAGCGAGGATGAAAATTGGGTGAAGCTCCCGTGCCACAATCGCCGGCACCGTGCAAAAATCGACGTTCCTGCGACAACATAGAGCACGCCGCCCAAAAGAAAATAGCCGACGATTACGCCCGCTGCGCCCCAGAAGCGGCCGGCAATCAGGGTGCTTGTGGCGACGATGGTTGCCGCCGATATCGCGAGAACGAGAAACGGCTCCTTCTTGTGTGCGCGAAGGTAAACCGCTTCGCAGTTGACCACATGATTCAAGAAGATAGCGAGCATCAGCAATGCGAACAAGGGGATGGGCAGCATGCGCGAAGCCAGGCGGGGAAGATATCTGGTGAGCACCAAGAGAGTGCACAGAAAAGCGGCGTCGGCGCTGAGCAGCAGCACTGCTGACTGGAGCAGGGCCCTGAAGAACACGCGATCGAGGCCGGCAAAGTCGCGGCGGGCAATCATGCTCCCGAAGGGCGAAGCCTTGGTGTTGATCCAGGCGCAGGCCAGAGTCGAAAGCGCAGCAGCAATGGTGAGCGACATGCCCATGCGGCCTGCCTCTGTGGCGCCGCGATAGGCAAAGATCACCGGACTGAAGAGGGGATAAATAAAATAGCTGCAGAAAAAACTTACGGCAATGCGCCACTGAAACGGAAAAATCTCAGCGCGCCAGCCCACGGCATGCACGCCGGCAGGATAACGAAGCAAGGGCAACAGCAAGCGCCGTTTCGACAGCAGAAAGGCGAACCCGGCACCGGCCTGGCCAGAAATGATCGCGGCCGGCGCGAAGAGGCCATGATGGGTTGCCAGAGCGATCCATCCCAACGTGGATCCGGCGAGCGCCTGCGCAAAGCGCATGTGAGCTACTTGAGGCACAAAACCGCACCCCTCAAGAAACGAGAACACAGGATCCATCTGAAAGGTGAAGACGGTGGCAATCACCACGCCGATCCAGGGAAGCTTCCAGGCCACAGGCGACGCCGATTGCATGTGGGAAGAAAAGAAACGATAGCCTGCGGCGAGTAAGACAGAAGCCATGAGAACGGCCGCGGCCGAATACCAGCGAACCGCTTTCTGCAACACCGAAGCCAGGCGCAGGTGGGCAATTTCGCCGCCAAGGATTTCGCCGTCTTCCGAGATCCGCAGATTGGCGCTCTCATGCGCGGCAAGTTGCAAAATGACAAACGAGAATCCCAGCTCGAAAACGACCTGGAGCGCAACCAGGCTGGAGAATGTGTAGTAGTAACCCTGCTCAGTGGGCCCGAGAAAGCGAGCAATGAGAAGGATGGTGAGGGCGCCGGAGAGGATTGTCCAGCTGCGCGCCATCACAGTGAATGCGATTGCACGGTTGATCCCGAGAAGGCTTTTCATACACCGGGAGACTCGAGCCAGATCTGCGATCAAAGATTGAACCTCGCCGGCCGGCAACACGGTGTCACGTAGCCGTTCGATGTTTGGCGGCCAGAGCCTGGCGCAAGAGGTGAAATTTTGAGGCCGCGACGGGATCAGCCCTCATGCGCTCGAAACCGGCCTGCAGAATGGCAACGATGATTCCAACCAGAAGGCCTGCAATGGCAGCGCAAATCACGATGAGCGTGCGCTTGGGGAACGATCTCCGGTCGGGGGGCACGGCGGGATCGACGACCTGAATGAGCGCGCCTTCTTTGGCTTCGTCGAGCTTGGCGAGCTCGAATTGGCGGGCCAGGATGTCGAAGATGGTTTCGTAGTACTTCACATCGCGCAGCCTGCGGACATACTCCACGCCGGCCTGGGTCATTTGTCCCTTGGGCACGATCAGGCCGCCGGAGCCGTCATCGCCGCCGCCGAGTTTGGCAAGTTGGGCGCGCAAACCATCCAGCTCGCGTTGGGCTTCGACCAGCTGCGCGTTCTGGCCGGCGGCGTAGGCCTGCATGCCCTGGATCTGGACTTCCTTGGCCGTGATCTGCGCACGCAAGTCGGCCGCCGATTCGATAAGCGCGCGGGTTTGAAAGTCGAGCTGAATCACTCCCGTCTTCTGCTCCGTCTCTTTCAGGGCCTCCTCGGCGCCGGCAAGGTTCTGGTTGGCCTGCCTGAGCTGCTGCTCAAAAAACGCTCTGCGCTGCGCAGCTTCGCCGATGGCCAGATGCTCAGACAAATTGCGGAACTGATCGACGTAACCATTTGCCAGGTCGGCGGCACGCCGCGGATCGCGATCGCTGACGGAGAGATGAATCAACCCGTCCCTGCCGGTGGCGTCCACGGTTGCATGGCTTTCGAAGGCTTTGCGCGCGTCGGAGGGATACTTCGCGTGATACTCCTGCATCAGCCCGAAATGCTCCACCATCGCATCTTCAACGCTGCGGCTCTTGAACATGGCCACATACATTTCGTTCTGGTTTCTCAGGAAGGTGGTTCCAGAGCCCAGCATTGAAACCGGATTCATTGAGCCAAGTTGCGCGGCCAGTTGCGCGCTGAGAGATGAGTTCTGCTGCGGAGGCAGTAACACGACTGTGGCCGTGAAACGGTTGGGCAGCAGAAGCGAGATGATGACGGCCGCGATCGTAAACCCGACAGTGACCCAAATGATGGTGCGTACGCGGCCAGCGAGCACGAGCAAAAGCTCAAAAAGCGAGATTTCCTTCTGTTCTTTTTCCGCGCGACCGCTGGTGCGCACCACGGAAACCAGCTCCACGTGCTCTTTCAAATCGGAGAGTGGTCGGTCAGTAGCCATCGGGTCCTGCCGGTTGTCGATTTGCGTGCGCGAGCTTACCTGCATTTTACAGGAGGCTCAATCTCATGACTGCTAATGAATCACGTCGAGCGCTGCGGCGCCCAATGCGAATTGCGAGAAAAGCTGCGACCAGTTCATCACTCCGTAGAGGGCGGACTGCTTATAGATTTTCTCTGGAATCACGATGGTGTCGCCGGGATAAAGTTGAAGTTCGCCGAACTGGTTGCCCAACGGCCCCTTGACCATATCGTGGCTCACCACTTCGCCGTCGGCGCGAATGACAAACTCGCGACGGCGGTCGGCGTCCTTGTTCGGTCCGCCGGCCTGGCGCAAGTAAGACCCGAGGCGGGAGTGGTCGGCGAACAAAAAAGAATTCTGATCGTAGACCGCGCCGACCACGTTGATGGTGGCCGGAACATAGGGAACAACGAAGCGGTCGCCGTCTTCAAGCGGGAGGTCGGGAAGACTGCCGACACCGCTGCTGCCAGGCTGCAACGCCAGCACGATCCGTCCTGTGGCGCGAATCTGCCGCAGGCTGGCCAGCAGGCTTTGTTCGTTTCCCTGTGCGGCCGCTCCACTGGCTAGACTCTGCGCCGACGCCGCCGGCGACGAGGCCAGGGCCACGGCGCTGCGCTGAATTGCCAGGCTCAGGCTCTGCACATATTCGTCGATCCGGGCCTGTTGCATGGCGCGCGTTGAAACGCGCGTAAACTCGGAGCCGTAGAGATAGGCGTTGGCGGTCAGTCCCCCAGCGCGCTCCACGAGCTGCCGCAGCGTCTCGCCGGGCTGCACAGAGTAGACGCCGGCATGCACAAACTCGCCCTCGAGCCGCACCAGCTTGGTCTGTTCCGCAACGGGCACGCGAATGTCGGCAGCGGAGAAGATCGAAACCACGTCGCCGGCCTGCAAAACAAGATCCTGCGCGGAGTCGTGCTGCAACACCAACTTGCCAAGGTCGAAGGGAATCAGCTCCGTCTTCAAGGTCTCGGCATCAAGGCGCTCGATGACCGCGTAGTCCCAGTCGATTTCGGGAGCCGGCAACACCACGTCGGTGGGTGGCGCGGCAGCGATGGGTTGGCTGGTTGGAGGCGCCTGCGCCCCAGCCAGCGGCGCACTTCCAGCACGCTGCTGCGCGCTTGGGGTCGCGCTCTGCATCATTCCAGGCTGTAGCTGCTGCGAGGCGGGCGCGTTCTGCAGGTTGTACTGATCCTCAAGCGGCGTATACGCGTTTTGTACACCGTACTGGTCCTGCGCCGGGGTGGTCTGCCGCTCTTCAGGCGTCGTCTGGTTCGGTCCGCTCGCGCTTTGCATCTGCAGCCGTTGCGGAATGGCGACAGGATGATCGTCGGCTGGCTGGCGCAGATTGGCGAAGCCGGGGATGGGCTCGAATTCCGGCGCCGGCAACCCCATCTGCGCGCGCCGCCACCAATAATTCCGTGTCAGCAACGATTCCTTGTCGGGAATCAGCTCGCTGATATGCATGCCCTCATGCCAGGCAAAGCGCCCGGGATTGGCGATGTTTCCTCTGAGCGTGACCGTCTTTTCGTATCGGGGCACGATAGAGTACACGCGAATCACATCGCCGTCAGCTAACGCGGTCGCCATCCCCGCCGGATCGTAACTCGCCTCCATGGCGCTGCGCTCGCGATGCTGGTCGATGCGCTCGATGGAAACGCGCGCTTCCGCGGCCACGGCGGAAACACCGCCGGCATCTTGTAGAGCGCCGGAAAGCGGTTCCTGCGCGCCCAGTTCATAGATGCCGGGATTGCGCACACTTCCGACTATGGCGACCTGCGGGCCGACGGGAGGAATAAAAATGACGTCGCCGGACTGCAGCCTGGCGTCATTGGTCTTGTCGCCCCGGATGAGCAGGTCGTAGAGGTCGAAGCGGGTGACCACTGCGCCTTCGCGGCGCAGTTCGATGGAGCGCATCGAGCCTTCGACCGTGGGCCCGCCGCTGGAAAAAATCGCGTCTGCCAGTGTGCTCAACCCGCTCACGGTATAAACGCCCGGCCTCCGCGCCTGGCCTGCAACGTAGACCTGAATGGCGCGTATCTGTCCCAGTTCGACCGTCAAGTCGAAGTTGCGGTAAACGCGGCCCACGGCCTGGCGCACATGCGCGTCAAGCGCTGAAAAGGCAAGCCCTGCAACGTGCACCTGGCCAACTTGCGGCAGGTAGATATCACCCGAGCGGTCCACGCGCAGGTTGTACTCCAAATCCACCTGGCCCCAGATGCGGACGCGCAACTCATCGCCCGGCCCGACTACGTAGTCAGCCGGAACCGGCGCCAGGTCGACCGGCGCAAACGTCGAAGGGACGCGCCGGAAGAGATCGGCTCCGTAAACGGGCAGAACGAGGCCCGTGGTCGAGGCCACGAATTTCTGAAATTCCGTCAGCGGCTCGGGCGGAAGCGGCGCCTGCTGCGCGGCATTCTGCCGCAACAACTGCTCCAGGTCCCAATATGAGCTCTGGCGATTCGAAGGATAGTTGATGTTGCCGGCGGGGTTCTGCATCCCGGGGAGATTCGTTTGCGGGTTTGCGGAGGGAAGGTTGTATTGACCGGGCACTCCAGACTGCTGCGGCTGCTGCTGAACGCCTTCCTGCGCTTGACTCGTGCACTCCAAGGTTCCGGCAAGCAGGGGGTCTGAACAATCCAGACTGCCTGTGCTCTGAGCCTGTGTGACGCAGGCAACCAGGGCAGCGAATACCGCAAAGCTGATTTGTCTGACAAGTTGATCCGGATTTCCGCGACGGTTGCGGCAAGGAATTCTGCGGCCTGCGCCACTCCTTTCGCGGTAGGGGGAATTCATGTGACGAGTCTATAGCATTTCCAATGGCCCTGCCATGGCGCTTTCCGGTCCGTAACCCCATGACCTTGGTCACGTTGCGCAGCTTCACAGTGCAATTCCAGCCGGCTGCGCCGGAGGCCGGGCGAGGCGTCGCAGAGCAGTTAGATTTGAGATTCCCCTCCCGGCCCCAGCGTACGCTTCTTTCTGTTATAGTTATTCACAAGTTAGCTCAAGATCATTCATTGCTGCGCCACCACTTGCCTTCCGGTTCTCCGCCCCAGACCTGTCCCAGTAAGTCGCTGTCATGGTTGGAGGAGCAGTTTGGCTTCAGGACAAGGGCATCTGATTTCCGACTACCGCACTTCATCTTTTGGTTTGCCGTCCGCTGCCAGCACTACGCGCCAAAACGAGTTGAGTCGATGGTCGCGCTCGGCGGCAAAACGCCTCTTTGATTGCGCTTGTGTGCTGTTGGCATTGCCCGCAGTGCTCCCGGTCCTTCTGGCGATCGCTGTGGTCGTGCGGCTTACGTCGCAGGGCGGTGTTCTTTTCCGGCAGAAACGCATCGGCCGTCACGGCCGTGCCTTTACCATCATCAAATTCCGCACGATGGTCGGCGGCGCCGGCGATGCCGACGCTTCGATTGCCGGCTGGAGCCGTCAACGCCTCACGCCGGTCGGCGCCTTCCTGCGCAGTTCCAAGCTTGACGAGCTTCCGCAACTTTTTAACGTGCTGCTCGGCCACATGAGCCTGGTCGGTCCTCGTCCCAAGCCGCCTGAAGAGACGATCTACAACCTTGCGTGCCGCCCCGGAATCACAGGCTTGGCCACTCTAATCTTTGCGCATGAGGAAGCGCTTTTTGCGCGAGTCCCCAGGGATTGCTTCAGCGCGTATTTTCACGGTGTGGTATTGCCCGTCAAGCAGCAGTTGGATGCGGCGTACATGGCCCGCGCCACCTTTCTCTCCGATGTGGGGCTTCTCACCAAGAGCGTTTTTGGCCGCTGGGAGACGGAATCCGCTGAGAAGCTCATGGCCGATGCCGCGTTGGAGCCGGGTCCGCCAAGGAATTCCAGTCTCATCGATCCAGCGCCCGCTGAGGTTGTTCCGGCGCCCCACTCGTTCAGCTCCGATGAGACCGAAGTTGCCGAAGAAGTCCCGGCCGTCTGACCGCCGCCCGATTCCAGCTCTGCGGTCCGCAAGAGCACTGCGTAGCGCGAAAGCATGAATGGAGCTCGGGCCGGCATCAGATTCGCGCCCGCTTCAGCTTGATGGGTCGAGCAGTCGACTGCGGAATATACGGAGATAGAAGTAGAAGCTCGCCAGCATGGCGGCGGCGCCACAGCAATCGACAAGCACATCCCATAGGGTTCCGGTCCGGTTGGGCAAAAAGGTCTGGTGCCACTCATCGCAGCCGGCTACCAGCGCAGTGCCGAGTATGGCCAGCAAAGCATCGGCTTGAAAATGGAAACGAGGCAAACTCATCCACCATGCGCGCAGCCAGGTCAGGCCCAAGGCACCGTATCCGATGAAGTGGCCTGTTTTGCGCAGGTAGTGATGGATCGATTCCCAGGCTGCCGAACTCACAGGCCCGAAGATCGCCTCGTAGAGCCGGCGCAATGGCCCGCTCGTCCGGTCGGCGCCGAAGGCAGCAGTCGACTCGGCGGCGACGAGCAGGACGCCTAGAGCCACGGGCCACCAGGCGCTTACCCAGAACCAAAGCCCTCGCGGTTGACTCGTTGTCAGCGGGGTGGAGGGCCCAACGGTGCGCCGATTATTCGACACGATAATTCGGCGCCTCGCGCGTGATGATCACGTCGTGCACGTGGCTCTCGCGCAGGCCTGCACCGGAGATGCGGACAAAATTCGCCTTTTCCTGCAACTCCGCAATGTTGGCGCAGCCCAGGTAGCCCATTCCTGAGCGCAATCCGCCCACCAGCTGAAACACCATCGCCTCCAGCGGTCCACGGTAGGGCACGCGCCCTTCAATGCCTTCGGGCACAAACTTGGCCAGGCGATTTTCGTTGGCGCGCTCGCGCTGCACGACGTCCGCGGGCCCGTTTTCAGCCACAGCCAGATCGGCCGAACCCTGAAAATATCGTTCACCCGACCCTTGGCTCATGGCCGTCAGCGAGCCCATGCCGCGATAGCTCTTGAAGCTGCGCCCCTGGTAGAGGATGGTTTCGCCGGGGCTTTCGTCAACGCCGGCAAACAGCGAGCCGATCATCACCGTGCTGGCACCGGCGGCGATGGCCTTGGTTATTTCGCCGGAGTACTTGATTCCGCCATCGGCAATCACCGGAATTCCATGCTTTTGCGCCGCCCTGTACGCCTCAGCAATGGCCGTGATTTGCGGCATGCCTGCTCCCGTCACCATGCGCGTGGTGCAGATGGAGCCGGGTCCGATGCCCACTTTGACCGCATCGGCCCCCGCGTCGATCAGGGCCATGGCCCCCTCATAGGTCGCCACGTTCCCGGCCAGCACGGCCACGCTGTTGAAGCGCTTCCTGACCTCGCGCACCGCTTCCAGCACGCGGGACGAGTGCCCATGGGCCGAGTCGATGGCCAGCGCATCGACGCGCGCTTTTACCAGCTCTGCTGCGCGCTCCATAAAATCGCCCGTCGCTCCGATGGCGCCGCCTACGCGCAGCCGCCCCTGCTCATCCTTGCTGGCATTGGGATACTTGAGTTTCTTCTGGATGTCTTTGACCGTGATCAGGCCCTTGAGCTCGTATTCGCCATTCACTACCAGCAGCTTTTCCACGCGATGTTTGTGCAGGATCAGCTCTGCCTCTTCCAGCGTGGTGCCCACGGGAACGGTGATCAGGTCTTCCTTGGTCATGACTTCGCCCACGGGAATATCGGTACGCGTCTCAAAGCGCAGATCGCGATTGGTTAAAATGCCCACCAGCCGCTTGCCCTGCGTCACCGGCACGCCCGAAATCCGGTAGCGGCGCATGATCTCGAGCGCGTCGCCGATGGTTTTGCCGGGCGCGATGGTGACGGGATCGACGATCATACCGCTTTCCGACCGTTTCACCTTGTCGATCTCGCCGGCCTGGCCGGCAATGGAAAGATTGCGGTGCACAATACCGATGCCGCCCTGCTGCGCCATGGCGATCGCCATGCGCGACTCCGTCACTGTGTCCATGGCCGACGAAATCAGCGGCGTGTTCAGCGCGATCTGGCGGGTGAGCTGCGTCTGCGTGCTCACCTGCACCGGCACCACGTCGCTGTAGGCAGGAACCAGCAACACATCGTCGAATGTCAACGCTTCGGGAAGGTTTTCAGCAAGCATAATGGCACGATGCTCCTGGCATTCCAGGGACTCAGGTGCCCGGCTGGCAGGAGCTTCCCATTATTGTAGCGGAGCGCAGGGAGGCCGCGCCGCTATGCACCGAACTCACTTCTTCAGCGGCTTGCGCGCAAAGTAATAGAGCGAATATGCCAGCAGCCCGAACGCCACGACCGAGACCCAGGGGTTGTGGAGGAAGGTTTGCGGCCAGGCGATGGGATTGGGCCTGTCGAAATGATTTTCATAACCTTGCAGGGCGACGCCGATGAGGCCCACGATGCCGCCCGCAGCAATCAAGCCTGAGGCGTAGAGCGAGCCGGGCGAAACGTCGGAGTCGGGATTTTCGGTGCCGCCGGAGCGTCGCGCAGACCAATCGATGAGCGCGCGCATCACGCCGCCGGTGAAGATGGCGAGCGTGGTTCCAATGGAGAGGTACGCGCCCACCGCCAGCGAGAGCGAGCGGATACCGAGCAGTTCGATGGCGATGACCAGAAAGACACCGATCATGACCAGTCCCCAGGGCAGCTTACGGCTCAGAATTCCATTGATCACGGTCGCCATCAGTTGCGCCTGGGGCGCGGCGGCGCGTTCGCTGCCGATGCCCGGAATCCAGCGGACCTCGATACGGCCCGCAGCGGGTGAGTAGAGGTATTTTCCATTGGCAAGCTCGGACGAGCCAATGGCGTTGAGCACAATGTACTCGCTCTTGTGATGGATGGATTTCGACCCGTCGGGCGCGATGACGGGGAACTGATCGACCAGCCCCTTGGTGTCGCGCTGAATGGCGACGCCGGGATGTGAGGCATTGATGTCCCAGGGCTGCGGAGCAGCGCGGAAGACCTGGAGGTTCTGGTTCATGGCCTGAAGCGTGTAGCCGATGGCGACGGTCGAGACGGCAATGCCAATGAGGAACGCAAAGCGCTGGTTTCTCGGCGTGGCGCCGATAATGAAGCCGGTTTTGAGATCCTGCGACGTGTCGCCGGCCTCGGCCGACGCGATGCACACCACGCCGCCAATGGTGATGGCCAGCGCGCCGAATGCCGGCGCGGTCCAACCGCTGACCAGAAAAATGGCCGAAGTTGCCATCAGCGTGGCGATGGTCATTCCCGAAATGGGGTTGGCCGAGCTGCCGATGAGGCCGACGATGCGCGAGCTGACGGTGACGAATAGGAATCCGAAGGCCACCACCAGGATCGAAGCGGCGAGGTTGGCGAAGAGGCCCACCTGCGCGCCCGGCACCGGCTTGAGCCAGAGAAAGAAAAACATGAGGATGATGAGCGCGATGGAGCCGAAGATGGCAGTGCTCATGGAGAAGTCACGCTCAGTGCGGATCGG
Organism: Acidobacteriaceae bacterium; assembly: GCA_030037635.1. Lineage (GTDB taxonomy): Bacteria > Acidobacteriota > Terriglobia > Terriglobales > Acidobacteriaceae > Telmatobacter. Next base: position 24,545 of record JASHQH010000255.1, read on the forward strand.
CGCGGCCACAGCGGCAGAGCGATGACGAATCTGCGCAAAACCGGACCGCAGCGCGCCAATGATGGTGGGCAGTGTTTTGAAAAGTGTGATCAGGCCGGCTGCTGCCACTGCGCCCGCTCCCATCGGCCGGATGTAGGTGATCCATAGATCGCTCGGTCCCATTTGCGCAATGGGCACAGTGCCGGGATAAACAGGGTGGGGCAGGTCCTTACCGAAGAAATAAATCAGCGGCATCAGAACCAGCCAAGAGAAGACGCCGCCGGCGAACATGGTGCCCGCGGTGCGCGCGCCGATGATGTAGCCCACGCCCAGATACTCCGGGGTCGCGTCGGCCTTAATCGACGCGCCTTTGAGCACGTGTTGCGGGCCGAAGTCGGGTTGATACTCGGGTGTGCCCGGCCACGCGCCAAAGAGGTTTTCATTCTGGAAGAAGGTGTAGATGGCGCCCAACCCCAGGCCGAAGAACACGCGGCTGGCAAACGAACCACCTTTGGCTCCGGCCATGAGCACGTCGGCGCATGCCGTGCCCTCGGGAAACTTCAGCTTGCCGTGCTCTTCCACGATCAGCGGCCTACGCAGCGGAACCATAAAGAGCACGCCCAGGTAGCCGCCGATCAGCGCCAGCATGAAGATGCGCGAATACTCGAGATCGAAGCCGAGAAAGATGAGGGCAGGCAGCGTGAAGATGACCCCTGCGGCAATGGACTGGCCGGCATTGCCCGCGGTCTGCACGATGATGCATTCGAGGACCGAGACCTTGCCTTCGCTGCGCAGAAAGCTGATGGAGATGACGGCAATGGGAATGGAGGCGGCCACGGTGAGCCCAGCGCGCAGGCCGACATAGACGGTGACGGCGCCAAAGATGAGACCGAAGAGGGAGCCCAGCAGAACAGCGCGAAGCGTGAACTCACGGGGATGTTGATTGGCGGGAACAAAGGGTTGAAATTCGGGCACGGATAGCCTCCGACGGAATACAAGCGAAATTGCTCAAGAAATTGCTGAAAGAGGGAGTTTATCAGCGCGGGCCGCGAAGACAATAGGCGCCGTGCAAGGTCAATCTGCCCGATCGGCCCTTTGTGCAAGAGAGGCTGAGGCCGATCGTGCATTTTTCCGCGACATTCCTGGTTTTCCCGGAGTCGGTCGCCGGGCACGGATGGTCGATCTTTGCCATGCCGCCGGCGGAGGCCGCATTTGATCCCGCCGAGCAAAACCACGGCGCTGAACAATACCTGGTTAGCAACGACCTGCAAGCCGAAATTTTCGCCCTCCGGGAGAAGGGAGCTTCATGTGCCGCTCTGCACAAGGAGCGGTGGGGAACCGCGCAGGTCGAGCTTCCCGGCGGAGGCAAGGCCGGTTTGTACCTGCCGGAGCACGCGAGGGCAAGCGGCCTGAAACGGCTGAAAATCGGGCCGCCGCTGTTCCACCCGGGGCGCCGTATCGCCCTGTATTCATGGGGTTTTCATCCTTTGGGGTCGAGGTTCACGGCGGGCACGGATGGAACAGATGAACTTCCCCAAAGTAACGGGAATTACACACGAGAGCCCTTAGTTTTCTCTAGACAGAGGCGTTTTTTTTGGCCGACAATGCTAGCTCAAGGGGGTCCGGCGCCTTCCCAGGGCGCCGTTATTTCCAGGCCATTTTTTCATCGCAGCAGAGGGCCCAAATCCTGTCGTCCGCAGGCGATTGGCGCGCACCTGCACCGCCGCCGGAACTATTTCGGCGCCTCGATTTATCGTGCGCGCCAAGTTGACTGGCTTTGGGTCCTTCTACGCCGTCAGGGAAATGCTATAGCAGCACCAAAAGGAGAAAATTGAATGCGTACATTGGGAAAATATACGCTCCCGATCGCTGCAGTTCTGTCGATCGCGCTCAGCTTCTGTGACGCTCAAACCGTGGAAACCGTTCATGTGCGCCAGGCCACGCAGGACGGGACCGCGCGCTTCGTTGGGAGTCTTCCGGCAACCGAAACGCTGAATCTGGTGATCGCCCTGCCACTCCGCAACCAGGATCAACTGGATCAACTGTTGCAGAGCCTCTACGATCCCAGCAGCCCGTCTTACCATCAATTCCTGACGGTGGCGGAATTCACTGAGCAGTTCGGACCCACGCAGGAAGAGTACAACGCGCTTATCAATTTCGCTCAAGCGAACGGCCTGAAGGTGGTGAGCACGTCGCCGAACCGTGTCAACCTGCAGGTTTCAGGATCGGTGGCGAACATCCAGAAAGCTTTTCATGTGAACCTCGGCGTCTATCAGCATCCCACCGAGAACCGCACTTTCTACGCACCCGACAAGGAGCCGACGACAAGCCTGACCTTTTCTCTTTGGCACGTCTCCGGCCTCGACAACTTTTCCATCCCCCATCCCGCGGGCCTGGAACACATCCCCGCAAATTCGGGCTCCAAGTCCGGCGCGACCACCGGCTCCGGCCCATCCGCGTCGTTCCTGGGCAGCGACATGCGCGCGGCCTACTATGGCGGATCGCTCACCGGCTCAGGCCAGTCGCTCGGCCTGCTCGAGTACTACGGCACCGACTTGGCCGACCTGAACACCTACTACAAGAACGTGGGCCAGACCGAAAGCGTGCCTATTACCCTTGACTCCACCGACGGCACCAGCACGAGCTGTACCTATCCCAGCTGCGACGATACCGAGCAGACGATCGACATGACGCAGGCGCTGGGCATGGCGCCCGGCTTGTCAAGCCTCGTAGTGTACATCGGCTCGACGGATGCAGCTATCTTCGGCGCCATGGCTACGGCTTCTCCGCTCAACGCGCAGCTAAGCTCCTCATGGACTTGGAGTCCCGCCGACCCCAGCACCGACAATCCCTACTTCGAGGAGTTCGCGCTGCAGGGCCAGAATCTCTTTCAGGCGGCTGGCGACGACGGCAAGTGGGGATCGCGCTCCGAAATCTACCCGGCCGACGATGTGTATGTGACATCGGTGGGCGGCACGGACCTCGAGACCAGTTCAGCGGCCGGACCTTGGGCTTCTGAAACCGCATGGTCGGATGGCGGAGGCGGCATCTCGCCCGATAAATTCGCAATTCCCTCGTGGCAAACCGCTGCTGCCAAGGGTTGCTCCAGTTGTTCGCAGAGTTATCGCAACGGCCCCGATGTTTCGGCCAATGCCAACTTCACGTACTACGTGTGCGCCGACCAGGAAGCGTGCACGGCCAACGAGTACGGGGGCACCAGCTTTGCCACGCCGCTCTGGGCCGGGTACCTGGCTCTCACCAACCAGCAATCGAAGGCCAACGGCAATGGGCTGCTGGGCTTCATCAACCCGACCCTCTACACCATTGGCCTGGGCTCAAGCTACGATACCGACTTTCACGACATTACCAGCGGCAGCAATGGCTACTCGGCGACGACCGGCTACGATCTGGCTTCGGGCTGGGGCAGCATGAATGGCGCCAACCTTTTGAACGCTCTGGCGGGGACCGCGGCAGCGCCGGGATTCAGTCTCAGCGCCTCGCCCGGCTCGGTTTCCATCGTGCAGGGCAACTCCGGTTCAACCACCATTACCAGCACGGCTGTCGATGGATTTGATTCGACCGTTACGCTGTCGGCGTCGGGCGAGCCTAGCGGCGTCACCGTTACCTTTGCCTCGCCGGGCACCATCACTGGCTCGGGCAGCCTGGGCATGACGATTGCCGTCGCCTCGACTGTGGCTACCGGCACCTACACGATTACGGTGACGGGGACCCCAGCGAGCGGCACCACGGAAACCACGACGGTTTCGCTGACGGTCACTGCGCCGGTCAAGGGAAGCTTCACCCTGTCGGTTTCGCCCAGTTCGGGATACCTCGACCAGGGCCAGAGCGGATATGCCGTCGTCACCGCAACGGCCTCGGGCGGCTTCAGCTCGTCGATTACGCTTTCCGCCAGCGGCATTCCGTCCGGCGTAACGGGGAGCTTCAGTCCCAACCCCATTACCGGGGGCTCGGGAACGTCGGACTTCACTCTGACGGTGTCCAGATCCGCCGCGACCGGCACCTATCCCATCACGATTACGGGAACAGGCGGCGGCGTTACGGCAACCACCACGCTGACCTTCACGGTGAGGCGATAGCGTTCTTTGTTCACGCCGCGGGAGCGGTTTTACAGTCAAAGGCCCGGATTTCAAAGTCCGGGCCTTTTTCTTTCCGGCGCAAACGCTGCTGGTTGCTTGCGTTCGCCGCGCCGGCTCCATTCGAGCGGCATAATCCTCCTTGGCGAACCCGGCCTCGTGCGCGTAGGGTATTGTGCATCGCTCGAATTGCCGCCACTGGAGAACTGAATGTTTCAACTGGGTGCTGTTCGCGCGCCGGCCAAGCTGACCACCAAGCTGGGTTGGTTTCGCGCCCCTGCTCAACCTGGATCCGTTTCGACGCCGGTGAAGCGCCTGGTTTCGCTCGATGTGCTTCGCGGCATCACCATCGCTTTCATGATCATGGTGAACAACCCCGGCGGCCCCGGCGCCTGGACGCAAATGCGCCACGCGGCATGGAACGGATTGACAGCCACCGACCTGGTTTTTCCCACATTTCTTTTCGTGGTGGGCGCATCCATCGTCTTTTCCACGCAAGCGCGGCTGCAACGGGGCGACTCGCGCGCCAAGCTGGCCTGGCACACAATTCGCCGCGCGGTCATTTTGTTTCTTCTGGGAATTGTGGTTAATGGATTTCCCGCTTTCGAACTCAACCACCTACGCTTCTACGGCGTCCTGCAGCGCATCGCCATCTGCTATCTCGTAGTGTCGCTGCTTTACCTCTGGGACCGCCGCGTGTGGACCAAGGTCGCGCTGCTGGTTGTGGTGCTGGCCGGCTATTGGGTTCTGGTGCGATACGTGCCGGTACCGGGTGCGGGCACGCCGGTGCGCGACATTCCCCTCCTCGACAAGGACCAGAACATTGTTGCCTGGCTCGACCGTCAACTCATGCCCGGCCATCTCTACGAAGAGTTCGACACGCACAACACGCGCGACCCCGAAGGCCTGCTCAGCGATATTCCCGCGGTGGGCACAACGCTGCTGGGATTGTTGGCCGGCCTGTGGCTGCGGACCTGGCTGCCGCTGAAGGTCAAAGCCACGGGCCTGGCTGCGGGAGCGGCGGCTTGTCTTGCCTCGGGATACCTTTGGGCGCATTGGTTCCCACTCAACAAGAAGATGTGGACCAGCTCGTATGTGCTGGCGGCGGCGGGTTGGTCGCTGCTTTTGTTTGCGGTGCTGTTCTGGGTGCTGGAACATCACGGTTGGGGCCAGAAGGCGCAAAAGAGCGGCATCACCTGGCCGTTCCTCGTCTTCGGTTCGAACGCCATCGTGGCCTACATGATCAGCGAATTGCTGGGCAGCGCCGTTGATCTCATCCGCTTCACCGCGGGTGGGCGCAAAGTGAGCCCCATCCCCTACGTGTATCACCACGTTTTTATGCACATCGGCGATTCGGGTTGGCGAGCGCTGGCCTACTCGGCCGCCTACGCGGCTGTATGCTTCATTCCAGTCTGGATCCTCTACAACCGAAAAATCTTCATCAAGGTGTAAACACAGCGCGCGGCTGCGGCGCTTGCCGAACCGTGGGCGGCGGGCCCAGGAGACATCGATGAGAATCGCTCAGATTACCTGCACGGTGGTTTGGTGCGCCGGCGCGGGCCTGGCGCATGCGCAAGGCTGCGACCTGAAGGATGCAAGGCCGATCCCCGGGGTCAGCGTCACATCGAGCCACGGCGAGGTCGAGGTTTCCTGGTCGGGCGAGCAGGGCCAGCAAAACCGCGCTGGCTTTGCGCTGCGCGACCACCAGCCCGTGGTCGCGGAACTGGCCGCGCGGCCGTCTGGCGGCGCGTGGATTGTGCTGGGCAAAGATCTAGAGCCGGACTTCCAGGTGACCACCGGCCGCCGCCGTATCTCCACCACCGAGCTCGACATACTGAAACACCTGAACAACGACACGCCCGAGGCCGAAGAGCAGTACAAGTGGAACGTCTTCTGGGACGCGCCGCTCGAAATTCCCGGCCACGATTCGCATCTTGTCGGCCCCGGCCGCACGCCCGACGAGGTTGCCCGTGGCACAGCCAGCTACAACTCAAGCGCCTGCCGCGTGGAGAGCGATGGCGACCGCGTGAGCGTGGTATTCGACGGGCTCACGCTCGGCATCTTCTCCGGTGACCTCGAATTCACTGCCTACAAAGGCTCCAATCTTTTGCGTCAGGAAGCAGTGGCCAAAACCGACGCCAAGGACGCCGCCTACATCTATAAGGCCGGACTGAAAGGCTTCGCCCTTCACGAGGGCACAAAGTTGGAGTGGCGCGACGACGCCCAGGTGTGGCAGCAGTACGCCTTCGGTGGCGACATCAACCAGCAGCCGGTCGATCTGGAGGCGCGCAATCGCCTCGAAATCCTCGACGCCGCTCCCGGCTCGCTCGCCATCTTTCCGCCGCCGCACAAATTCTTCTTCGCGCGCGAGAATGAGGTAAATCTTGGCTACGTCTATTACCGCAAAGACAGCGACAGCTCTTTCTCGCTCGGCGTCATGCAGCCCGAACGCGGCTCAGGCTATGCGCCGTGGGGCGTTTCCGACGAAGTGTGGAACCGCCGCGTGCGCGTGGCCCGCTCGCAAATCTACAATTACGCGCTCTACAACGCGCCTCCCGGCACGCTGCAGCACATGGCCGTGTTTTACTACCTCAGCGCCGCAGGCACCCGCGCCACGCAGCAGCAGGTGATGGCCTACACCCACAACGACTCCTACAAGCCCGTCCCCGGCTTTAAAACCGTCACCGGCCACTTCCATCTGGACTTCAACGAGATGATTCGCGATCGCGGCACCGCCGACTTCATGCCCACCTGGGTCCCGGTATTTCGCGGCCTGGGAATCAACATTGTCTATCTTGGCGACTTCCACGACGACTCCGACCTCGCCGATCCCGGTCCCAAGCGTTTCCCGGAGCAGAAACTCTACTTTGAAGGTGCGGCCAAAGTCAGCGATAAGGACTTCCTCGTGATTCCCGCCGAAGAAGTGAACAGCTACCTCGGCGGCCACTGGTACCTGATGCTGCCCAAGCCGGTTTACTTCTCGCATGCCGTGCCGCGTCCCGCCCGCCAGGGCTTCGAGGAGAACGACCCCACCTACGGCCACGTCTATCATCTCGGCTCAGTCCAGGACGTGGAGAACTTCGTCAACCGCGAACAGGGCATCATCTGGGTAGCGCACCCGCGCACCAAAAGTTCCGCCATATATCCCGACGTCTACAAGGATCAGGATTTCTTTTTGAGCGATCGCTTCATCGGCGGATCGTGGGAGTCGCTGCCCGTCGACCAGTCCCAGGCTCGGCTGTGCGAGGTGCGCTGCTTCGGCGTCAACGACGACATGAGCAATTGGGCGCCCAAGCCCAAGTTCATGCTCGCCGAAGGCGACACCTATATGAAGGTTCCCAGCGACGAAACCTATCCGCTGCTGGCTATCAACTATCTGAAGCTCGACAAGGTTCCCGCCTGGAACGAGAGCTGGGCGCCGGTCGTGGAAGGCATTCGCGCCGGCAACTTTTTCGGAACTACAGGCGAAATTCTCTTTCACAAGTGGGGCATCGAAGGTGCAGGCGCGCAGAGCGTTTACGCCGCCAGCATCGAGTACACTTTCCCGCTCGAATTCGCCGAGCTGGTGTGGAGCGATGGCGCCAAGGTGGATCGCCAGATCATCCGGCTCACCGACACGCAACCGTTTGGCACCAAAACGTTCCGCATTCCCTTCGACGCGCGCGGCAAGAAGTGGGTGCGCTTCGATGTCTGGGACGCAGCGGGAAACGGCGCGTGGCTGCAGCCGGTGACGCCGAAAGGCAACTCCTAGCTTCGAGCCGTCAGCTCTTAGCCCCATCGCGCAGTATGACGCGACGGCAGAAGCATCCTGGCCAGGCACGCAAATCTTCCGGCTCCCGCACCATCAAGCAAGGAGCCAGTGGCCAATAGCTAATGGCTGCTTTTCAGTATTTCGACTTGATCCCGTAGGTCAGACCCATCGTGAACTGGAACGAGTTTGGCTTGGTGGGCGGCTCGGCGATCGGAACATCGTTCAAATAGCTGTCGAGTGTTCCGAGCGAAAAGCTGAAATTCTTATACGCGGGAAACGCAAAAGTATTCGTCTCGTTGGCCGAATACGCGTGTGGATCGTTGAACGCGGGGATGAATGAGAGCCCTTGCGTGAATGTCACAAGTTTCAAGTGCAGGGCATAGGTGGCGGAAATCGTGGAACCCACCAGGCTGGTGCTGGGGCTGGGCGGAGGCGGGGTAGGATTTGCGGCCGTGGCAGGCGTACCGAGGAAACTCTGGGCCTCGTACTGGATGGTTCCCTTGATATCCAGCTCCTGTTTCGGTGCTTTGATCGCTGTCCACCCAATGCCGCCGCCGTAGGTCTGCTGGAGGGCCAGGTTCTGTGAAAAGTTGTGGTCGAATGCCGTCTGCCCCAAGGCAAAAAATCGCGAAGAAAAGTATTCGTCGCGCTCGCCGCCGGCGTGATAAATGGCGGTCTTGGTGACCACGGGCGCAACCACGGTCGGAGGCGTTCCTGCAACCGTGTAGCCGGGCTCCGTAATCTTTCCGAACGAGCCGCTGAAGACCGCGGAGGTGCGGTCGCGTGTGTTGAGCCAGCTTACCGTGGGCACGACGCGCGCCAGGTTCACGGCGCCCGAGAACGTGTATTGATTCTCAGTTGCTGTCACCAGCGTCGCGCCGGCAGTGGCGGCTCCGTTCCACCCGGTAAAGAAGTTCGGCTCGTGATTCACCTGCTTGTCGAGCGTGGCCGCATCCATGATGTACTGCGCATTTTTCGTCGGAATCGGCAGGCTGGCTGGTCCGGCCGCGGGATGCACGGTCACCACCTGGTCTGCCACATCCAGCGTTCCTGAGGGAATCTGAGCCTTGCCTTTTCTCGCGCCAGGATTCACGGTCGAGCTAAGCACGCCGAATGGCTCTGTCACGTGCAGCTCCTTGATCTTGTCCCAGCCCACGGTAATGTCGCCGAGAGGATCACTATGGAACGTGACCTTGCCGGTTTCTTCGTTCACGAATTTCCCGTGCAGCGTGTCGCCATTGCTTAGCACCATGACATCCGGTGCCGGGTTGGGTGCAGGCGGCGGAGCTTTCGTCTGCGCCGCGCAAATGGCGGCCGCGCCGAGCGCCGCGACGGTTAGAACGAAACGAGTTCCTCGACTAAGCAGGGAAAAGGTGCGGAGGGGGAAGTTTTTCATTGCTATGATCGCCTCGGGTTTCCTGATGCGATGAACGAATGTGCTCCGTCAACGGACGGCCCGATAAGAATTGTATCGCCCAACGCCCTGATAAACGAATCCGTTGCCGGCCTGCGGCGCCGGCGCCAAAAGCAAATCGTCGCGGCTCCTCCCGCCGTATTCACCGGCAGGTCCGCTGCCGTAGACTGGTGTACATATTCCTACCGAAGTCAACCGGAGCTTTCGATGTCCAAGACCGTCTCGCACGCCAAGTGGGCTCTGGAGCCGTATTGTCTGGGCCTCAAGCTGCGCTCGCTGCGCACCAGCAAGCACCTGACCCTCTCTCGCCTGGCCGCGGAAACCGGCCTCTCCACGGCGCTGCTCTCAAAGCTTGAAACCGACCGGATGATTCCCACGCTGCCCACGCTGGCCACCATTGCCCGCGTGTACGGCGTCAGCATGAGCTATTTCTTTTCCGAGCCCTCGCAGCACTCGCTCTCGATCACGCGCAAGGCCCACCTGCAGGGCCACGGCCGCACGGTTGAATCCATCAAGGTGACTCCTCTCAATGCCAACGGGGAGGGCTTCAGCCTAGTGGCGGAAGTGGTTGACCTTCCGCCCGGCGGATCGACCGTTGCCATCAACGCATTCGAGGAGACCGGCGCGGTGATCTATGTGCTTGAAGGCCGGCTGCGGCTGGACGCGGGCGGCGTGCACGATGTGCTCGAAGCCGGCGACTGTGCCTGCATGGAAAGCGAAATGCCGCTGGCGTGGAGCGCTGCAGACAAGCACCGCTGCCGGGTTCTGGCGGTGCTGCCCGGCGATGGCCAGCCGCAAAAAGCCCCCGCTCGCCCTTAAGCCGGCTCGAGTTGTTCTCGGCAAGACCCCGACCCGCGGCAGACTCGACTTTGCCGCCCCTCGGCCCGGTCTGTAGTATGGTTTGCGACTTCGAGGGACACGTCACCATGCGACCCAATGCCAAGCTGATGAAAGCCGCGCTCACCGGAGCCCTGGGCGGCCTGCTGTATGGATTCGACACCATCGTCATTTCCGGCTTTATCGAAACGGTGACGCGGCTCTATCACCTGAGCCCCAGCGGGAAGGGCTTGACGGTGGCTGCGTCGCCGGTCGGCAATGTTTTGGGATGCTTTGTGGCGGGAATCGTAGGACAGCGCATCGGCACGCGTGCCGCATTGCGCTATGCCGCGGCGCTTTATGTTCTTGCCGCGCTGGCTGCGGCCTTCTCTGTCAGTTGGCCCATGCTGGTCGCGGCCCGATTTGTTGGAGGATTTGCCATCGGCGGGTGCAGTGTGCTGGGACCGGTCTATATCACCGAGCTTTCTCCCGCACAGTGGCGCGGGCGTCTCGTAGGCTTGTTCCAGATCAACGTGGTCTCGGGCATTTTGATCGGCCTTGTTTCCAACTACCTCGTTCGCCTTTGCAATCTGGGCAGCCTTGAGTGGCATGTGATGGTCGGTGTGGCCGCACTTCCCGCTTTGCTCTTCCTCGCCTTCTTATTCTTCATTCCCCAATCGCCACGCTGGTCGGCTTCGCGCAACGAGATTGATGAGGCCCTCCGCGTTCTTTCCCTCGTGGGCGCGCCCGACCCGCAAGCCGAACTGGCCGACATTCAGTCGGCTCTCCAGGCGGAACACGCCAAGATCGACGAGTCAGTATTCCAGTGGAAGTACCGGTATCCTCTATTCCTGGCCATCGCCATCGGGGCCTTCAACCAGTTGACAGGGATTAATGCCATTTTGAGTTACGTCCACGATATTTTCACCGCAGCCGGCTTTGGCCAGCTCTCCAGTGACGCGCAGGCTATCGCCATCGGAGCCGCAAACCTGGTCTTCACACTGGTGGGCATGTCTCTGATCGATAAATTCGGCCGCAAGAGCCTGCTGATTCTGGGCGCGATTGGCAACGCGCTCTGCCTGTCGGGCGTAGCCTGGATTTTCAGCACTCACAGCCACCAGTCGGCTCTTCTGCCGCTGCTGGTAACGTTCATCGCGTTCTTTGCTTTGTCGCAGGGGCTGGTGGTCTTCGTCTACATCGGCGAGGTCTTTCCCAACGCGGTTCGCGCCAAAGGGCAAGGCGTGGGCAACGCCAGCCTTTCGGCCATCAACATGGCCATTCTTTACAGTTTTCCCGTTCTGCGCGCCAGCTTTGGCGATAGCACGCCTTTTGTGCTTTTTGCCGCAGCCACGGTTGTACAGCTGATCGTGGTCTCGTTGTTCTTCCCTGAAACCAAGGGCCAAACGCTTGAGCAGCTGCAGCGCAAGCTGATGCGCGCGTAGCACTCGGCATTGGCTCGCCCGGGCGGCGCTTTAGACCGACTCGATGGCGTGAAGGCTCTCGGCAACGTTGGTTTTCAGCGACTCCGCGTCGGAGTAGAAGACCCTGCGCTCCCGTGCCGGCAGTTGCTCCAGCAAATCGGCATAGGACGCTGGCACGCATCCCGGAAACGTCGGGTATCCAATCGACGAGGCCATCGCGCAGCTTACCTTCACCAATTCCGTCACGTCCCATGCGCCGTCTTTACGCCGGTCCATATGATGGCCGGCAACCACCGTCTCCAGGTCCTGCGGAAGCTTCCAGCCGGCCACCAGCTCTCTCCCGGTTTCGCAGTGATCCCATCCGAAGAGTTCGCGCTCGGCCTCGAGAATCGTCGCTGAGGCTCCGCGGTGCGTCTCCAGGAGCATCGCATAATCTCCGGGCTGGATCACTGCCAGCGCCATCCGCCCCACATCGTGCAAAATGCCGGCAGTATAGGCCTGGTCCTTGTCGATGAACCCGGTGGCCGCCAGCTGCTCGGCGACTATGGCACAAGCCAGGTTGTGCCGCCACAGGTTGCGCATCGCGGGCTGGCTCATCGTCTTGCCCAGATACGCGCGCACGCCCACCGTCACGCACATGCCCTGCAGCGTGTTGGCGCCCAGCACTGCAATGGCCTGCATGATTGTCGTTGAAGGATAGCGCGGGGCGTAGAGCAGTGAATTCGCCACCGTCAGCACTTCGCTGGCAAACGCCGGATCGGAAGAGATCAGCTCGCAGAGCTGATGCAGCTGCACATTCTCGTTGTTGGCCAGCTGCAGCACGCGGACGGCAACCTGCGGAAACGGCGGCAGGCGCAAATACGCCCAGGGCATGTTCATCGCTTGTCCGCTTCGCTGTTCCATGCCTCGGCGTCTCCTTGCTGCTGTCGTCCTTCCGCGGCGCCGGGGTACCGGCCCTTGCCCGCGCAGGACCCCGCGCGCAGCGTTAGCCGGCAGGCCATCGCGCGCATCCCGGTATCTGATGTTTCGGCAATCGGCGGCCTTTTCAACAGGGGGAATTGGCCGCAGTCAGGCAGTTAACTTTCCGCTGGGCTCACTGAGCGGTCCAGGTTTTTCCGTCGGTACTCAGCCACATCTGATTTTGGTCATTGAAAAGTTCAAAGAATACCATGGGCGATTGCACAGGGCCCGCTTGGGCCTGGACATTTCCCTCCGGCGCGGCGTGTGCGGCAGGTGCAGACTGCAGAGCGCCGTCTGTGACGAGCCGTCTGCGCACTTGAACTGCGCGACCAGTCCATTGCGGAGCTACGCGCTGCCAAGTGTTGCCCTGGTCTTCGCTCAGGAACAGCGTGCCCGTCTCGTCGATGGCCAGCTCGCGACGCCCCGCACCGGCAAAGGACGTGGCGTCGAGCCCGCTGGGCAGGTGAATGGCCTTCACGACCGCAGCGGCCGGCCGTGCCGGTTCGGAGTTCGGAATGGCGGCGGGCTGAGAGGCCGCAGCGGGCGGCTGTGGAGAGGCTACAGTTGCGCTTGCTGCAGCGCTTCCGGCCCCGCTCACCGCGCCTGCGCGTGGCGCCCGCAAAAGCCCGTTCGATGTCTCTGTCTGCCGCTGCCGCTTGGCCTCCTCCTGCACGGCAGGCGCCGCCTGTCCTTGCGCCTCCTTGTCAACGGTGCTCGCTCGTCCGCTTACGGCTCGCTCGGCTCCTGGTGGCGGCTGTGGAGCCGGCGGCGGAGCCACGGTTGGCGCCGCGTGCCTGAGGCCAAACACCATCCCGTGCACTTCAGCGTGCGCGGCGGGCCTATCTGCCGGTGCAGCCAATCTATTGGCCTGCACCGGCTCCTCAACTGAAGGCGCTCGTCCAACTCCTCCCTCGTGTTCAACAACGTTCGGGGGAGGAGCTTGCGTATGAGCTCTCGCCCTTGGCTCTGCCGGTCCAGGCGCGGCAGACGATTGCGACGAACTCTTCACCCTCGCAGCCGGAGTTGCCGGTTGCGGAAGTGGGGCCGGGTTCGCGGCTTCCTCGGGCGCCGGTTGAGTGGCAGCCGGCAGTGTTGCCGCACCCGGCGTCTGGCTCTGCGGCTCGATCCTTGCCACTTCAGCACGGCGTTCCACATTGCGCACGTGCACATACACGGTCAGAGCCACAGCAACTGCGAGCGCTGCCGCCGGCGCCGCTGCGAACCACCAGTGTCTCCTCCACACGCGCGGTTCCACCGCCGCGCGCCGCGCCGCCGCAAGCTCCACGGCGACATCAGCATCGGCCGCATCGCGCGCCAGCATTACGACCCGCCGGCACCGGCTGCAGGCGGCAAGATGCGCAAGCACCTCGGCGCGTTCCCGTTGCCCAAGCGCCTGCTCGGCAAACGCGTTCAGTCTCTCCGCGCCGGGATGGAATTCGTGTTGGTTCGCCGCGTTCATGGTTCAGCCTGTTCTTTGAACGCCTCCGCTTGCGAATTTTGCAGCAGTTTCTTCAGGTTCGTATCCAAATCGCGCGGATCGATGCCCAGCGCTTCCTCTGCGGCTCGCCTGCTGAGCCCGCCGCGCTCGAGATTCCGCAACACTTGCTTCCTGATGGCTTCAGTTGCGCGCTTCAGCTTGCGGCTCACCGTCGCTTCATGCACGCCCAGTGCGCGCGCAATTTGAAAAAGCGTCTGCTCGTCGAGATAATAAGCCGCCAGCAGGAACCGCTCTTCCACGTCGCGCCCGGCGACGGACTGCTGAATCGCGCGCGTGAGCAACAGCAACTCGCCGGCCGGTATCTCCTGCGGGGGATCCGCAGCCGGCGCGTCGATCTCGTCCAGCGGGTCTTGGCGATGGGTGCGGCGATGGTGATCCACGTGGCGCTGGGCCAGGGTGGTACGCAGCCAGCCCATCAGCGATCCTCGCCCGCGGTACGAGAGCAGCGGGCAACGCCGCTCGCCGTCGCGCAGCTTGAGTCCATAGAGCTCAGCGTAGAGCTGGTCGGCCAGATCGTGTCCCAGCGTCTCGCTGCCCGTAATGGCGATGGCGGCGCGCGTGAGGGGCTGCCGATAGACTGCGACAAATTGCTCCCACGCGCGCTCGTGCCCGGCCGCGCAGGCGCGCGCCAAGACCAGGTCGTTCAGGCAAACGCCCCTGAAGTATTCGGCCTGCTGTTTGGCGTTTGGCGGCGTACCGTGAGCCAGGCCGTGATTCCACGGCGTTCCTACGTCCAGCAAAATCCGCTCAAACTCGTTCCGCGCCAGGCCCCAGCTTTTCCCGTCGCATGCCCGCCAAAGCTCTTCGGCCAGGGCGCGGTCCAGCGCGGCCGGCAGAACCGGGATCTCTGCGCGGCCCGTGCCGGTTACACTCTCCGCTGGCGCCATTCCCACGCCCCCACAATACGCCCCAAACCGGGTTCCAGAAAAAAGTTCTGCAAGAAGCTGTCTGCTCACCGTTCGACGGTTGAAGGCCGGCCGAGGGAATCAATGCCGGCGGGAGAGTGCGATGAAAAATCCAGCGAAAACGGGGTTCGGGGCGTTGCTGTGCTCGCTAGCGGTGATTCTGTTTTGGAGCGGTATCGAGGCAACCGGTGCACCGCAGGAACGCGAAAGCGGCCCTTACCGCGTGCTGGCTCCCATCGAGAGCGGCAATCTTCTCTTGTTCCCCGTGGCGCGGACCGATGGTAAATCGGCCGTGGAAACGCCGTTTATCACCCTCGACGAGGGCCTAAAAAGCGGCGAGGTGGAGGTGACTGAAGCGGGCCGCGCGCGGGGGCTGGTGCGGCCGAGGGATGGTTCCAATCCCCAGCCGCAGGACTATGCCTATCGCGGCGACCAGGTGAACACCCTTGTTCTGGTCAACCATTCCAAGCGGCCGCTGCTTCTGCTCGCCGGCGAGATCGTCACGGGCGGCAAGCAGGATCGCATCATCGCCAAGGACCGCATTGTGCCCTCTGACTCCGACCCCCTCGATCTGTCGGTTTTCTGCATCGAGCCGGGCCGCTGGACCGAGAGCTCATCGACCTTTGGCGCCGCGGACAAATCGGTTGCAAAAAGTTTCATGGTTCAGCCCGATGTGCGCGCCAGCGCCATGGTCGAGCAGGACCAGCAGCAGGTGTGGAACTCGGTTCACGGCGCCATCGCGGGTATGGCGGTTGCAACGGTGCCCCCGGCTCCCGCTGCAAGCGGCCCAGTGGCAGCGCCTCGCAGTCTGGGCACCACCAGTTACGCCAAAGCGATGGAAAACTCGCTGGTCAGCGAGAAGGTGGATGAGGCCGCAGCTCCGGTCATGGGCGCCCGCGAGCAAGTGCTGGCTCAACTGCGCGTTGAACACGCGGTGGGCGTGGTCGTGGCCGTACGCGGCGAAATCATCTGGGCCGACCTGTTCGCCTCCACCGACCTGCTGGCGCGCTATTGGACCAAGCTGGTGCGATCCTACGCGGCCGAAAGCCTGGCCGAGGGCGAGAATCATGCCGCGGCCGACGTGGCCGACGCGCAGCATTTTCTCGATGCGCCGGCAGCCGGAACGGAAAACAGCGAAGGCGAAGTGGGCATCTATCGCTATTTCGCATTTAAGAGCAGCGGCACGGAGACGTTCGTGCTTGAATCGCTCCTGCCGGGCGCCGGCTACAACGTGCACATCAGCAAAGTGAAGCTGCGCATGCCCGAGCGCCGCGTCATCAAGCCGTACCCAATGGTCAGGCCCGACGTTTACCGTCCTGAGTAAAACTGACCGCTGAGCGCGAACTAGCTCTTCTGGCCTAGCCGGGCTACACGCGCAGCTGCCAGCAGCGTGAGCGCCAACAGGAAGATCGACGCGGCAATGTAGACCAGGTGACCATGGTGCAGGTCTTCCGTGACGAGTTTGAGCGCAACTACAGCCAAGGCCGCGTAGCCGAGGCGCGTGAGCTCCACGCGGCGCCAGCGCGCCCCGCCGAAGGCCAGCACCAGCGCTGCCGTGCACAGCGTCACGGTTCGAATCAGCGCCAGATGATGCGCGCCAGGAGTCACCAGTAATGCCGTGAGCGCAACCAGGCCATCGATCAGCAATGAGGCCACGCTGCCCGCGGCCAACGCGGCAAAAGCAAGGTGAAACGCTTGCTCTCTCCAGCCTTCTCCCTGGCGCGGCCTCGAGGTGACATAGCAGACCAGCGCGCAGGCTGCCGTCAGCCAGACTCCCGGGGGCGGTGCGCCGGGGGGCGCAAGCACCAGCGAGCTCACCAGAAAGCTCAGCAGCCCCGATGCCGCAGCCGTGGCCAGCAAAAACACCATTCCATAGAGCTCGAAGGCGAGCCAATTCCTGCTGCTCCCCACAAACGTTGCGGCAATCGCCGCCGCTCCCAACAGCGCGATGGCAAGAGGCGTCGGCAAGCAGAGAAAGCTCCCAGCCAGAAGCAGCGCGGCGCTCCATGCGGCAAAAACCGCGGCGTTTCGCCTTGCCGGCGCGCGCGCAAAAACAGTGAAAACCAGCGCGTAGCACACTGGCGATAAAAGCAGGCAAACAACTCCGAGAAGCACCTTGCCATTCGGCGGCCCAAAGTCGGCCACGCTTACGGCCGCCAGCAGAAACGCAATCGTGGTCTGCGCCGTTTCAAAAACCTTGATCGGGCGGGCGCGCAACACCGTCTTCCAGATGACGCCGGCCGCAAAAACCGCGAATAGTGCAACGGCGGGTGCAAGCAGCGCGGCCTTGCCCAGGGAGGGGTAATCTTCAGGCGCGCTTTGCGGGGCAAAATAGACATAGATCAGAATCCAGATAGCTGCGTCTGCGGCCAGCGCCACCAGCGGGCCGATCTCCGGGAGGCGATCGAATTGGGGATCGAACTCACAAGCCGCGGCCAGCATCAGCAGCACAACTACGAACGGCAACAGCACGTGCGAGGCGACCGCCAAAGCCAGCGAGAGCGCCGCGGTAGAGATGAAAACCACGCGCAGCACAGACTGCGCGGCATGCCGCCTCGCCAATGCGAATCCTGCGAGCGTATAGCCGCAAACTACGCAGGCGCTCGCGACCGCCGGCAAAATCTTGAAGCGCAAGGTCAGCTCCCAAAGCATGGGAGCAAGAATCAGAGCCGACGTCACGGCATAAATCGGGCTTGTAAAAAGCGGCCCGCGCCGCGTCCGTGCCGCCCACGCCAGCCAGAGAAACGCGTACGCCATGCCGGCACAGGCAACAGCCAGCCTGGGAAGCGAACTGAGCTCTTCCACGGCGCGCAATACATAAGCGCCCGCGATGCCCAGCAGGGCCTTGCCGAGCACCGAGAAGATGCTTCCCGGCTGCGCAGACTCCCTCTGCTCCGCAGCCACTGCTCCTTCCGTCTCGGCCGGAGGATGCGGCCAGCGTGCCGTCAGCGGATGTTCCAGGGTGTGCACGCGGCGCTCCAGCGCTTCAAGGCGCTTTTCGAGCCGGTCAACCTTGTCGAGAGCATCGAGTGAGCTGGGTGCGTCGGGAAGGCCGTCCATCTCTACCACCGATCTCGGGTGCGCAACTCCCTTAGTCGCCGGCAGCGGCCGCGTGCGGGCTCTTCTCAGGCCACGGCGGTAAAAGCTTGACCAGCCCCCACAGGAACAGCAGCGGCAAAATGGTCAAGCCCGCGGCCACCAGCAGACCCTCGCGTGTCACCAGGGCCACCTTATAGGTCGTGTATCCCAGGAAGCTCTTCGAGAAAAGCTGGCCGCCGATCACCACGTTCCATCGCATGGCGAAGATGCCGATAAGCGCCAGGCACCCCGAGACTACGTACAGCCGCTTGCGCACGGCCTCACGCAGATGGACTACCTGGGCCACAAACAGCAGAATCAGCGGCACAATCGTGCCCAAAGAGATTTGCAGGACAATCTGGGAAAAATAGAGCTTGGTGTGAACCATGAAATTAAGGCTGCGGAAGGATTCATCGGCCTCGTAGATGCGGTGCACAAGGTCCAGCATCTCCAGGCTGAAATCAATGATGAAGATATAGAACATGTACATGGCCACCGTGTCCACGCAGCGCATGTCGATGGTCTGGCGCCGGAGCTTGCTCGTGGCCATGTAGAGCAGCATCACCGCGGCAATACCCGACACCATGGCCGAGAAAATGAACACCACGGGCATGAGCGGCGACGACCACCAGGGATTGGCCTTGACGGAGCCGAAAATGAATCCCACGTAGCCATGCAGCAGAAATGCTGAAGGAATGCCGACGAGAGTGACAATCCAACCCACCTTGTCATCGATTTTGAGGGCGCGCTCGCTGATGTTGGTCGATCCCAGCGTCATGATCCTGTAGATCACACGCAGGAGGCCCTTGGATTGCTGCGACAGAATCACGATGTCGCGCCGGTAATCGAGCCAGACCTCGAACACCAGCACCGCCATCAAGTACCAGAGGTATACATAGCCGAACATGGCCATGGCCGAAGTGCCGTGCGGCGTGAAGTACATCTCCGGCGAACGCTCAGGATGGCCCAGGTGGAGCTGCAGGGGCAGCGGGGCGTCCAACAGAAACGCCAGCGCCGTCAACAGCGCCAGCCGGTACGTGGGCTTGACCGCCTCCAC
>JASHQH010000036.1 GCA_030037635.1 Acidobacteriaceae bacterium
CCGACCGCATTCTGGGCATCGACGCGGCGACGGCGCGGCTGTGGGGCGATTGGTCCGGCGATCGTCCGCGTCCCGTCATTGACACGCTTCTTGCGGCAACCGCCGCCCAGCACTCGCTCACCTTTGTCACGCGCAATTCCCGCGACATCAGCGGGCTTCCCCTGAAGGTGCACAATCCGTGGACGGCGTAAGGGCAAAGTCCCAGCCAGACCTGAGTCACGAGCTCTTGTACTACACGCTCGCTCATCCAGGTCCCGGATTCATTCACCAGCATGGAGTGGATGCACTTGCCGCACAAAACGCGGATGAATCCTCAAAGCCCATCTCCGTGGTGATCGTGTAGCCACACATGCGCAGGTGGGCCGCCTTGCCGCCCTCCCGCCTCGCGTGTTTGACTGATTGCCGGAAAGGGTGAGAACGCATGCCGTACGTTTTGGCGCTGGACCAGGGAACAACCAGCTCGCGGGCGATTCTGTTCGATGCGAGCGGAGCCATTGTTGCGGTGGCCCAAAAGGAATTCCGGCAGTTCTATCCGCAAGCGGGCTGGGTCGAACATGATCCGATGGAGATCCTGACCAGCCAGATAGGATGCGCCGACGATGTGCTGGCCAAAGCAGGAGCGCGCCCACGCGAGGTCGCGGCCATCGGCATCACCAACCAGCGCGAGACGGTGATCGTCTGGGACCGCGCTACCGGCAAGCCGATCCATCCGGCCATTGTGTGGCAGGACCGGCGGACCGCGGCCTTCTGCAAGGAGCTGGAGGAGCGCGGAGCCGGCGAAACCGTTTCGGCAAAGACGGGGCTCGTCCTCGATCCGTATTTTTCAGCCACCAAGGTGAAGTGGATCCTGGATCACGTGAACGGCGCGCGGGCGCGTGCCCAGCGCGGCGAGCTGGCCTTCGGCACCGTGGATAGCTGGCTGATCTGGCACCTCACCGGCGGCAAAAAGCATGTCACCGACGTGACCAACGCCTCGCGTACTCTGCTCTACAACATCGTGAAGGGCGAGTGGGACCAGGAGATGCTCGCCATCTTTGACGTTCCTGAGGCCATCCTGCCGGAAGTGAAGTGGTCGAGCGAACGTGTGGGCGAGGTGACGTCGGCGCCGCAGCTGGGCGGCGTGGCCATTGCGGGCATCGCCGGCGACCAGCAGGCGGCGCTGTTCGGCCAGCTTTGCTGGAGTGAAGGCGAGGCCAAGAACACCTACGGGACGGGCTGTTTTCTGCTGCAGAACATCGGCACCGGATTCATGCGCTCACGCCACAAGCTGATCACCACCATCGCGGCAAGTGCGCAAAAGCGCTTGGAGTACGCCCTCGAGGGCAGCATTTTCATCGGCGGCGCGGTAGTGCAGTGGCTGCGCGACAACTTGAAGCTCATCGGCGCCTCGGCCGAGGTGGAAGCGCTCGCCGCCGGCGTGCCCGATACCGGCGGCGTGGTGTTTGTGCCGGCGTTCGTCGGCCTGGGCGCGCCCCACTGGGATGCGCACGCGGCGGGGATGCTGATCGGCCTCAGGCGCGACACCGGGCCAGGCCACATTGCGCGGGCGGCTCTGGAAGCCATCGCCTTCCAGGTGGCCGACGTGCTGGAGGCAGTGCACAGCGAGACCGGCGCGACTTTGACCGCACTGCGCGTGGACGGCGGCGCAGCCGTGAACGATCTGCTGATGCAGTTCCAGGCCGACGTCCTCGGAGTTCCTGTTGTCCGCCCGCGCGTGACGGAAACGACGGCGCTGGGTGCGGCCTACCTGGCCGGATTGGCGACCGGTTTCTGGCCGAGCCCCGAGGCGTTGCGCGCCCAGCGCAGGGGCGACATGCGCTTTGAGCCCAGGATGGTCGCCGGCGAGCGGGCCGAGCGCCGCGCGCGCTGGCAAAAGGCCGTCGAGCGCGCGAAGGCCTGGGTGTAGGAGCCAGGGGTCAGGAGCCGCCTGCTTGTTGTAGGAGCCACAGCCAGGAAACACCAGATCGAACACTCACCCGCAATCCACCATAAAATCAATTACTTAAGCAACACACCCTCCGCTCACCCCGCATGCACCTCGAATCGGTGAGCAATCCACCGGCAAACCACCCTCCATGCATTGTCCCCGCGGCTGCCTCGGGGCAAAGTCGAGACACAAATTTCAACGGAGCCCAGCTCCCGGAGGTTAGCCATGAAGAAGTCCATGTTGATCGCAGGAATGTTTCAGATCGTCGTTGCGCTGGTGCTCGCCGCACCGGCAGTCGCTCAGCAGAACGACTACACCATCCAAGTTCCGTTCGGCTTCCATGTGGATGCGCGCCAAATGCCCCCCGGCCAGTACCAGATCCGCATCGTTGCCCCCGGATCCGTGCAGGTGCGCGGCATCGATCACACCGCGAACGCGACGTTCATCGTTCCCCAGCTGAACCGGCCCTCTCACGCGGATCTGAACGCGGAACTCGTCTTCCACCGCTACGGCCGGCAGTATTTCCTGTCGCAGGTGTGGTTCTCCCAGATCAACGCTGGCTACGAGTTGAACATCTCGAACAGCGAGCGCGAGATCGCCCGGCAGACGCCGAGCACCGAAATGGTTCTGCGCGCGGCAAAGTGAACCAGACAACCATCGTCCGATTGCAGGCCCGGAGCCATCCGGGCCTTGCCGTTTGCGCGCGCGATCCCACCCTTTCCGCAAGAAACGCGGAAAGGATGGGGCAACCCATTATTTCTTGAGCAGCGCCGGCCAGTTCACCACCACCGTCATGGGTTCCTGCTTGGCCTCGCCCACAGGCACGAGCATCAGGAAGCGCTGGCCGTCGCGCGAGGGGACGTAGATGTTTCTCCAGAGCCAGAGCGGGATCAGGTCCGCCTGAAAAAGCTCTTTCGGAATGCCGGCCTCGAAAGTTCCCGATGTCGTATTCACATCCACCGCCATCAGCTTTTGGTCGAGCGTGAGGTAAAACAGCTCTTTGCCGTCGCGGCGCCACATGGGCTCTACCCCGCCCGAGGCCGAGATTTGCCACCTTCCGGTTGGTTGCGGGAAGGTTTGCACATAGACTTCGCGCCTCCCCGTCTCGTCGGAGTTGTAGGCGATGTAGCGCCCGTTCGGAGAAAACACGGCAGAACCGTCATGCGGGCTGCTTTGGTCAATGGCAAACGGCTTGGGGTCACCGAAGAGCGGCAATCCCCAAATCCCATTGTGGTCGGCTCCGGTGTCGTAGATGGCGTAGCGGCCATCGGGCGAAACGTCATTCAGTTCCTTGTTTTGGTTCTCCGACTGAAAGACCGGCTGCGCGGTCCCCAGGCCGTCCGCAGGCTTTTGATAAATGTCGTACTGAGCGCCGCCGCGATTCGAGCTGAACAGAATCTTTTTTCCATCCGGAGACCATACGGGATTCGCATCATCGGCGGCGTCGAACGTGAGGCGCGAGCCGGTTCCACGCTTCAGGTCGTACACCCAGATGTTGCTGCTGCCGTGCGGACCGACCTCCAGCGCAACCTGGCTGCCATCGGGTGAGCGAGCCGGAGCTGCGTAAACGTCCGGCTGCCCCACGGTGCCCAGCTTCTGGCCCATCCGGTTGAACCACGTCATTTGACCGATGGAAGCTGTGCCTTGCCCGGTCTGATAGGCCAGCACGCCTGCAGGAGAAACTGAAAAGTATCCGTAGGCAGATCCCTGGAGCACCCCAATGTCCTGGGCCACGGGCGCCTCCTGACCAGTGAAGCGCAGAGACCTCGCGTTGAACGGGCGCGCCACCAGTGTCCGCTGATCCAGATAAAGCAGGTATCCGGGCGGAGCGTAGACGGCGTTTGAACTCGCCTGCGCCACACTCTCCACCATCTTAGACCCGAGGGTCCCCGCTTCGATCAAGTGCTGCCCTGAATTACTCGTCATGACCATGAAGATGAAGTGGCGGCCGTCGGGCAGAAATTGCGGATACCTGTAATAGGTTGGGTGGCTGGACGAGTCCGGGGCGAGGACGAGCGTGGGCTCGCCGCCCGTATCGGGTACGCGGTAGATGCTGTCATGATTCAAATAGAGAATGACGCCATCGCGATTCCAGCTGCTGCCGGAATAGTTTGAGTCGCCAAGCGTCTTTGGCATCCCGCCGGAAACTGAAACCTTCTCCAGCTTGCGATTCGCCCAAAACGCGATCTGCCGGCCGTCGGGCGACCAGAACGGCGCCAAGGCGCCCTCGGTTCCTGGAACCGGCTGGGCCGTGAGGCTGTCGAGCGAGCGCAGCCAGAGAACTGTAGGTTTGTCCTCTCCAGTCCGGGCGACGAATGCGAGAGTGCGGCCGTCTGGAGAAAGGCTCATGTCCCCGCCATAAAGAAGCTGCGTGTTTTCAGGCGGCGCAACCGCGAAGCGAATCACGCCTGGCTGCCGCGCCGGCTTGAACAAGAGCCAGGCTGAAAGCGCCGCAAACAGAATCGTCGTCGCGCCAAGGACCCACAGCGAAACACGGCCCAGACGCGAGAACTTCTGCGGCTCTGTGCGCGCGCTTTCGGATCCCGCGGGTTCCGGCGAAATCGCGGCCGCTTCCGCCGCAGCATCTTTCTCCACCTGCCCGATAAACCGGTAGCCATAGCGCGGAATCGTCTCGATGTAGCGCGGTGTTTCGGCTTCGTCGCCCAGCGCCTGCCGCAGCTTCTTGATGGCCGTGTTCAGGTTGTGATCGAAATCGACGAACGTGTCCGACGACCAGAGCCGCTCGCGGATTTGCTCGCGCGTAACCAGTTCGCCCGGTGTTTCCAGCAGGATTTCCAGCACGCTGATGGGCTGGCCCTGTAGCTTGATGCGCGTGCCGTTGGTGCGCAGCTCGCCCGTGCGTGAGTCGATCTCGAAAGGCCCGAAGCGTCTTTTGGCAGCGGCGATGGGCATGCTGCTCCCGAGAAGTTTCAGTGAATCGGCGCCAACTCGCGCCGGGCTCGCGGTTCAAATTCAACCGGGCCGGCGCGGAATCGCCTGAATCACAAAAAATGCGGTAGAAGGAGAAGTCTCGCGTTCGGAGCCTACTATGAGAAGCATAAGCCGCCATTGCGGCAAACTCAATCGCCAACCAATGCTACGATGGGCGCATGCGTGAGAGGTGGGCCACAATTGCAGTTTTGATTTTCAGCGTGTGGGCGGGCCCTGCGGCCCTGGAGGGCCAGAATGCGCCGGGAAGGGTTCCCTACGACGGATCGGATGCGCTCAACGGTCCCATGCCGATTCACGTCGACGAGAATTGCCGCGTTCTGCCCGAAAGTCAGGCTATGCCGGCGAAGAAGGCCAAGCCCTATTTCGACCCCGCCATCTGCTCGCTCGAAAGCCAGGCCGAGTCGCAACACTGGGAAGAAAAGATCGCGGGCAACCAGCTCGAACGATGGTTCGTGCGCGTAAAAGAGCGCACCTTCGTGCTGCGCGACATCGCCGAGAAGCCGGTGATGTTTCTTGTGCAGTACGAACTGCCCAAGGGGTGGTTTGTCGACTCCGACCCGCAGCCGTGGCAGATCGTTGGCCAGACCGCGTATTTCCACGCCTACGTGAAACCCGGCGAGACAGTAAAGCTGCATGTAGGCGTGCGCCGTGAGTGGCCGCAGAAACCCAAGCCAATCTAAGGGCAGGGAACAGGGATTAGAAAGACAGTGGTCAGTATGCTACTGGCCCTGTGCGCTCCGTCGCCCCTAAGCTATCTCCTGGTTCCAGTTCTCCAGCACCTTCTTGAATTCGCTCATGAATTTGCCGGCGTCGGCGCCGTCGATCAGGCGGTGATCGAAGCCCAGGCAGAAGGACTGCATGGATCGAATGGCGATGGAGTCGTTGCCTTCGGGGTCGGTGACCACGGCCGGCTCCTTGCGCAGGCCGCCGACGGCGAGGATGGCCGCCTCCGGCTGGTTGAGGATCGGCATGCCGAACTCGCCGCCAAAGGCGCCGGCATTGGTGAGGGTGAAGGTGGATCCGCCGACCTCGTCGGGCGAGAGCTTTTTGTTGCGGGCGCGGAGAGCCAGATCGGCGATGGTGCGCGCGAGATCGGAGAAGGTGCGCCGCTCAGCCTGGCGCACCACGGGCACGATGAGCCCCCACTCGAGAGCCACGGCGACGCCGAGGTGAATGTTCTGGTGGTAGCGGATGGCGAGGCCATCTTTCCCGTTTTCAAGGGACGCGTTGACGACGGGAAAACGGCGTAGCGCGGCGATGGCGGCCACGGCAATGAACGGCATGTAGGTAAGCTTGACGCCGTGGCGCTGGTCGAACGCCGCCATGTGGTGCTCGCGCAGGCGGGCGATGCGCGTCATGTCCACTTTGTAGACGGAGTAGAC
>JASHQH010000256.1 GCA_030037635.1 Acidobacteriaceae bacterium
GCCGAGGTCAAGCGCAAGGCTTATCGGGAATCGCTGGAGCAGAACCGCGGGGCGGTGCTGCTGTCGAAGGAGCTGGTCACTATCGATTGCCGCGTGCCGCTCCCACTCAACCTGGGCGCAATGGAAACGCAGGAGCCCGACATCGAGTCCTGCCGCGCTCTGTTTACTGAGCTTGAGTTCACGTCGATGCTGCGCGAACTGGGAGCTGCGCCCGGCGGAGTTTCGGCCGAGTGCATCGATGAGCCTACGCCGGAGCAGTCCGCCGCGTTTTATGCGGCCGCGCGCCAGCATGGATTTGCCCTGGCGCTCGACGCGGCCGAGCCCGCCGAAGAAGAAGAGGACGAGGAGGGCGCGAACGCCGCGCCGTCGCTGCTCGATGCCGTCGAGGCTGCCGAAAAGAAGGCCCATTTCACGGCCGGCGTGTCGGCCGATCCGGCGCGCGCACTGCGCCTGCCGCTCGCCGCTGAGCTGCGCGCGCTGCTGGAAGACGCCGCGGTGCCCAAGCGCGTGCACGACGGCAAACTGGCGCTGCACGTCCTGGGCGAGCAAGGCGTCACGCTGCGCGGCGCCATCGACGACACCATGCTGCTTTCCTACGCGCTCAATCCCACGCATGCCACGCAGACGCTGGCTGACGTGGCCGCGCGTCACGGGCAGATGGCGACCGATTCCCTGCCCGCGGCGGCTGCAGCCATCAACAAACTTGCCCCCGTGTTGCGCGCGGAGGCGGAAAAAGCCGGCGTGCTGCGCGTTTACACCGACATCGATTTGCCGCTGGCGCCTGTGCTCTACCGCATGGAGCGGGCCGGGGTCCGGATTGACAGAGCTGCGCTCGGCAGCCTTTCGGACCAGTTTGGTGCTGAGCTGACGCGCGTGGGCGACCGCATCTTCGAGCTGGTCGGCGAGCGCTTCAACATCAACTCGCCCAAGCAGCTCGGCGTGGTGCTCTTTACCAAGCTAGCATTGCCGCCTCCGCCCAGCCGCGGCAAAAGCAAATCGGTTTCTACCGCGCAGGATGTTCTGGAGTTCCTGGCCGAACGGCATGAAGTGCCGCGCCTGGTGCTCGAGTACCGCCATCTTGCGAAATTGAAATCGAACTACGTTGACGCGCTGCCACTGCTCGCCGACGCCGAGTCGCGCGTGCACACCACGTTCCAGGCGGCGGGAACGGCTACCGGCCGGCTCTCCTCGGTCAATCCCAATCTGCAAAATATCCCGATTCGAACGGAGCTGGGCCGCGAGATTCGCGCAGCGTTCATCGCCGCGCCTGGAGCCGAACTGCTTTCGGCAGACTATTCGCAGATCGAGCTGCGCCTTCTCGCGCATTTCAGCGGCGATGGGCGGCTGACGCGCGCCTACACCGAAGGAACGGACATTCACACCCTCACGGCCAGCGAAGTTTTCGACGTTGCAGTCGACAAAATGGATAAGGAAACCCGCAACCGCGCCAAGGCCGTCAACTTCGGCATCGTCTACGGCATTTCGGCCTTCGGGCTGGCCGCGCAACTGGGCATTCCGCAAGCCGAAGCCAAGGCCTATATCGATCGCTATTTCGCGCGCTACCAGGGCGTGCGCGCCTTCATTGAGAGAACTCTCGACGAGACGCGCCGCACGGGCAGCGTGCGCACCATGTTCGGGCGCATGCGGCCTATCCCCGACATTGAGAGCCGCAATCCCAACCAGCGCGGCTTTGCCGAGCGCACGGCCGTCAACACGCCCCTGCAAGGCACAGGCGCGGATCTGATCAAGTTGGCAATGATCTCGCTCGATCGTAAACTCGCCGAGCGCAAGCTGAAAACGCGCATGGTGCTGCAGGTGCACGACGAGCTGCTGTTCGAAGTTCCGCGCGACGAGAAAGACGAAGTGGCCAAACTGGTGCGCGCGGAGATGGAAGGCGTGGCTAAGTTGAGCGTGCCGTTGGTTGCCGATCTGGCCTTCGGCCCCAACTGGCGCGATCTGAAGTAAGACGGCTGGCGACGACGTACCCGGTGCAATCGGCGGGCAACGCGCCGCGGCCAGAGAGGAGATGACAATGAGCAAATTGAACCGGAGAGATTTCGCCAAGCAGCTTGCTGCAATCCCGGTGGGATTGGCAGCCGCGCCCGCCGTGCTTGGGCAGGCAGGCCAGGCGGCTGCGCCACCGAACGTCACGCCGCAGAAAAAGCCGCCCGCACCCGCGCACAAGCCGCGTGGGCTCGCAGAGGAGACTGAAGCTTTCGCGGCGCCGCTCGAATTCACTCGCAACCAGGTTGAGCCGGTGGTTCGGCCGTTCCGTCTGGATGAAGTGACGCTCGAGGCCGGGCCTTTGCTCTCGGCGCGCGATTGGGATCGGGGCTTCATCATGCGCTTGCCCAACGATCGCCTGCTGCATAACTTCAGAGTGAACGCGGGACTGCCGTCGAGCGCCGTGCCATTAGGCGGATGGGAGGATCCCAAGTGCGAGCTGCGCGGACACTTTGTGGGGCACTATCTTTCGGCCTGCGCGCTGCTCTACGCCGCCACCGGCGACCAGGCGGTCAAGGCCAAGGCTGACGAGCTGGTGTCGGGGCTTGCGCAGTGCCAGGCCGCTCTGAACCAGAACGGCTACCTCAGCGCCTTTCCCAGTGAATTCTTCGACCGCCTCGACCGGCTCGAAAAAGTGTGGGCTCCTTATTACACGCTGCATAAGATCATGGCCGGGCTGCTGGACATGAAGACGCTGGCCGGCGACAACCAGGGGCTCGACGTAGTGGTGAAAATGGCTGCGTGGGTGGATGCATGGACGGCGTCAAAAACCGAAGAGCACATGCAGGAGATTCTCAACACTGAATACGGAGGCATGAACGAGGTTCTCTACAATCTTGCCGCCGTAACCGGCGATGACCGCTGGGCTCGCACTGGCGACCGTTTCACCAAGAAGATTTTCTTCAATCCCCTGGCCGCGCGCCGCGACGAGTTGAAGGGCCTGCACATGAATACGCACGTTCCGCAGGTGATTGGCGCGGCGCGGCGCTACGAGCTCAGCTCCGATTACCGTTTTGCTGACGTGAGCCGCTTCTTCTTCGAGACCGTCAGCGAAGCGCGCACCTACGCTACGGGGGGCTCAAGCAACGATGAACATTGGCTCACCGAGCCGCATCATCTGGCTGCGGAGATGAAGGTCAGCGCCAACCACCAGGAGTGCTGCTGCGCCTACAACATGATGAAACTCGCGCGCCACCTCTATGGCTGGAGCGGCGATCCCCGGCTCATCGATTATTACGAGCGTGCCCTCATGAATCATCGGCTGGGCGCCATCGAGCCCCAGACGGGACACACCACCTATTTCCTATCGCTCGCTCCCGGCGCGTGGAAGACCATTTGCACTGAAGATCAAAGCTTCTGGTGCTGCACGGGCACCGGCCTGGAAGAATTCACCAAGGTCAACGACACCATTTACTACCACGACGACAATTCGCTCTTCGTCAACCTCTACTTTGCCTCCACGGTTCACTGGCGCGAGCGCGGCGTCGTTCTGCGCCAGAAAACGAACTTCCCTGAGAGCGGCCGCACCGAGCTGGCGATCGGAGAATCGCCGGCTTCTCCGTGGACGCTGCGCATCCGCATTCCCGCCTGGACCACCATTGCCAATACCGTGACGCTCAATGGCAAACCGCTCGAGGTCGCGGGCGCGCCGGGAAGTTATCTCACCTTGACGCGCATCTGGAAGGCGGGAGACCGCGTGGAGCTGGATCTGCCGATGCGCCTCACAGTCGAACCGCTGGCCGACGATCCCACGCAGCAGGCGTTCCTGTTTGGGCCGGTGGTGCTCGCAGGGCAATTTCCCAAGGCGGGGCTGAGCGACAAACTTCAACACGGAAATGTGGGCCCTGCGGTTGCGAAGGCGCCCCCGATCGATGTGCCCGCACTGAAAGCGGCGGGCGACGATCCGGCGGAATGGATCAAGCCGGTTGCCGGCGAGGTTCTCACGTTCAAAACCACAGCGCAGGCTGAGGATGTGACCCTCAAGCCCTTCAACCAGAGCTTTGAACGCTTCGCCGTGTACTGGACGGTGACGTGACGGGCAGGAACGCCACACCGTTATAACAGCTCTCCGCTTTCAATCGAACGCAGCAGCTCGTCGTATTGATCCAGCAGCGTCTGCTGCGATGAGGAAAGCGCGCGGCTGATATCTCCCTTCTTGCTCTCCCAAACTTCGTCGAACGTGGGATCGAGGCCGCGCACCGTCTCAGAAAGCACGGCAATGCGCGCGGAAAGCTCGGAGATCTGCCGGGCTTGCGACTTCAGCATCCTCACCGTAAACGCCAGGGCGGCACGCAGCTTTGCCAGGGTTTCATCCATCCGGCTCCTCCTTCGGCCCATGATTCCTGTATTTTCGCCGATCGATCCCGCATCCAGCAGGTAATCCTGCCCCCTAAAAAAGGGCTTGCATACTTATTCAGATACGTTGTATATTTATTCAAGCGCGGTTGCCGCCCGGCGGACCGCGCCTTTGCTTTGTTTCGAAGATGAAAACGGAACGCCTCAATGTAATCCGCGATGTCCTTACCCGCACGCCCGTGGCCAGCCAGGACGAACTGCGCCGCAAGCTGCGCCGCCGCGGAATCCGCGTGACCCAGGCCACGCTTTCGCGCGACATTCACGAGCTGCGTCTCTCCAAGGGCCCCACTGGCTACGCGCTTCCCAATGGGAACGGCGCGGCCATCGCAGCTGCCACCGAAGACGACGCGCCTCCATCGCTGGCCGAAATGCTGGAAAGCCTTGGCCTGCACGTGCAGCGGGCCATGAACCAGGTGGTGGTGCGCACGGCTATGGGTGGGGCGCAGCCGGTGGCCGCGGCACTGGACCGCGAAGGCTGGGCCGGAATGGTGGGCACCATCGCCGGCGACGACACAGTGCTGGTGATTTGTGCCGACCCGAAGAGCGCGGGTGAGGTGGAATCCCGGAT
>JASHQH010000257.1 GCA_030037635.1 Acidobacteriaceae bacterium
GGGCTGGTGAAAGAGATCATGTCGGACCAGCGGGTGCCGCTGAACTTCGACGAGCAGGAGAAGATTCACGCCGACCTGCTGGACGAGGTGTTTGGGCTGGGGCCGCTGGAGCCGTTGCTGCGGGATCCCAAGATTTCCGACATTCTGGTAAACGACAAGGACCACGTGTTCATTGAAAAGGGCGGCCTGCTCCAGAAGGTGAATACGTCGTTTCGCGACGACCGGCACCTGATGCAAATCATTGACCGGATCGTGTCGCGGGTGGGACGCCGAGTGGACGAGTCGTCGCCGATGGTGGATGCGCGTTTGCCGGACGGATCGCGCGTGAACGCGATTATTCCGCCCCTGGCGCTGGACGGGCCCTCGATTTCAATCCGGCGCTTTGGGACCGGGCCATTGGCCGCCAACCAGCTGGTGCAACTGAAGAGCATTTCTGCGGAGATGATGGAAGTGCTGTCGTCGGCGGTGCGGGCGCGCATCAGCATCCTGGTTTCAGGCGGCACAGGCGCCGGCAAGACGACGTTCATGAACATCCTGTCGCAGTACATTCCCAACAACGAGCGCCTGGTGACGATTGAGGACGCCGCCGAACTGAGGCTGGCGCAGGAAAACATCGTACGCCTGGAGACGCGGCCTCCGAACATCGAAGGACAGGGCGCGATCCGGCAGCGGCAACTGCTGATCAACGCTCTTCGTATGCGCCCCGACCGCATCATCATCGGCGAGGTGCGCGGCGAGGAAGCCTTTGACATGCTGCAGGCCATGAACACGGGCCACGAAGGCTCGATGACGACGATTCACGCCAACACGCCGCGCGATGCGCTGTCGAGGCTGGAGTCGATGGTGGCCATGACGAATATGAACCTGCCGGAGAAGTCGGTGCGGCAACAGGTGGCGTCGGCCCTCACCATCATTGTGCAGGCGACACGGTTAAGCGATGGAACGCGCAAGGTGACAAGCGTTTCAGAGATTACGGGAATGGAAGAGAACGTGATCAGCATGCAGGAAATCTTCACGTTCGAAAAGAAAGGCATCGGGCAGGACGGCCGCGTGATCGGGCTGTTCAAGCCGACGCGCATTCGTCCCAGATTCCTGGAAAGGCTGCGCGTGTCGGGAATCATCCTGCCGCCCAGCCTGTTCGAAAAGGAAACTCAGGTCAACTGACGGGAAAGGAGGGAGCAGAGATGGGTTTGATTGCCGGACTGGTCTTTATCGGAGTGTTTGCCATGATCGCCCTGCCGATTATGGTGATAGGATCGCAAAATAACACCAAGCAGGCCCTGGCGACGCTGGAGTCGGCGCTCAAGACTGAGCCGCGCGCGGTGCGGCAGCAGACTCTGAATCTGCGCAAGGACGAGCATCTGAGCAGCATTCCCTGGCTGAACCGGAAGCTTCTGAGTTTGGAGATTGCGCCCCACCTGCGGAGGCTGTTGAGCCAGGCCGATCTGGATTGGAGCGCGGGGCGCCTGCTGGTGATGAGCGCGGCGTGTTTGATCCTGCCCGCCTACGCGCTTTACCTGTCGTTTGATTCCTATCCGATCGCGATTGCGGCGGGGTTGGCGCTGGGAGGCCTTCCCTTCGGGTGGGTGATTTTCAAGCGCAAGCGGCGCTTCACGGCTTTTGAAAAGTGCCTGCCTGAGGCTCTGGACCTGATGGTGAGCGGCCTGCGCGCCGGGCACAGCCTGCTGGCGGCTATGGCGCTGGTGGCGCGCGAGTGCCCCGAGCCGATATGTAGCGAGTTCAAAATCTGCTTCGAAGAGCAGAACTACGGCCTGGAGATGAAGGCTGCGCTGGAGAATCTGCTTAACCGGATTCCCCTGCAGGA
The DNA here is from genome assembly GCA_030037635.1 of Acidobacteriaceae bacterium. Classification (GTDB taxonomy): domain Bacteria; phylum Acidobacteriota; class Terriglobia; order Terriglobales; family Acidobacteriaceae; genus Telmatobacter. The sequence goes on from JASHQH010000257.1 coordinate 1,826, forward strand.
CATGAAGATTACGTCGACCGCGATCCTGATTCAGAAGGAAAGCGGCGGCAACCTGGCCGAGGTGCTGGACAAGACCTCGCATGTGATACGGGAGCGGTTCCGGCTGAAGAAGCAGATCATGGTGCATACGGCGCAGGGCCGGCTGACGGGGCTGATTCTCTCGTTGCTGCCGGTCGTGCTGGGCGTGGCCATCTATTTTGTCGATCCGTCAATGATCAGCATCCTGTGGCATCGGCACGTGGGGATCTTAATGCTGTGGGCGGCCGCGGGTTTGATGGTGATCGGCGCGTTTACCATTCACCAGATCGTGAATATCGATGTGTAAGGAAGAGACATGGGATTCATCGTTCTCACATTCGTAGCGGTATTTATCCTGGTCGGCAGCGGCGGAGTCCTGCTGTTCTATCGCGAGATGATGCTGAAGCGCATCAGCGAAACGATCACACCGCGCACTCACGACAAGAGCCTGATGAAGGTGGTGCGGGAGGCCAAGACATCGCTGGGCAGCATCATGGAGCGCTTCGAGAACCTGATGCCGAAGAGCGACAAGGAAGTATCGGTGGTGCTGCAACGGCTGCAGCGCGCCGGTTATCGCAATGAAACGGCAATGAAGGTTTTCTATGGCAGCAAAGTGGCGACGCCGCTGTTGCTTTCGGCCATCGCCCTGGTGACGGGACTGGCGAATCTGGGGCCGTTCTTTGTTTACCTGCTCACACTGGGAGGGGGATTCCTGGCGCCGGATTTCTGGCTCGGGAAAGTGATTGAAAAGCGGCAAAAGAAATTGAACCGCGGGTTGCCAGACGTGCTGGATTTGCTGGTGATCTGCATGGAGGCGGGCCTGAGCCTGGATCAGGCTCTGGTTCGTACAACGGAAGAGCTAGCCAAGTCACAACCGGAACTTTGCGATGAGCTTGGGGTAGTGGTGCTGGAACAGCGCGCCGGGCGCCCCCGCTCAGAGTCATGGAAACGCATGGCCGACCGCACCGGCGTAGACAATTTGCGCAATCTGGTTTCAATGCTGGTGCAGACGGAACAATTTGGGACGAGTATCGCCAAGATGCTCCGCGTCCACGCTGACACGCTGCGAACGCAGCGCGTACAGGCGGTCGAGGAGGCTGCGGCCAAAACATCGGTCAAACTGGTATTTCCCTTGGTACTGTTCATTTTCCCTGCGCTTTTTCTGGTTACACTGGGACCAGCCGCGATTGTGATGTTTGAGTCTTTCAGCAAGTTGACCAAGTAACAGCGCAGGAAGGGGATTAGGAATGGACACTACCACGCTTATCAGGATTGGTGCCGGCGTTCTGGCCGTCATCTTTCTGGTGATTTTGATTCAACGCCGCCGCACGAGAATTAAGTAGGCGGGCGGAAGAGTCCGTGGACGTCATGAAGCTCATTGGCGTCGCGGGAAGCGGTAACCGATTCGCTGCTCGGGAACGGGCGCAGCCGGCGCGGAAACGGCGCGGCGCCTGCCGGTGCAGGGAGCGGAGCGGGTGGGGTGTTCCCATTCGCAGCCAGATTTGCGCTGAAAGAGAGGGCCGGGCCGAATGGAATCGCTCGGAAAAGTCGACCGGACCGCTGAAGGGCCTAGAGAGAGAGGGCCTGCGGGACAGTTGCCGCAGTCCAGATGGGCGGCGGAAGCGCGGGTTCACTGCGCCTACAACCAGACGCGGGAGTGCTTTTTAGGCCTGGAGGTGCGGGCCGCCGACCTGCCCTCAGCGCGCGCCGGGGAGATGATGCTGGCGCGGCCGTTGAAGTCGGGCGAGGGCGTATGGATGAGGCCGTTCCGGGGTATTCCCGAGGCAGCGAGGCCAGCGCCGCTGGATCTGATTTACCTGGATGAGAATTGCCGCGTGATCGACACGGTGGAGTCGTTCCCGAACTTCCAGGTGAGCGCTTCGAGCCCACAGCCGGATAGCGTGCTGGCTCTTCCGGCGCACTCCATTTATTCCTCGCAAACCCAGCCCGGCGATCAGCTGCTGCTGTGCGTTGCCGAGGAGATGGAGCGCCAGTTGGAGCGGTTGACAAGTGCGCGCGATGACGCAGAGGCTGAGCCGGCGATTGAGGGCGCAGTGCTGCTACGGGAGAAACCGCTGTGGAGCGGAGGCCCAGGCCTTTTGGAGCTGGAGAACCGCAATGGCAACGGGCACGGCGAGGCAGGGCCGACTTACGAAATGGATTTGACGCAGCCGGGGGCACGAAGTTTCAAGCAGCGGAACTGGCTGGTGCGCTGGTGGTCTCCCGATCCGCGCAAGGCTCCACGGACAGCGGCGCCGGGACTGGCTGCGTATTACTGGAATGGCTCCGAGCCGATGGCGCACAGCGTGCGCGACGTGAGCTCGTCGGGGCTTTATGTTGTGACCGAGGAACGGTGGTATCCGGGAACCCTGGTTCTGATGACATTGCAGAGGACTGACGGTGGGGAGGAGATGGAGGAACGATCGATTGCCGTGCAGTCGCGGGCAGTGCGCTGGGGTCCGGATGGTGTGGGACTGCAGTTCATTCTGCAAGAACGGAAGGACCAGCGCAATGGGAATGCACCCATTCTGGATGCAGCCGGCAGGAAGGAATTCGACCATTTTTTGCAGCGATTGAAGAGGGCCAAATGAAAGGGCGCTATGGCGCGCGATAAAGATTTCCGGGCCACCGATGGAAACGAACCCGGATTACATACGCGATAGCGCGGGGAGGAAGAGAAATGAACATTGGAAGCAGCCTGCGCAGGCAGGCTATTTTGCTTGGACGCCGCATGAAGCGGGGGTTGCGCTTCCGCGGCGAAGAGGGTGGCGCGCTGGTGGAGTTTGCAGTCACCATCCCCTTGATGATGACGGTGCTGACGGGGACGGCTTCGTTTTCGCTGGCGCTTTACTACATGCAACAGCTCGGAGCGGCGACGTCAAATGCCGTGCAGGTGGTGGCGGCCGAGCAAGGACTGACGACCGATCCTTGCGCGACGGCAGCTACATCGGTTACGACTTCGCTGTCGAGCTGGAAATCAACAGGTATCACGTACACGATGACGATTACGGACTCAAGCGGGACGTCGACTACGTATGGGCCAACCACAGGAAATTCCTTTTCCTGCACGGCCGGGGCGGCGCTGTTGTCGCCCAACGAGCCTGTTTCGCTGACCGTGAGCTACGCGTATACCTGGCTCCCGGTTTACAAGTTCAGCCCGTCAAGCGCGCTGACATCGACAAGCGCATTCATGGCTCAATAGCGGCACGGGCTCCATTGTCCTAATTGCCCCAACTTCCCCAGAATCCAAATAACGGAGGTCATCGTTCCATGAGACGATCAGGATTTTTGTTCCCACGCAGATTGCTGAAGAGCATGCGTGGGCAAACCGGGGTAGTTATCGCATTCGGCATGAGCACCATGATCCTGCTGGGCGGGATCTCGGTGGAAGTGGGCCACATTTATTACGCCTACAACCTGCTGGTGGCATCGACAAACGC
>JASHQH010000258.1 GCA_030037635.1 Acidobacteriaceae bacterium
TTCGTGCTCACCGCGGTGCTGTTGGCGGTGGGTTCGAGCGCGCACGCAGCCGCGACCGCGAGCTTGATGCTGGCCGGTGGCGCGGGCGCTCTCTACCTTTCGCAAAGCGCGTTCTGGGCGGTCACTGCCGACTGCGCCGGCCAGTGCGCCGGGGTGGCCTCAGGCTTCATGAACATGAGCGGCCACATCGCCGCCGCTGCTACAGCCATCGTTACGCCGCTCATCGCGGTGCACTTTGGCTGGGCGGCATCGTTTCTCACCGCGTCGGGCATGGCCGTGCTGGGAGCGCTGGCCTGGCTGGCTGTGAATCCCGCGGCGCGCATCGCGGTAGACGGTGCACCTAGCTGAAATCATGGTAGTCGGGCTTTCAGGCGCTATCGGGCCCTGGAACTGGTTGCACAAATTAACTACGTTGAGTAGTCCGCGTTGATGTGCACGTATTGTGTGGTCAGGTCCGTGGTCCAGAAGACGCAGGAGCCCGGCCCCTGGTGCAAATCGATCGAAATAGAGTACTCGCGCTGGCTGAGGTACTCGTGCGCCGTGGCCTCGTCGAATCCGGGGTCGCGGCCGCCGCTGGAACAAACCGGCAGGGTTCCGAAGCGGATATCGAAGCGGCTGGGATCGACCTGCGCGCCGGAGTATCCGATCGCCGCGGCCAGCCGTCCCCAATTGGGATCGCACCCAGCCCAGGCCGTCTTGACCAGCGGCGAGTGTGCGATGGCCCTGGCCACACGCAAGGCGTCGGCATCGCTGGCTGCACCCTCAATACGCAGCTCGACCACGTGCGAAATGCCCTCGCCGTCGGCCACCACCTGCCGCGCCAGCGACGCACATACTTCAGTAAGCGCAGCGGCAAAGGCGGCATGGCCCGCGCCGATGCGCACGCCCGACGCTCCCGATGCCAGCAACAACACTGTGTCGTTGGTGGAGGTATCGCCGTCCACCGAAATGCGATTGAAGCTGACCTCGATCGCCGAGCGCAGGTACGCGTCCAGCTGGCTGGGTTCGATGGCTGCGTCGGTCATGATGTAGACCAGCATGGTGGCGTGGGGGACAAGCTGGGGGTGAATCATGCCCGAGCCTTTGGCGAAGCCGGCAATGCGCACTCCTGTCACGGCGCCGTCGTCGGCTGCCTGATCGAGGAGCGCGAAGGCAGTTTTCTCCACGGTGTCGGTGGTGAGGATGGCCTTGGCGGCTTCGTGAAAGTGCGCGGGCTCAGCGCCCAGCGACATAGCCAGACCGGGGAGCGCGGCAACAAGCTTCTCGACCGGCAACGGCACGCCGATGATCCCGGTGGACGAAGGAAAGACTTGCTCGGGGCGGCAGCCAAACACGCGGGCCGCGGCGGCGCAGGTAGCGCGCGCCGCCGCCAGTCCCGCCTCGCCTGCGGCGCAGTTGGCATTGCCGGCATTGATGGCGACGACGCGCACCCGGCCGGCGGCCGCACTGAGATTCTCCTTGTCAACGATGATGGGCGCGGCTGCCACCCGGTTCGACGTGAAGGCAGCGGCGGCAGGAGCCGGGGCTTCGGCCACGATGAGGCTGAAGTCGGGGCGTCCGCTGGCCTTTAATCCGGCCTTGGCGGCGGCGAAGCGAAAGCCGCGGGGAATGACGTATTGGGAAAGATCGTTCATCGCCGAGACCCATTTAATCTAGCAGGTGAGGCTGATTGGGCCACTGATCGCACGGATTCGTTCTGCTCGCTTTCTTGGCTTCCCATCCTTTCGCCAAACAAGGCGAAAGGATGGGGCGCGGAATGACTCAAACTCATGCGGTCAGAGACCTGGAGCGATCGATGAGCGACAGCGCGCCAAGCAGCACCGAATTTCTCGAGCTGCGTGATGTGGACGTGGCGCGCGGCGACCGGGTCGTCCTGCACAATGTCAATCTGTCGATTCGCACCGGCGAGCACGTGGCCATTCTCGGCCCCAACGGCTGCGGAAAATCCACGCTCATCATGACCGTGACGTGCCAGCTCTATCCCATGGTGCGGGCGGGCATGCAGGTGCGTATCTTCGGGCGCGAGCGCTGGGACCTGACCGAGCTGCGGCGCCACTTCGGCGTGGTGAGCGCGGGACCCATGGGCGGCGAGTTGCCCGGCGAGCGCACCGCCGTCACCTGCGGGCTGGACGCGGTGATCGCCGGATTCTTCTCGGCGTCGACGCTGTGGCCCAATCTCCACGTGTCGGAGGAGATGCGCGCGCGGGCGCGGGAAGCGCTGGAGCGCATGGAGGCCGCGCATCTGGCCGAGCAGCTGGTGGGCACCATGTCGGCGGGCGAAAAGCGGCGCATCCTGATTGCGCGGGCGCTGGTGCACCGGCCGCGGCAACTGTTGCTCGACGAGCCTTCGAACACGCTCGACCTGGCGGCGCAACGCGAGCTGCGCGAAACGCTGCGCGGCCTGGCGCGCGAGGGCACCGGGCTGGTGATGGTGACACATCATCTGGGCGACATTCTTCCCGAGATCGAGCGCATCATTCTGATGCAAGACGGGCGCATTGTGGCCGACGGGCCGCGTGAGGAATTGCTGACCGAGACGCGCTTGAGCGAGCTGTTCCATGCGCCGGTGCGCATCGGGCGCGACGCCGAATGGCTGCATAGCTGGTAAAGGCAGGGAACAAGCCACCCCATCGAGCAAAAATCGCTCGCTGGGGACCCCGGCAGGGAACGAGAGAACGAGAATGCAAAGGCTGGGAAAGCTGGATAGGAGGCGAAGATGGAAAACCCGCATCACCCCGCGCGCTGGAAGATTCTGCTGGCCTTCAGCATCATTTATTTTGTCTGGGGCGCGACGTTCTTCGCCATTCGCGTGGGCGTGAGGGAAGTTCCGCCGCTTCTGTTCTGCGCCATGCGCTTTGTGGCGGCGGGAGTGCTGGTATTCGGCTGGGCCGTGACGCGCGGCGAGCGCCGGCCCACCGTGCGGCAATGGCTTTCTGCGTCGCTGCTGGGGTTCATCATCTTCGTTGTCGACTACGGCCTCCTGTTCTGGGTGGAGCAGCGCATTCCCTCCGGCATTGCGGCGGTGATCCTGGCGACGATTCCGGCCTTCATGGCGCTGTCGGAAATCATCATTCTGCGCACGCAGCGGCTGACGCTGCGCCTGAGTGCGGCGCTGCTCGCCGGCGTTGCGGGAGTCGCGGTTCTGGTAAGCCGGACCATTGATCTTGGCAGCCTGGGCAAGCTGAGCGGCACGCCGGTGGACACAGTGAGCGCGGTGGCGCTGATCATCGGCGCCATCAGCTGGTCGATTGCCTCCGCACTGGCGCGCAAGCTGCCGTTGCCCGAGTCGAAGGTGATGAGCTCGGGCGCGCAGATGCTGGTGGGCGGCATCCTGTTGACCGTGATTTCCGCGGTGAGCGGCGAATGGCGCGGGTTTCATCTGCGGGCCGTTTCGGGATCGGCATGGCTTGCTTTGACTTATTTGATTTTTGCGGGATCGATTGTGGCGTTCACGGCCTACGTCTGGCTGCTGCATTACGAGTCGCCTACCCGGGTGGGCACCTATGCCTACGTGAATCCCGTGGTGGCCGTGGTGTTGGGTTATTTTCTCGGCGGCGAGCCGCTGGATGCGCGCACCATCCTCGGCAGCTTCTTCATCATCGCCAGCGTAATCACCATTACCAGCATGCCAGCAAAAAAGCCGGTGGCGGCGATGGCGACGGAAGAAACGTAAATTATGGTAGCATTCAGCCAATCGGGTCAAACCTTTTAGTTGGCCGGGAGGCGGAGGTCAGCATGCCTGGAATCTCAAGACGCGGATTCTTGAAGACGAGCGTGGCGGCGGGCGCCCTGGCGGGCATGCACAGCGTGCCGCTGCTTGCCGAGCGTGAGACGGCGGCAAGCTGGGTGACGCTGGGAAAGTCGGGCGTCAAAGTTACGCGGCTCGCCTTCGGCACAGGAACGCACAACGGCCATGTGCAGCAGCAGCTGGGGCAAACGGAATTTACGCGGCTGGTGCGCTATGCCCATGAGCGCGGAGTCCGCTTCTTCGAGACGGCGGAGGCGTACGGCGAATCGCAGCAGATGCTGGGCGCCGCGCTGAAGGGGCTTCCTCGCGACAGCTACCGGCTGATGACCAAGGTGGAGACAAACGGCGAGGGCGACCCGCTGAAGAGGCTCGACCAGCTGCGCAGGAACAGCGACACCGACTACTTCGACATCGTGCTGCTGCATGTGCAGACGCGGCCCACCTGGCCTGTGGACAGCGAACGCTGGCAGGACGCGATTCTGGAGGCGCAGTCGCGGCAGATGATTGTGACGCACGGCGCTTCAGTGCATGGATTGCCGGCGCTGCGGCAGGTTCCGGAAAACAAGTGGCTCGACGTGGCCATGATCCGCATGAACCACAAAGGCGTGAAGATGGATAACGCGACCGACAACTGGAATGCGCCGGGCGAAGTGAGCGAAGTGGTGACGCACGTGCACCAGGCCCGCACCGCGGGCATGGGAATTATCAGTATGAAACTGATTGGCGAGGGCGCGTTCACCGACCGGCCGGATCGCCAGCAGGCCATGCGCTTCGCGTTTCGCAATGCGGGCGTGGACTCGGTAACCGTGGGTTACAAGAATACGGCGGAGATTGACGAGGCCATCGAGAACGTGAATCTCGCGTTCGCCTGAAGCATTTCCACGCAGCGACGCCGGGCCGGCCGGGGTAGCACGGCTGAGAGATCACGAGCCAGCAGTCAGCACAGCATCGGACTTGAGCGCCGCCAAGCGGCTCTGAGCCTGGCTCAGGTACGCCTCGACCTCGGGAGTGTGCGGCTGAGCGGGATCGCTCCTGATGGATTCGAGATTGATCTCCACATTGGCGGTCGCTCCAAGTATGGCGGCCTTGGCGAGAGCGATCGCGGTGGTGAGATCGGATTTCATGTTGGGGTTCGTGATCGGCCCCAGCGCCGCGGCGATCCGCTCGACTTCGGCGGCTTTCTCGGCCACGCCCAGTGGAACTGAAGCAGCCTGCTCGAGCGCGGCGGTAATCAGCTTCGCGCCGTCGGCTGATTCCTTTGCCGATTTGTATGCTTTGACGACTGCGCTGTAGGCTTCTGCATCGGCGTCGATTGCCGCCTTCAACTCGTCGCGCAGAACCGCAAGGCGCGCGAGGGCTTCGCTGAGTTGGGTCTCGTACTGCGCGTACGCTTTTTTGCTGCGCGACATGGACGCGACCATGCCGGCCAGCCCAGCGGCCATGGCGGCGCCGGCCGCAGCGGCACTGCCTCCCCCGGGAACTGCCGTCGGCGCGGCCAGTTGTTCGATGAACGGCTCGACTCCGGCGCGCAAACCGCCAACGGCCACTTTGCCGCTGATGACTGCAGCCATCCGGTTCTCCAAAATGAGCGAGGAATCGAAATTTTCGCATTGCAGGAACCACTCGGCGGCCTGCTCGATGGCCCGCTTGGGGATCAGGCCGACAATCTCGCTCGAAACCGGCAGAACGCCGTAGCGCGCGGCCTCGCGCTTTACGAATTCGAAGACGCGATGCAGCGGGGTCTGCTCAAAATCGGTCAGGTTCATTGAAACCTGCGCCAGGCTTCGCACCAAAAATCCCGATCCTTTGACAAAACGCATTCCGCCTGAGGAGAAGCGCACCGCCTTAGCGATTTTCCTGGCGATCTCGACGTCAGGCGTGTTGAGAAAAATGTTGTAGGCGATCAAAAACTTGCGCGCGCCCACGATGGCCGCTCCCGCCGTGGGATGCAGTCGCGCTTCGCCGAAGTCGGGTTTGCGCGCCGGGTTGGCGGCGATTTCGTCGCGTATCCCTTCAAACTGGCCTCGCCGCACATTTTCAAGATTCTGGCGTTCGGGCGTGGTGGCTGCCGCTTCGTATAAATAAACCGGAACCTGGTAGCGCTTCCAGATTTCGGCTCCGGCATGGCGCGCCATGGCCGCGCAATCCTCAAGCGTGACGCCGTCAATAGGAATGAAGGGAACGACGTCGGCGGCTCCCAGGCGCGGATGCGCGCCCTGGTGGCGCGTGAGGTCGATGAGTTCGGCGGCTTTGCCGACGCCGCGAATGGCGGCTTCCTGAATGGCCTCGCGTGCGCCGGCCAGCGTGATGACCGAGCGGTTGTGGTCGGCATCCATCTCGCGGTCGAGCAGATACACGCCGGGCAGCTTCATGGCTTCCACGATGGCATCGACTTTGGCCGCGTCGCGGCCTTCAGAGAAGTTCGGCACGCATTCCACTAATGTCTTGGGCACGGGGAAAGGATAAAGAGCAAGCGAGCGAGTCAGCAAGTCGACGAGTCGGCCTCCAGCCCTTGTCCGTCCGCCGGGCGTATTCTGTGGATCAGTCTCCGGGAGGGCGGCGAAGTGCAGCGCTTCACGGCTCTCCCGGTGCTTCATCAAGAGGTGTCTATGGCAACGACGGCGGTTCCCATCGTCCGTGCCCCGCGCGGCACGGAATTGCACTGCAAGGGATGGCAGCAGGAGGCGGCGCTGCGTTGCCTGATGAACAACCTCGATCCTGAAAATGCTGAACGGCCAGCCGATCTGGTCGTCTACGGCGGCATCGGCAAAGCGGCGCGCAACTGGGAGTGCTACCACGCCATCGTGCGGGAGCTGGAGCGGCTGGGCAGCGACGAAACGCTGCTGGTGCAGTCGGGCAAGCCGGTTGCGGTGTTTCCCACGCACGAGATGGCCCCGCGCGTTCTCATCGCCAACTCCAACCTGGTGGGCAAATGGGCCACGTGGGAGCATTTCAACGAACTCGACCGCAAGGGCCTGATGATGTTTGGCCAGATGACCGCAGGAAGCTGGATCTACATCGGCACGCAGGGGATCTTGCAGGGCACGTATCAGACTTTCGCGGCTCTGGCGGAGCGGCACTTCGGCGGATCGCTCAAGGGCAAGCTGGTGGTAACGGGCGGAATGGGCGGAATGGGCGGCGCGCAGCCGCTCTCCGTGACGCTCAACGGTGGCGTGGTGCTGGTTGTCGAAGTGGATCGCAGCCGGATCGAGCGGCGCGTGGCCACGCGGTATTGCGACCAGATCGCCGAAGACCTGGACGAAGCTCTGCGCCTTTGCGAAGAAGCACGGCGTGAAGGGCGTGCCCTTTCAGTGGGACTGGTGGGCAACTGCGGCGAGGTGCTGCCCGAGATTGTGCGCCGCGGCGTGCACGTCGATGTGGTGACAGACCAGACCAGCGCCCACGATCCGCTGCACGGCTACGTCCCGGTGCTCGACACGCTGCCCGAGGCCGCGCGGCGCGTTCGGCGCGACCCCCTTGCCGCAGCCGCCGAGCTGCGGCACCGTGATCCCGAGGAGTATGTGCGCCGCTCCACGGCAACGATGGTGGTGCATGTGAACGCCATGCTCGCATTGCAGCGCGCAGGCGCGGTGGTTTTTGATTACGGCAACAACATCCGCCGCTTTGCATTCGACGCCGGCTGCGCCGATGCATTTCTGATTCCCGGATTCGTACCCGAGTACATTCGTCCGCTCTTCTGCACCGGCCAGGGACCGTTTCGCTGGGTGGCGCTCTCGGGCGACCCCAAAGATATCAATCGCACCGATGAGCTGGCGCTCGAACTCTTCCCCGAGAATCAGATTCTGACCAACTGGCTGCGCCTGGCGCGCGGCCGCTTCGCTTTTCAGGGACTGCCGGCGCGCATCTGCTGGCTTGGTTACGGCGAGCGCGCGCTGATGGGCGAGGCGATCAACGACCTGGTGCACAAAGGCGAGATCTCGGCGCCGATCGCGATGGGCCGCGACCACCTCGACACCGGCTCGGTGGCCAGCCCCTATCGCGAGACCGAAAAGATGCTTGACGGCTCGGATGCGGTTGCGGACTGGCCGATTCTGAACGCGCTGCTCAACACTGCGTCGGGAGCCACGTGGGTGAGCTTCCATCACGGCGGCGGCGTAGGGATGGGTTACTCGCTGCACGCCGGGCAAGTGACAGTTGCCGACGGAACCGAGATGGCGGCGCGCAAAATCGAGCGGGTGCTCAACAACGATCCGGGGCTGGGCGTGGCGCGCCACGCCGATGCGGGGTACGAGCTGGCGCAGAAGACCGCGCGTGAGCGGGGCATCGCGATCCCGATGGCAGAAAGGCAGCCGTGACCGGATCGCTGGCGGTCGTAAATATCGGTCAACTGGTTACAGTCGCCGGGCCGGCTCGTCCTCGCGTGGGCGCGGAACTGCGCGAGTTACGCATCATTCCAGATGCGGCGCTGCTGATTGAAGACGGGCGCATCGCCGCCGCTGGTTCGTATCGCGAGATTCAGTCCAAAGGCCTGCCCCAGGCGGTGGTGGATGCGCAGGGCCGCTGCGTCACGCCGGGCTTCGTTGACGCCCATACGCACATGGTTTTTGCGGGGAACCGCGCGCAAGAATTCGAGCAGCGCATTGCCGGCGCCAGCTACCAGCAGATTGCCGCAGCCGGCGGCGGCATCCTGAGTACTGTGAAAGCAACGCGCGCGGCTTCGGAAGACGATCTGCTGGCCGAGTCGCGCCGGCACCGCGATTGGATGCTGCGCTCCGGCACAACCACCGCGGAAGTCAAGTCAGGTTATGGGCTGGAGCGCGAGACGGAGCTGCGCATGTTGCGCGTGATGGCCCGGCTCAACGCCGAGGGGCCTATGCGCATTGTGCCCACTCTGCTGGCGGCGCACACCATTCCGCCGGAATTCGTCCAGCGCCGCGGCGAGTACGTTCGCTGGATCGCTGAGCAGCTCATGCCCGAAGCCGCATCGCTCAAGCTTTCACGGTTCTGCGACGTTTTCTGCGACGATCACGCCTTTACTGTGGACGAATCGCGCACGGTGCTCACCGCGGCGCGCACTCACGGACTGGAGCTGCGCTTGCACGCCGAGCAGTTCCGCCCCGGCACGGGAGCCGCTCTGGCCGCCGAGTTGCGCGCGCGCACGGCAGACCATCTTGAAACCGCTACTCAGGAAACGTTCGACGCATTGCGCGCCGCGGCCGTGCAGCCGGTGTTGTTGCCCGGCTCGGTGTTTGCGCTGGGGCGGAACGATTATCCGCCCGCGCGAGCCATGGTGGAGCGCGGCCTGGCGATCGTGCTGGCCAGCGACTTCAATCCCGGCTCATCGCCCATCGCATCCATGCCGTTCATCCTCTCGCTCGGTTGCGTGCAGATGGGGCTCACGCCGGCCGAAGCGCTCACCGCGGCCACGATGAATGCGGCATGGAGCCTGGGCCTCGGCGACAGCATTGGCTCTCTCGAAACCGGCAAGCAGGCCGACTTCCTCGTCCACGAGTTTGCCGACTACCGCGAAATCGCTTACTTCATTGCGGCGTCTGCACGCCCGCGTGTCTTTATTGCGGGCCGGGAGGCAGCTCTCAAGGGATAGGCTGCGACGCTCAGTCGGCGACGCCAGCAAATGCGCCTTCGCGGATGGCCTCTACCAGCCGGTTGATATCGGGGGTCGAAGGCCGGTCGGCTGCGAGAGGAGGAATGATGGCGCGGATCGCCGCGTGCGCTTGCTCGAGCTGTGTGCCGGGCCGCAACGGCTGCCGGTAGTCCAGGCCCTGCGCAGCGCACAGGAGTTCAATGGCCAGAACCTGTTCCACATTTTCGACAACCTGCCTGAGCTTGAGCGCAGCGGTCATCCCCATGGAAACATGGTCCTCCTTGCCGCCGGATGTGGGCACGCTATCCACGCTGGCTGGATGCGCCAGCACCTTGCATTCGTTCAGCAGCGCTGCCGCTGCAACCTGCGCGATCATGTAACCGGATGACAAGCCGGCCGCGCTCGACAGGAAGGGCGGCAGCCCCTCGTTGATGTCGGGGTTGATGAGCCGGTCGATGCGCCGCTCGGAGATGCCGGCGAGATCGGTGAGCGCGATGGCCGCGTAGTCAAAGGCGTAGGAGAGCGGTGCGCCGTGGAAGTTGCCGCCGGAAAGCACGCCCCCGCTCTCCACAAAGACCAGCGGGTTGTCGGTGGCGGAGCCGGTTTCGATTTCTACAATGGAGGTGACGTGGTCGAGCACGTCACGCACCGCGCCGTGCACCTGCGGCATGCAACGCAGGCAATACGCGTCCTGAACGCGGGGGTCGTTGGTCCGGTGCGATTCGCGGATCTGGCTGCGGTCGAGCAACGCCCGCAGATGCCGGGCTGAGGCTGCCTGCCCTCGATGCGGCCGCGCCTCCTGAATGCGAGGATCGAAAGCGGCGGGAGTGCCGAGCAGCGCTTCCAGAGCCATGGCGCCGGCAACATCAGCCAGACGAACCAGGCGCTGGGCATCATAAAGCGCCAGCGCGGCGACCGCGATCATGGCCTGCGTGCCGTTCAGCAGGGCAAGGCCTTCTTTGGCCTGCAGCCGCAGCGGAGTGAGCTTGGCCTGGCGCAGCGCTTCGGCGCCGCTGATGCGCTGGCCGCGATAAAAAGCTTCTCCTTCGCCGATGAGAACCAGCGCCAGATGCGCAAGCGGAGCAAGATCACCGCTGGCGCCGACGGAGCCCTTTTCGGGCACGACAGGATCAATTCCCGCATTGAGCAGGCTGATGAGCATTTCGATGAGCTCTCTGCGCACTCCGCTGAAACCTTTGGCGAGGACATTGGCGCGCAGCAGGAGCATGGTGCGGACTTCAGCATTGGACAGCGGTTTGCCGAGGCCGCAGGCGTGGCTGCGGACAAGATTTACCTGCAATTCAGAGAGATGATGGCCTGGAATGCGAACGTCAGAGAGCTTGCCGAAGCCGGTATTCACGCCGTAAATGGCATCTTCCTTTTCGAGGATCTTTTCGATCACCTGGCGGGCCGCATCCACGCGCACCAGAGAAGATGTGGCAAGCCCCGCCTGACGCCCGTCGCGAGCTACGGAGCAAATTTCGTCGAGTGTGAGATTTTGCCCTGAGAGCGAGAGTGGCGTGGCTTGATTCATTCTGACCTTTCAACGGCGGCTTAAAGTGGTGGCTTTTTGACGGTCGGGCTTGGCTCACGAAAAATGGGCCGGCCCCGCATGGTGCCGAAGAGTCCCGGGGTGAAAAGTAAGCGATCGAGGCCCTCAATGGCAACCCGGAAGCATTTATGCTGATCTGTTTGGGGCCGGAGATGAGTTTCTGCATCCCGGCGCAGGTGGCGAGCCGGTTTGTCCGGCCTGGGAAAGGAAAGTGAGGCACGATGAGAGCGCAATTCCTACGGCCAGCGATCTGGCCTCTTCTGATGATGGGCTCCTACGCGTGGGCGCAGCAGGCAAATCCCTGCGCCAGTCTTGCGAATTTCAAGGCTCCGGGGGTTGAAATCACCAAAGCTGCATCCAATGCGGCGGGCAGCACCGAGACGGTTCCCTTCACCATGCCGCCGCAGTCTGTCGTCATGCCGGCATATTGCCGCGTTGAGGGAGTCATCAACCAGCGCAAAGGGGTAGGTGGAGAAGATTTCGGGATCCATTTCGCGCTGGCCATGCCGGACCAGTGGAACGGCGACTTCATGATGGAGGGCGGCGCGGGGGCAAATGGAACCGTGTACCCGCCGATCGGGCAGACTCCGGCGCGTGGCACGCCCGCACTCACGCGCGGTTATGCCGTGGTGAGCAATGACACAGGCCACCAAGGCGCGGTCTTCGATTTCAGTTTTATGAAAGACCAGCAGGCCTACCTGGATTTCGCCGATCAGGCCAACGTGGAAGTGGCCACGCTGGCCAAGCAAATCGTTGCCAGCTATTACGGCAAACCGGCGGCCTATTCGTATTTTGTTGGTTGTTCAACGGGCGGGCGCGAAGGGATGGTTCTCTCCCAGCGTTTTCCCACGGAGTTCGACGGGATCATCGTCGGCGATCCGGCGATGCGCACCGGCTTCTCCAATCTCGCCATCATGGAATGGATTCCTGCCGCGTTCAACCAGATCGCGCCGAAAGATGCCAATGGAAAGCCCCTCCTTGCGCAAGCCTTCAGCGACGACGACCGCAAGCTGGTGATCGATGCGCTGATGAAACAATGCGACGCCATGGATGGCGTGGCGGATGGCCTGATCTCCGATCCGCTGGCGTGCAATTTCGATCCCGAAGCGCTGGCATGCAAGCCGGGCCAGACCAGCCCCTGCCTGGCGCCGGCCAAAGCCGCCGCGATCAAGAAGGCTTTTGCCGGCCCAAAGACATCTCGCGGAGTTCAGGTGTATCCACGCTTTCTCTACGATTCGGGCGTTGCGGCGACGACGGGAATCCCGGGAATCCTGGCGCCGGGTCCGAGCATGTTCGGGAGGCCTGCGCCAACGACAACGGAAGTCGACGTTGATGCGGAGGTGCTCAAAGCCGTGCAGCCGTTGGTTGACTCGATGTCAACCAACCTGTCGACCTTTGCTGCTCATGGCGGAAAGCTGATCTTCTATCACGGCGACAGCGACCCATGGTTTTCGCCCCTCGACACGTTCGATTACTACAAAGACATGGCTGTGGCGAACGGCGGGCTCGATGCCGTCTCAAAATGGAGCCAATTTTACTTCGTCCCGGGCATGAGTCACTGCGCGGGAGGACCATCGCTCGATAATTTCGATCTGCTGGGCGCAATCACCAACTGGGTTGAAAAAGGCGTGGCGCCCGAATCGGTACTGGCGACGGGAAAGGCGTTTCCTGGCCGCAGCCGCCCGCTTTGCGCCTATCCGAAGCACGCGCAGTACAAAGGACAGGGCAACACCGAGGATGCAAGCAACTTCGAGTGCCGGTAGGGCAAGGAGAGCCCGTTGCTTAGCGGGTTGGGCAAAACGAGCGTTCGTTATTTGAAGAACAGAACCGTGATGGTACCGGCGGAGCCGTTGCTGACGATGATGTCGTCGCGGCCGCGCCCGAGAAGATCGGCCATGAGGATGCCTCCTTCGGCGGGAGGGCCGGATGTTCCGGTGGGTACGTTGATTGAGGCACGATGAAACTGGCCGCTCTTCTGGCTTGAAAACAGAAGAATGCTGGAGCGGTTCGAACATCTTACCGCGAAATCGTGTGACTGGTTTCCTAGGAGGCTTCCTGCAGCGGCGCGACTGGGATTGGCGCATCCCGGCAGCGCGAAGGGCGAGCCGGGCATGGGATGGAAGCCGCCGTGGCCATCGCCGAGCAGCACGGTGGCCGCAATCTGGCGAGGGTCGCGAACTTGCGGGCCGTAGGGCACCAGAACCAAATCGGGGATGCCGTCGTTGTTAAAGTCGCCCACGGCGACACTCCAGGGCACAGCGCCGGCGGGAAACGGCGAGCCGGGCGCCGGGCGGAATCCGCATTTGCCGTCTCCAAGCAGCACGCTGACGACGTTCGCATTCCAGTTTCCGATGTCGGTATCGGGCATCACGATATCGAGCTCTCCGTCCCGGGTGAGATGGGCAGCAAGCAACGACACATCGGATCCCGGACCGGCGGGAAATTTCGGACCATTGCGAAGGTCACCCCTGCCGTCGCCCAGCAGCAACTCGACCTCCCGGGTGCCCCAGCTGTCAATGACGGCGTCGAGCGGCTGATCGGGCCCGCAGAAATGCCCAACCGCCAGACTGTGGGGATGAGGCCTCACATCCACTGTGAACGGCGAATGAGGCGCCGGATGGAAGCTCCCGCGCCCATCCCCGAGGAGCAGGGTCACATACGGCGCCTGGTGGTTGGCAATGAGCAGGTCGGGATTGCCGTCGCTATTGAAGTCTCCGATTCCGATATTGTTGGGCGAGTGCCCCGCCGGGAAAGGTGAACCTGGGGCTTTCAGGAAGTGACCCTTGCCGTCGCCAAGTAGAACGGTGACCGTGCCGGATTCCGGATTGGCCAGGACGATGTCGGGGAAGCCGTCATGATTGAGGTCAGCAACGGCGATGGCCTGAGGATCGCCGCCAACCGGAATGACGGTCGAGGTATATTGCGTGTTTCCTTGACCGTGAGCCCGGCATAGCGGAAGCAGGACGGCGCAAGCGATGAGGCAAGCGCACCCGTAGAATTTCAGCGAACTGAAGGCGGCCATCGCGACCCCCTGCAAACGAGAAAAGGATAGCAGTGCGGCGGGTCAATTTCGCAAGCGTTGGTGCGGCCTCCGTTCCCTTTGAGATAGATTGAAGGAACAATAAATTCCACGCGGAATTCAAAACAAAGATTGCGATTGAAAACGACCGCCTGGACTGTTAGTCATGCGAAAAACGCCGTTTTTCTTCGGCTTGAACCTGATGCTGGCACTGTTGCCTGCAGCCGGCGTCGCGCAGCAACCTGCAACTCAGGCAGCGACGCCCCCGCAGGCCCCTGCCAGTCACTATCACCTGGTTCAAAAGGAGCTTTTGGTGCCGGCACCGAGGGCCTTTCCAAACGGCCTGGACGTGCTTGAGGTTTATTTCAACCTGCCCGGTAAGCAGCCGCTGGCGGTGCTGACGCACGGAACCGCCCATGACCCCGCCGATCGGGCGCATGTAACTCCCTGGTCGCAGATGAGGCAGGCGCAGTGGTTCGCGCGCCGCGGATACTTCGTGATGGTGGTGGTTCGTTCAGGATATGGCCGCTCCGGGGGCAAGCAGGACAGTACCAATGGCGGTTGCCGCGCCGGAAACGGAAGTTTTCAGGAGGCGGGCAAGGCCAGCGTCGAGGATCTGCGCGCGGTGATGAAATACGCTGAGAAGTTACCCGAGGTCGACACCGGGACGATCATCAGTGCCGGCGTCTCCACAGGCGGCTTTGCGCAAGTAGCGCTTTCTGCCGACCCGCCGCGTGGCCTGAAGGCAGCCATCAGTTTTGCCGGGGGCCGCGGCGGCGACGGCCACGAGAACAACTGCAACCTGCCCGGCCTGGTTGATGCCTTTCGCGCCTTCGGCAAAGAAGCCCACAAGCGCGGCGACCTGCCCATGCTCTGGATCTATGCGCAGAACGACCATTGGTTTACTCCGCCCATGGCGCAACAGTTTGAAGCGGCTTATACAAAATCCGGAGCCATGGTGCAATTTCAAATGATGCCTCCCGACGGAGACGATGGCCACCACCTCTACGCGCACGTTTCTGCCTGGTCTGATCTCGTCGATGCCTATCTCAAGTCGCATAATCTGCTTCCGCTCGGCGACACGGTGTTGCCGGCTCCGGAACCGCCCGATGTGCCCATGCCGGCCGGGCTGGCCGCCAAAGATGCGGAAACATGGAAGCGCTTCCTGCTTGACGCTCCCTACAAAACCCTGATTGCCGATGAGCATGGGGCGCTTTCGATCGCGGCAGGCGGCTTCGACCAATCCATGGCGGACGAGGATGCCAAGGACCGCTGCAAGAAAGCCGGAGGCAGCCGCTGCACCATTGTGGCCCGAACTCCCGGAATAAATTGAGGGCCTACGCCTCTTCGAGCAGCCGCATGCTCTCAAATGCGCACACAAGAACCGCGAACCGATATACCCTCATCTAAAGCGATCGGTGGGAGCCGGCGAGTGGATACAACGCAGCAGGGCGTTGCACCAGTTAAAGTGACGGAGTGGGAAAACGGCGTGGTGCGCTCAGGGAGCGACTACCTGGCCGCCGAGGAGCCGCTGCAGATTTGTGCCGGCGGCAAACCTTTGGTCGTCACCATGCGCACACCGGGCAACGATCGCGAATTGGCGGCCGGGTTCTTGTGGACCGAGGGCCTGATCACCAACCGCGAGCAGATTCTTGGATTCGGCAGCGACCCGCTGCCGATGTTGGGCCGGCCGAACAACGTGGTGGAGGTTGACCTGCGCGAAGGGACACTGCGGCCCACCAACGCAGAGCGGAATTTCGTCTCCACCTCGAGCTGCGGGCTCTGCGGCAAAACCTCAATCGATGAGGTGCGGGCCAAGGGGCTGCGGCCGGTCGACTCGCCTCTCATCATGGATGTAGATGCGCTGTGCGCCCTGCCCGAGAAATTGCGCGCCGCGCAGCCGGTGTTCGAGCGCACGGGCGGCCTGCACGCCGCGGCGCTCTTTGACGGCAAGGGCGAGCTGGTTGCGCTCCGCGAGGACATCGGGCGGCACAACGCCGTCGACAAGATTGTGGGATGGGCTTTGCTGAAGGGCATGATTCCTCTCAGAGAGCATGTGCTCCTGGTGAGCGGACGGGGAGGATTTGAGATTGTGCAGAAGGCCATCGCCGCTGGCGTGCCCATTGTGGCTTCGGTCTCGGCTCCCTCCAGCCTGGCGGTTGAATTGGCCCGCGAATTAGGCCTCACGCTGATCGGATTTCTGCGCGGGCGCCGCTTCGTGGTTTATGCCGGCGAATCGCGCTGCCAGATGTAGGGCGATTAGCGGAAGATGTGATAATCGATGCGGTGCATCTCGCCACCTGTTTCCCGGGCCAGGGCCTGATAACACCACTCGGATTTCGTTTCCCCCCCGCGAGGATCGGTAAGCCATGGCGACAATCACCATTAACACTGAGGCGCGCGCGTTCACCGCGGGCGAGCGCCTGATCGACGTGATCAACCGCGCGGAAGTGAAGATCCCCCAGGTTTGTTATCACCCCCAGCTTGGCCCCATTCAGACGTGCGATACGTGCATGGTGGAAGTGGACGGGAAGCTGGTGCGGGCGTGCGCAACGGTTGCAGCCGATGGCATGGTTGTGGCTACGGATACTCAGCGTGCAGAGAGCGCCCAGCGCGAGGCCTTCGACCGGATTCTCGGCAACCATCTGTTGTATTGCACGGTGTGCGACAACAACAACGGCAACTGCACCGTGCACAACACCACCAAGTTGCTGGCGATTGAGCACCAGAACACTCCTTTCCAACCGAAACCCTTCCCAAAAGACTTCTCGAATCCGTTTTACCGCTACGATCCCGACCAGTGCATTCTGTGCGGGCGCTGCGTTGAAGCCTGCCAGAACCTGCAGGTGAACGAAACCCTCAGCATCCGCTGGGAGGATGAGCACCCGCGGGTGCTTTGGGATGGAGGCGCAGCGATCGGCGAGTCGAGTTGCGTTTCGTGCGGTCACTGCGTCTCGGTCTGCCCCTGCAATGCGCTCATGGAGAACTCCATGTTGGCCGAGGCCGGCTACCTCACTGCCCTGCCCCAGTTGGCGCGCGAACGGATGATCGAGGTGGTGAAGGAACTGGAGCCAGAAATGGGCTACAGCTCCGTTCTGGCTCTCTCTGAAATTGAGGCGGCCATGCGCGCCTCACGCATCAAGCGCACCAAAACCGTGTGCACCTATTGCGGTGTCGGTTGTAGCTTCGATATCTGGACGCGCGACCGTCGCATTCTGAAGGTCGAGCCTGTGCGAGGGCCCGCCAACGGCGTCTCGACGTGCGTCAAAGGAAAATTCGGCTGGGGATTCGTGAACAGCCACGACAGGCTCACCACTCCGCTGATCCGCGAGAAGGGAAGGTTTCGCAAGGCCACGTGGGATGAGGCGTTGTCGCTGGTGGCGCGGCGATTCGCCGAAGTCAAGGCCGCCGCGGGGTCGGATTCGCTGGCTTTTATCTCCTCGTCGAAGTGCACCAACGAAGAGAGCTACCTGATGCAGAAGCTGGCGCGCGCGGTGATCGGCACGAACAATATGGATAATTGCTCGCGCTACTGCCAGGCGCCGGCCACGGTGGGGTTGTGGCGGACCGTAGGATACGGCGGCGATTCGGGATCGATCAGCGACATCGAGCAGGCCGACCTGGTCGTCATAATCGGCAGCAACACGGCGGAAAGCCATCCCGTACTGGCCACGCGTGTCAAGCGGTCGCACAAACTGCGCGGGCAGAAGCTCATCGTCGCCGATCTGCGCGAGCACGAGATGGCCCGCCGCGCCGACGTCTTTCTGCACCCCAGGCCGGGCACTGACCTCATCTGGCTATCCGCCATCACGCGCTATCTGTTTGACAACGGCCTCGCCAAGACCAGCTTCATCGAACAATGGGTGGAAGGCGCCGACGCGTACATCAAGAGCCTGGAGGCCTTCACGCTGGAAATGGCCAGCGAGCGCTGCGGCCTGCCCAAGGAATCATTAATCAAAGTGGCGCACATGATTGCCGAAGCCCCGAGCGTGTGCATCCTGTGGGCGATGGGAGTCACCCAGCACATTGCCGGCTCCGACACATCCACGGCCATTTCAAACCTGCTGCTGGCAACCGGAAATTACATGCGTCCGGGCACGGGCGCCTATCCATTGCGCGGGCACAATAATGTGCAGGGAGCCAGCGATCACGGCGCCATGCCGAATTTCTTCCCCGGCTATCAGAAGGTGGACGACCCCGCAATTCGCGCGAAATTCGAGCGCACGTGGAATGTGAGTTTGCCTCCCAAACCCGGCCTGAACAACCACCAGATGATTGATGCCATCGTCGACGGGCGCCTCAAGGCAATGTATGTCTTCGGCGAAGAGATGAGCCTGGTTGACTCCAATGCGAATTACGTGGGCGAAGCGCTCGCGAAGCTGGATTTCTTTGTGATGCAGGATATTTTCTTCACTGAAACCTGCCGTTTTGCCGACGTGGTTTTGCCGGCCAGTCCGAGCCTGGAAAAAGAAGGCACATTTACCAGTACGGAGCGGCGCATCCAACGGCTCTACCAGGTGCTTGAGCCACTCGGAGACAGCCGCCCCGACTGGCAGATCATCCAGGAGATCGCCAACCACCTCGGCGCCGGCTGGAACTACAGAAACCCGGCAGACATCTACGCCGAAATCGCATCGCTCACGCCCATCATGGCCGGTGTGACCTATGAGCGACTCAAGGGCTACCGATCGCTGCAATGGCCGGTCGCCGCAAATGGCTCCGACCAGCCACTGCTCTACACCAAGGAATTCAACATGCCGAGCGGCAAAGCCAAGTTCTTCCCGCTCGCCTTTACCGAACCGAGCAACCAGCCCGAAGTGGCTTACGACCTGCATCTGAACAATGGCCGCCTGCTGGAGCACTTTCACGAAGGCAACCTCACCTACCGGACCGCAGGCATTCGCGAGAAAGTTCCGTCAACCTTTGTTGAGATTTCGCCGGAACTTGCCGGGGAGCGCGGAATCGAGAGCGGAAGCGAGGTTGAGCTCACCTCGCGCTTCGGGAGCCTGCGCGTGCGGGCGCTGGTCACCGATCGCGTGAAGGGCAATCAACTTTACATGCCCATGAACTCGGTGGAGGAGCCCGTGAACCGGCTCACCAGCAGTTGCACCGACAAGGTGACCAGCACTCCGGCCTACAAGGAGGCCAGCGTGCGCCTGCAGCTGATCGAAGCCAACGGCAAGTCGCCGCTTCCGCGAGGCAATTCGCGTTTCGGCCATCCCACCCCGCAACAGGGAGTGGAAGTGGAGCGCAAGTGGAAGCGCAGCGACTATCGCGTGCCGGGTGGATTGGTTCAGATTCAAACCAAGTAAGGAGCGCAACCCGATGGCTCAGCCTATACCTCTTGAACTGCCCCCGCGCGATCCGCGCAAAGAGCTTCTCGATCGTCTGGAACGCGCTCCGCAGGAGCACGCCGAAGCGCTGCTCGATGCCTACGAACTTCTTGAGCAGTCGCGCCAGGCCGGAATTCTTCAACTGCTGCGCGGCACGCTGAGCGCCGGCGACGAAATTCTGGAGCGCGCGGCGGGCGCGGCCCGATCCCCGCAAGGGGCCCGTGCGCTGCGCAATCTGCTCATCCTCGGCCAGATGCTCGCCTCCATCAACCCCGACCTGCTGGAGTGCATTGCGGTCGCGGTGGAGCAGACGCTGGGCAGCGAGCGCAAACCTGTCATCGAGCCGCCAAAGCTTTTGCCGCTGCTGAGCCAGTTCCGCCAGCCCGAGTTGCGCCGCAGCATGGCGCTCATCAACCGATTCCTCGATACCCTGGGCAATCAGTTGAAAATCGTGGGCTCGAATCGCTCACCGCGTTAAGGGGTGGGGCCGCGGTTCCCCGGCGCACGCAAACCATGGAACGGTCCGTCCGACGTGGAACGATTCACTGAAAATTCATAGAAGTTCCCTTCCTTCTCAAGAGAAAGCGCTTTACGGCCCCAAAGAAAGCGGTTTAGCATCCTCAAATCGGTCACGGAGTCGTGGGTCCGATCGGGGCCGCGGCAGGGCCAACTCGCGAACGTCACTCCAGGTTCAGCGAACGTGAGCTCCCGCAGGAGAGATTCGATGAAAAACCGTTGGGGAATGGCGGTTGCAGGTTTTTTCATGCAAGTAGCCCTTGGCGCCGTATACGCGTGGAGCGTATTCCGCATCCCGCTCACCAAGAAATTCGCGTGGTCGGTGACCGACGTGACGCTTACCTTTACCATCTGCATTTTTGTGCTGGGCGTGGCAGCGTTTTTCGGCGGCCTGTGGCTCAACAAGAAAGGCCCGCGGGTGGTGGCGCTCACAGCCGGATTTCTCTACGGACTCGGCGTGTTTCTGGCCAGCTACACAAGCAGCTTGTGGTGGCTCTATCTCACCTACGGCGTGATCGGCGGCATTGGGCTGGGCTTTGGCTACATTGTGCCGGTAGCCGTGCTGGTCAAGTGGTTTCCCGATAGGCGCGGGCTCATCACCGGCATCGCCGTGGGGGGCTTTGGCGCCGGCGCGCTGGTCACCGCGCCCGTGGCCTCGCATCTTATTCAGACCGTGGGCGTGCTAAAGACCTTCGCCTACCTCGGCATCGCGTATTTCGTGGTCACGGTAATCACCGGCATCTTTATGCAGAACCCGCCGGAGGGCTACCGGCCCGAGGGCTGGACGCCCAGCGCCACACTGCAAGCGCAGCGTGCCACCAAGGACTATAAGCTCGCCGAGGCTCTGGCCACATGGCAGTGGTGGGCGCTCTGGCTGATCCTTTTCCTCAACGTCACCGCGGGCATCTCGCTGATCTCGCAGGAATCGCCCATGTTCCAGAAGATCTCGGCCGTGAGCGCGGCTGCGGCTGCGGGCATGGTGGGCATTGTGAGTATCGGCAATGCGGCGGGGCGCATCTTCTGGGCCTGGGTCTCCGACGGCATCACGCGCCGCTGGACTTTCGTGATGATGTTCCTGCTGCAATGCGTCCTGTTCTGGATGCTGCCCTCGCTTGCAAATTACCAGACTATGAGCGTGGTTTCGTTCGTCATCCTGATGTGCTACGGAGGCGGCTTCGGCACCATGCCGGCGTTTGCAGCGGACTACTTTGGCAGCCGAAACGTGGGCCCGATCTACGGGTTGATGCTGACGGCGTGGGGTACAGCCAGCGCCTTCGGGCCGTTGTTGTTGGCCCACACCCTCAAACGCACCGGCGACTACACCGGTGGCCTGCACGTCATTGCCATCATCATGATTGTCTCGGTCATTCTGCCCATCCTGGTGCACCCACCGAGGACAAGCGCGGCCTCATCAATCGTGTCCTCGACGCTCTCGCCAACCAACTGAAAATCGTGGACTCAAATCGTCCCAACAGCGAATCTGCGGCGGCGTGCCGGCGCTGGCGTTGCAATCATCAACGCACTTTCAGTGCGCGACCACGCTGAGAGTGATGCTGGATGGATACGCGGATGAATGGTGCACCTGGTTATGCGCTACCACTCCCTGGGTCTCGTCGAAGTTGTTGCCGCCGGTGTTCAGGTTGCGGTCGAAACGGGGAAAGTCGCTGCTGCTGACTTCGATGCGCAGCTGATGGCCGGGCGGAAAGTAAATGCTGGTCTGGATGGGCTGGAACGCAATCTTGTACACCTTGCCCTTTTCCATCCACACGGGCGGCTTGTCGTAGCCGTCGCGATAACGCGCGCGCTGGATGTTGTCGTCGATGTTGAATGCGGTGCCGTCGGGGAAAACGTCGACAAGCTTGAGGGTGAAGTCAGTGTCTTTGGCGTCGCTGGAGACGTAGAGGGTGACGTCGACGGGGCCACTGACTTCGAGGCCTTGCTTAAGGAAATCGGTGCTGTAGACGAGAACATCATCGCGCGCTTCGACGCTGCGCTGGTCGATGGCGCCGGGCTTATAGTCGGGGCCCATGCAGCAAAAACCGCCGCCATGCGTGGGCACGGGATTCATGGGGTCGTAGGTGAACCTGTCGGGTGAGTCCTGGCCGGGCGCGGCCGTGGCCAAGGAGCCGTCGCCGGCGATCGAATTGGCTCGTCCGGAACTGGCCAGATAGAACGTAACCGGATGGGCGTCGGCGGGCGGCCATACATCGGAAGACTGCCACTTGTTCAAACCCATCGTGTAGTACTGAACTTTGGGCGTCTTGGCCAGCGCTCCGTCGTCCTGGCCTTTGAGAAAACGGTCGAACCAGGCCCAGGTGAGCGCGTCGTAGTCCAGGCGCGCGTCGCCCATGTCGCGGTCGCCTACCATGGTGTGCTCGGTGGTGCGCTTGTAGCTGCAGTGAGGGACGGGCGCGATGACGGCGTATTGCTCGTCGGCGACGGCCGGGTCGGCGGTCTGCCGGACGCGGTTGTAGGCAGCGATGTTGGGGCCCACGCTCACGTCGTACCAGGTCATCAGCCAGAGGCCGGGAACATTGATGCGCATGTTGTCGTGCCAAAGGCCGCCTTTGTACCAGGTGGGATCGTTGGGGGCGCGCTCGATCATGCCCGGCTGGCCGGAGGGCGTGGGGTCTGCGAAGATGCCGTGCGGCGCGCCGATGGCGGCCAGAATGTCTTTTTCGGGCAGATGCCAGAGAGCTTTCGACCAGTCGACAGCCGGCGGATGCGCGGCGAGGTCCCAGGATTTTGCTGCCGCGACCAGCGCATCCTGCGAAGTGCCCGGGGGGAAGTTGGGTTTGGCGTCGGTGGTTTCAAGGCCCGATTCATAAACCCAGGGGACAAATAGCATCTGCACCGCGCCGCCGCGGAACCAGTTGCCCTGCTCGTAGTAGGGCCCCACGCGGCCCACGCCCGCGCCGAAGCTTTCAGGGATGATGGCGGCCAACGCCTTGTTGCCTCGCGAGGCCACATTGAGCTGCCACTCGGCGGTGGAAGAGCAGCCGATGAGGCCGACTTTGCCGGTGGTCCAGGGCTGTGCGCTCATCCAGTCAAACTCGTCGTCCGAATCAGTGAGCGGCACGCCGAGAATGTCGTAGTCGCCCTCAGAGAAATAGCGGCCGCGCTCGTTCATCTCAATGTAGACGCAGCCGCGCTTGACCGCGTCGAGGGCGGCTGACATATCGCGGGGTGCGCCCAGCGCCACATCCCAGTAATTGAAGTTGTAAGGGGTGCGAACGAAGATGATGGGATATTTCTTCGACTCGTCTTTGGGCCGGTAGATATCGGCCTGCATGCGCTTGCCGTCGCGCATCGGCACCATCACCTTGCGCTCGATGATGGCAACTGACTCAAGCTCTTTCTCGATGGCATTGCGGCGGGCGATGAGGGCTTCGTTCGGGGATGGTCCCTGGGCGAGTGCGATGCGCGCCGGATATACCCCAGCAGCGCAGCAAAACACAATGACCGTAATCGACTTCCTGGCTTGATTCATGGGGCCTCGCAGGGAAAAGGAGATCGGAGAGTTTCTGCGTTTCCTATATTAACGGATGCGAAATAGAATGCAATGCCGTATCTCAGGCCAGAAACCGATGAATGGCCTGCTCGCAGACAACTTGAACGCTCAGCTTGAACGCTGAAACGCTGCAACGGGGACGGCATGTCTTTTCCACACAGCATCCCAGACGTACACCGAAGCTGCGCAGGCCCCGCTGCGTTAGGCTGGAAAACAGCCATGACGGTTTGCTCGATTTGCGATGGCGTAGGGCTGGTAAGGGTCATTGACGGGGCTGGAAAGTGGGTGAGCCGTCCGTGCGAGTGCCAGGATGCGGAGCGCGAGGCGCGTCGGCTGGCCGCGGCCTGCGTCCCCGAGCGCTACCGCAACTGCACGCTGGATGCTTTCGACCCCTCCTATCCGGGAGCCGACGCTTCCCTGGGCTGGGCACTGGAAAACGCGCGCAGATTTGTAGAATCCTATCCGGTGGATACGGCCGGGCGCGGCCTGCTCTTTGCGGGCGGCACAGGGCTGGGTAAGACGCACCTGGCCGTGGGAATCCTGCGGCGACTCATCCGCGAGCGCGGAGCCAAGGGGCTATTCTGCGATTACCGCGAGCTGCTCAAGAAGATTCAGAACAGCTACAACCCCGAAGTGAAGACCACAGAGCTCGAGCTGCTGAAGCCGGTCTTCGCGGCCGAGGTGCTGGTGCTCGACGATCTGGGCGCGCAAAAGCCCAACGAGTGGGTGTGGGATACGGTGGCGCTCATTCTGAACACGCGTTACAACGACAATCAATCTACGATCATCACCACAAATTACGCTGATCGCGCCGCTGGAGGAGGGCTTACAGCCGACAAAGCCGGAATTAAGCCCGCCAGATATGAAGACACGCTTGGCGACCGCATCGGCGACCGTATGCGCTCGCGCCTGGCCGAAATGTGCGTGCGTGTGGAGATGAAGGGAGATGACTTCAGGCAGACCGTGAGGCGGGCGCGATTTGGGTGAGACATCCGCAGCAACCCAGCGACCACGCCCGTCGCGGCATCGCCGCAACCCTTTTCCTTCGAAGAAGGATTGACCCAACCCTCAAAAGAAGGACGCACAGAAATAGGCCGGGAAGCGATAGCGGCCTGTGCAAGCCCGCAATTACCGGAACAGCCAAAGACTGCCCAGAAGCAGAAGCATGGAGACGATGGTGAGAATCTGGTAGGCGCGGTCAGCCAGTTTGCTGGCCGGCGTAACACCAGGCCGCGATGCGTGCTGGACGGCAGTCGAGGAGATGGGGGAGGGTTGCATGTTTCCTGCCTTGAAATGCTCCTGAGTTCAAGTTACGAATCCGTCGCACCCCCGGTTCCTTCGCGGACAAGTCCCCGAAGCAGCGATGATCCACATCCAAAAATCGCATCCTGCCTTACCAGCTTAGACGCGTTTCGACTTCCGCCGATTCGCGAAAATCGAGGCCGATTTGATGAAAAGTCGGCGACTGTTCATCTCCCATGAGCGAAAGACTGCCGGAGTGCCGGAGGGTCACGAAAACGGGAAGGCCTGGAGCAGATGCGGGTGTACAATCTCGCTCGTGAGCACGGGACCACAACTTGTGCACCCTGCGCCGCAGCAGGAGCGAAGCTGGCTTCCCATGGTGGTGGCTGCGGCCATCGTTCTCGCCATACTGGCAGGCGTGGTGCTGATCTTCGAGCACGGCAGAAACACTTCACAGATGACGCCGACCTCGGCGCCGCTCGATCCATATGCTGCCAACCTCGTCCTAAG
>JASHQH010000259.1 GCA_030037635.1 Acidobacteriaceae bacterium
TTCGGACTTTGTTACCGGCACTACGATCCGGGTGGATGGCGGCTACGCAATCCGTTGAAACCCCGATCGAAAAAAGCGAAAGATCGACTTGGCATACGGAATAGACAGCGAAACTATTCTAGATGGGTCCACTACACCGGCGCGGAGGTGCACGCGTCGTTTTGACGGAAACTGGTGCCTGTTTCGTGTGACCGCGAGAGAGGATCGATGGACAAGTGCGTCAGATAAGTTGAAATCCATTCAGCCGTTTAGCAGCGTTTTGGTCAAGCGTGAGAGTTGCTGAGCAACCCCACCAGGCGCCTAGGCCGCCAATCAGGGCGTCTTCGAACGTGCCGGTTCCGTTCCTGAGCGCAATGACTCCCTGGTAGACTTCCTGCTCGTTTTGGACTTGAAGGTTGTCGGCCGCCAATAGCATTTCGATCCGGTCGGCGATCTCCCACCGTGAGCGCTTGTACAAACTCCCAAGAACCCAAACGATCTCCAGGATACATACAATACTGACAAATCCAGGATTCTGCTTTGTCAGACGGCGCTCCATGATCTCAGTTGCCCTGGGCGACTGCGTCAGGTCGTCCTGCACCAGGAACCGCAAAAGGACGTTCGTATCAAGACCGATCATCTTTTCCGCCGAAATCTCTCCGTGGCGCCCGCTTCAATCGCGCGATCAATCTCCTTAAGAGAAACTGATCGTGGCAGCTTGGGAACGCTGCCCTTGAGGCGCTTGGCCGGAATCCTGGGAAGAATGATCACACCGTCCGGATGGAAGAAGAACTTGAACCGATCGCCCGGCTTGATCTGCAGCCGTTCGCGAACTGCCTTGGGAATCGTAGCCTGCCCCTTGCTGCTGAGTGTTGCTTCCATGTCGCAGATACCTCGCTTTACATTCTAGCAAAAGTAAAGACCATTAGAAACCTGCATCTTTTGACACCTGCACAAGCGGGCGGCACCGCGCACTATCCTCAGTTTGGATTCGGACTGGAACATAGAGGGAAGGCCAATTGAAAGACGGAGCCTCTTTGAAGCTGACTCGAGACTGTAAGGTCAGCGTGATGGAATTCGGCTATCCACTTTGCGATGGCCAGCCCAAGGCCGGAACCCTCAATATGGCTGCGCGAGGGATCGGCGCGGTAAAAGCGGTCGAAGATGTGGGGTAGATCTGCTTCCGAGATGCCCGTTCCGTTATCGCTCACCTGCACAGTCGCGTTTTTGTAGTTTGCGCTCAAGACAACATCGACGCATCCCGGCGCAGGAGTGTACTTGAGGGCATTGTCAAGCAAGATCCATATAAGGCGCCGCAAGGTGGCGAAATCGCCCAGAACGCAAATCTGCCGCGGAGCATCAAGAGAAACCGAAAGCGAAAGATGACGCTCTTTCGCGATCGGACGGGCGAGCTCGCAAGCCTCCTCAACCACTGCGACCAGGTCCAGCGATTCCAGAGCCTTTTCGCCGCGCTCGGCATCGGCTCTCGCCAATGTGAGCATGTCCTCCAGCACGACCGTGGCCTTGGCGGTCTCTTCCACAATATCCCGAAAAGCGGCACGGCTTTCGGCGTCGATATTTGGGTTTCGCAGCGCGACTTCCGCCACCGTGCGGACGAACGACAGTGGCCCGCGTAGTTCGTGCGAGGCATCCGCCGTGAATTGCTTGATCTGATTGACAGCTATCTCAAGCCGAGCCAGCATTGCATTACACGTATCCGCAAGGCGCTCCAGCTCATCTCCCGTTCTGCTCACCGGCAGGCGCTCCGAAAGATTGGAGATGCTGATCGAGCGCGCCTTTGCGGTGATCTGATCCACGGGCTTCAGTGCTTTACGGCTCAGCAGATAGCCGCCCGCCGACGAAATCAGCAGGAGAAGCGGCACCGACGCGAACAGTCCCACACAAAAGCGATCGAGCACGAGAAGGTTTCCGCCTTCGGGCGCCGCCGCAGTCAGATAAACGGTTTGGCCATTGAGCACCGATTGCCGCTGCAGCACCCAGTAGGGCTGGTCCTCGCCCGCAATGTGGGAAAGCTTCTCTCCGCTACCTGCTCGAATCGCCGGCCAGGGAAACGCCCGGGCAGCCGAAGAGGGTGAAGGAAACACGCGTGACCCGTCAGCGGCAAAGATCTCAACAAGTCCTCCGCCGGTTGCGTGAGCAAAGTCCCTCAGGTCTTCAAAGCGCGCAGCCGCATCCTCGCCCTGATCTTTATCGAGCATGGCGCGCAATCGGTCCAGGCGGTGGCTCAGAGTCAGATAACGCTCGTCGTTGAGCGTGCGCTTCAGATTCAGCCACATGGCGGCGCCGAAGAGAACCCAACCGGCGAGAAAGATGGCGCCGAACCAGATCGTCAGCCGCAGCGAGATCGAAATGCGGCCTTTCAGCACGATTCGCTCCGCAGCGAGTAACCGACACCCCGGATGGTATGGAGGAGTTCGATTTCGCCCGAATGGGTGATCTTGGACCGAAGCGCGCGAATGAATACGTAGAGGCTATCGAAACTTACTTCCGCGTCGCCGCCCCATCCCTCCTCGATAAGCACAGCATGAGGAACAACCGAGCGTACGCGTCGCATCAGCACCGACAGCAAAGCGCACTCGGTGCGCGTGAGAGAGGCGACTCGTGAGCCGCGCATGATTTCAAACTCGTGTGGGCGAAAAACCAGATCCTGAAACTGCATCGGCTGGGGCGGGCGCACGGAAACTCTGCGCGCCGCGGCGCGGACTTTGGCCAGGAGCACATCGAGCGCAAACGGTTTCGTCAAGTAATCATCGGCGCCGGCGTCTAATCCGCTCACGATGTCGCGCATCGAATCGCGAGCGGAAACAATGATCGCCTGCGCCCCCAGCCGGCCTTCGCGCAGTTTTTTTATGACGGTCAGGCCGTCGACTCGCGGCAGCATCACGTCGAGAAGCATCACATCGTAGGCATTGGTCTTACCCAGGCGAAGTGCCTCCTCACCGTCATAGGCAAGCGTGACGGAGTGTCCCTCCCCTTGTAGCGCGCGCCCAAGGTGAACCGCGAGACTGCGCTTGTCCTCGACAACCAGCACTTGCATGAGCGTAATCCTGCAATGGATCGTAGTGGCCTTCTGTAAATTCTCTGTAAATCGTGCGCCAGACACCCCGTTCCTAAGATTCAAATAAGATTTCGCCTCGATACTCTCATCATTCGCGCGGCCCACGCGCTCCCGAAGTGTCGATTACCAGTGAAATCGTCGTTGGAGGTAAGAGATGATGCACAAACATTGGCGCGGTCTGGCTGCGGCTCTTTTCCTAATTCTCTTCGCTCAGCGCGGTATGCTCGCCCAGTTGCAGACAGCATCTATCAGCGGCACGGTGTCCGACTCATCGAAAGCCGTGATCCCGGGAGCGCGCATCGTGGTCACTCCTGGCAGCGCCGTAACCACAACCAATGGCACAGGACTGTTCAGTGTCACAGGTCTTGCTCCTGGCACATATACCATCAGCGTCACTTCTGCAGGCTTTCAGCCGCTGACGCAAAGCGTTACTGTGACCGCTGGTGAAACGCAGACTCTCAGCCTGGTGCTCCGGGTTGGGTCCACCGGCGAGGAAGTAGTCGTATCGGCCCAGTCCGGTCCGCTGCAGACCGTAGCCCAGGCCGTCAATGAAGAAATTACCTCCGCCAACATCGTCAATGTGATGCCGTATACCCAAATCATTTCGTTGCCCAACGCCAACATCGCCGATGCGGTTGGCCGGCTGCCGGACGTCACGCTGCAACGCAACGAAGGCCAGGGCGAGTACGTCCAGGTGCGTGGACTGGATCCGCGGCTGACCAACGTCACGGTCGATGGCGTGACCGTTCCCGCACCGGAGGTGGTCGTTGAGCAGGTTGACCTCACGACGGTTCCCGACAACATGGTGGCGTCCATCGTCGTCAACAAGACCCTTTCCGCCGATCAGGACGCGGGCGGCATCGGCGGCTCGGTTAACCTGGTCACGAAGTCGGCGGGAGCGCAGCCCTATTTCAGCGCGGAAACAACGATGGGTTACACACCGATCATGAATACCCGCTACATGGGTAAGGCGAGCCTGACCGCCGGCATGCGCTTCGGCGCAACCAATCGCTGGGGCCTGATTGGCGGCTTCGAGGAGGATTACAACGGCGCCGGCATTAATAACATCCAGCCCAGCCCGGACATCAACCCCGACGGCTCGACAACTCCCTATTACGACAGCGACACTGAGCGCATGTATCGCTTCCACGAGTATCGCTGGGGCTATACCAGCACCCTCGATTTTAAGAAGAGCGAAACTACCAACTTTGCGCTGCGCTTCTTGCTTTCCGATTTCGACGACTGGCTCGACAAGTGGTACTACGAAATCGGCCCCAAGGCCAAGTTCTATGAGTCGAACCAGGATAGAACTCCGGAAATCGGCAGCCTGATTCTCGATGGCAACCACATTCTCAAGAACTCCTGGGTTCAATGGAGTTCGGCGGTCTCCCGCTCCCGCTTCCTGAACGCCGGCGGCGACCCGGTAGCGGAGTGGAGCCCGGTATCGTCCCTGAAGAGCTACGACAAGAGCAACTGCAGCTATATCGGAACGCCCACCAGCATCTACCGGCCGGAGTGGTCGCCGGGGTGCGAGTCCCCCAACACCGCTAATAATGACG
>JASHQH010000260.1 GCA_030037635.1 Acidobacteriaceae bacterium
CGCCCAGCAGCGTCACGCCGGCGATCTCAGGCCAGGTGATGGGCGCGAAGGGATGCGCCTGCTCGGCTTCAAGCTCGTGCGCAGTGGGCAGCGCGTCAGTGAAGAATGCTTTTTGCAACGCGCGCCAGATGTAGGCCACGCCGACGATGATGCCGATGCCCGAGACCACAGTCCACCAGGGATTGGCGCGCCACGCGCCAACCAGCACCTGCAGCTCGGCCACAAAGCCGGAGAAGCCGGGCAGGCCCATGGACGCAACGCCGGCGCCCACAAAAGCCCACGCGGCGAAGGGCAGGCGGCGCGAGAGATGCATGGGCTCAAGCTCGGCAAACTGGCGCGTGTGGGTGCGGTCGTAAACCACACGGCCCACGATGGCGAAGAGCAGGCCGGCGATGATGCCGTGTGAGAACATCTGCAACACCGCGCCGTCCACGCCGATCTGGTTCAGCGTCATAAGGCCGAGCAGAACAAAGCCCATGTGACTGACGCTGGAGTAGCCGATGACAAATTTGAAGTCGGTTTGCGCCAGCGCGACCAGCGCGCCGTAGACAATGCCGACGACGGCAAGCCACGCGAAGACGTCGCGCCAGGAGCCCAGCCCAAGGAACGAAAATCCCCAGGGATCGAGGCCGTGCGGAAACAGACCGATGCCCACGCGCAGGCAGCCGTAAGCGCCAAGCTTCATGACCACGCCGGCCAGCAGCATCGACGCGGCGGTGGGCGCAGCCACGTGGCCGGTAGGCGCCCAGGTGTGGAACGGCCACAGGCCGGCGAGAATGCCGAATCCGACGAAGACCAGCGGGAAGCACCACATCTGGAAGCTGACGGGCAGGCCGGCGCGGGCGAGATCGGCGAGAGCAGTGGAGTGCGAGCCCGCAGTCGTGTAAGCCGCCAGCAGGCCGATGAGGACCATGGATGAACCGACAAACGAGTAGAGCACCAGCTTCATGGCGCCGTACTGGCGGCGCGTTGAGCCCCAGATGGCGATGAGGAAATATTTGGGAACGATGGCGATTTCGTAGAAGACGAAGAGCAGGAAGAGATCGCCGCTGAGGAAAACGCCGTAGACGCCGCCGATGAGCGCCAGATAAAAGCCAAAAAACTGGTTGGTGCGCAGGTCGATATTCCAACTGAAGAGAATGCCGGCGACCGCGGCGATGCCGGTGAGCAAAACCAGAACGCGGCTGATGCCGTCGGCCGCGAGCAGGTAGTGAATGCCCATCGAGGGCACCCAAAGCACGTCGATGAAGATCTGGCGGCCCTGGCCGAAGCCTGCGCCATAACCGGCCACGGCGATGGCGAGTCCGCCCGCGGCCACGGCGAGCGCGAACCAGCGCGACAGAGCCGGTCTGCCCTTGGGCAGCAGCGCGGAGATAAGCGCGCCGGCAAACGAGATGTAGATCGTCCAGGCCAACACTTAAAATCTCCAGTGCGCCAGCAGGTTCACAACCGTGGGATTGATGGCGCCCACGATGAGCTGCGGCACAAGGCCAAGCAGAAACATGAGACCGATGACGGGCGCCAGAGCCATGCGCTCGCTGTGGTGCAGATCAGGAAAGTGGGCCCAGTGCTCGGGCACAGGACCGTTGAAGACTTTTTGGATGACGGTGAGCAAGAAAACCGCGGTGATGAGCAAACCAAGCACCGACACCGTTGCGCTGATCCAGGACAAGGGAAAAACGCCGCGAAAGATGAGGAACTCGCCGACGAAGCCGTTGAGGCCGGGCAGTCCGAGCGAGGAAAACATGGCGATGCCCATCATGCCGGCGAGCACGGGTGCGGGCTTGCGCAGGCCGCCGAAGTCGTTGATGCCGCGCAGGCCGCCGCTGCGCATCTGGATGATGGCCATGAACCAGAAGAGCGCGGCCGCAGTGATGCCGTGGTTGAACATCTGCAGGATGACGCCGTTAAGCGCGGCCGCCTGGCTGGCTTGCGCGGCTGCGCCCGATGCGGGAATGGCGAGCGCGAAGATGCCTAGCAGGCAGTAGCCGAGATGATTGATGGAAGAGTAGGCAAAGACACGCTTGAGATCGGTTTGCGCGAACGCAGCCCACGCACCCATGACGACGGTGATGACCGCGAGCACCAGCAGCGGCGTGCGCATGGCGGCGATCTGCACGCCGAAGATGGGCAGAGCGATGCGCAGCAGGCCGTAAACACCCATCTTCGACATGGCCCCGGTGAGCAGCATCGTCACGGGAGACGGCGCTTCAGCGTAAGCCGCGGGCAGCCAGGTGTGAAAAGGCATGAGGGGCACTTTGACGGCAAAGCCGGCGAGCACGCCGACAGCCAGCCAGGGCATCACCGCGCCCAGGTGCGATGCCACCATTTGCGCAAGCGTGCCCGATGCGGCCATGGACGCGAGCTCGCCGAAATCCATGGAGCCGGTGGCGAAAAAAATGGCGAGGAACGAAAGCAGCAACGCCACCGATCCGGCCATGGTGTAGATGAAGAATTGCGTGGCCGCGGGGCCGCGGCGCGGACCACCCCACAGTTTGATGAGAAAGAATGCGGGGATGAGACTGAGCTCCCAGAAGAGAAACCAATGAAAGAAATTGAGCGCGGTAAAGGAGCCGAAAAGGCCGGCTTCGAGCGCGAGCACAAGTCCGTAGAAAAGGCCGGGCATGTGGTGGACGCGATGCGCGGCGTCGACCGACATCAGCGTGACCATGGCGGAAAGCAGGAGCATGAGCGCGCCCAGGCCGTCGACACCGAGGTGATACTCGATGCCCAGCGAGGGCGCCCACGCGGCGCGTTCAACCAGGCCGATGCTGCCATCGGCCGGCAGGCGCGTCCAGATGACGAGCGCGATGACGAGACAGGCCAGCGTGGTAAGCAGAGCCACGCCGCGTGCGTGCCGCTGAGCGAAAAACGCAATTGCTGCGCCGATGAGCGGCAGCACCGTAAGCAGCGTAAGAATCGGAAACCCGTTGCCAAAGTCGTTCATGGCCGGCTGCTCCACAAAAGGATTGCGACCAGCGCAACCACGGCTACGGCGAGAATACGAAGGTAGTTCTGCACGCGGCCATTCTCAGTGCGCGCCAGCAGGCCGCCGCCTTCCGAGATTTCTTCGCAGGTTTTATCGAAGCTGCCGTCGACCCAGCCGATGTCGAGAAAGCGATTCAAGCGCGCCCAAAGAGCGAAGAACCATGCGACATCGGCCACCATCGCGCCCCAAATGTGGTAGTCGAACCAATCGGCCACGCGCGCACACCACTTGAAGAAAGCGATCACGGTGACGCCGTAAAGCTCGTCGACGTAGAAGCGGCCGCGCAGCGGAGCCCAAAGCCACGGCGCAGATTTTTCGAGGGCATCGGGCGCCTCCGGCTTGGGCGACTTGTTGCCGTACACGCGCGCTCCGATCACGATGCCGGCAATCACGATGATTGACGACGCCGTCATGAGGAGGAACGGCCTGAGCTCCAAGAGGGTGTGGAATTCGAATTTGGCCGGATGGTTATCAAGGAAAGCGTGGAACCACGGCCACGCGGGCGTGCCGATAAGGCCCAGCGCCATGGCGAAGAAGGCCAGGATGGCCAGCGGCAGCGTCATTACGCCGG